>CAYJID010000200.1:0-4303 GCA_964370135.1 uncultured Akkermansia sp. | reverse complement strand
CGGGGCTCGATCAGTTTGCCCAAGGCCTTGTCAACCAAGGTGTCACTCTCATCTCTACAGGCGGCACCTGCCAGTATCTCAAGGACCTCGGCCTCCCTGTCACCGAGATCTCTGACTACACAGGAGCGCCTGAGCTCTTTGATGGTCGTGTCAAGACACTCCATCCGAAGGTACACGGTGGTCTGCTACAGCGTCGCGATCTGGAGAAGCATCAGCAGCAGGCGCGCGCCAACGACATCCCCACGATCGATCTCGTCTGTGTGAATCTCTACCCCTTCGAAGAGACCATCGCCCAGGACGGCGTCACACTCGCCGAGGCTATTGAGAAGATCGACATCGGAGGCCCCTCCATGCTGCGCTCCGCGGCCAAGAACTACGTCTCCGTCACCGTCGTCTCCGACCCAGGCGACTACGACACCATCCTCGAGGAGATGGAAAGCCATCAGGGCAACACGACGCTCAAGACACGCGAGCGTCTCGCGGTCAAGGTCTTCACCCGCACATCTGAGTACGACAACGCGATTTCAAACTACCTCGGACACCGCGCCGCGGACCGCACGCGCAATACCTTCACCCTCTCGCTGCCCTTTGCCCAGACCCTGCGCTATGGGGACAATCCTCACCAGACCAGCCACCTCTACGGAGATTTCGACAGCATCGTCACGCAGATTCAGGGCAAGGAGCTCTCCTACACGAACATCCTCGACGTCGAGGCTGCCGCGTCGCTCATCATGAACTTCCGCCGCCCCACGGTCGGCATCCTCAAGCACACGAACCCCTGCGGCGTCGGTCAAGATGACGAGGACCTCGTCGAGGCATGGAAGCGCGCCTATCAGACAGACACGCAGGCACCCTTCGGCGGCGTCATCGTGATGAACCGCCCCATGACCGAGGCTCTCGCCCGCATCGTCGGCGCGATCTTCACCGACGTCATCATCGCACCTGACTACGAGCCAGAGGCACGCGCCATCCTGCAAAAGAAGAAGAACTGCCGCATCATGCGCCTCGACCTCGACGCGTGGAAGGAATACTGCAAGCTGCCCATCATCCGCTCCGCCCCCGGTGGCGTCATGACGATGAAGCGCGACGACTACGCCATGGGACTCGACAAGCTCCAAGAAAAGGTCGTGACCAAGCGCATGCCTACCGAAGAAGAGCTCGAGGCTCTGCGCTTTGCCTGGCGCGTGTGCAAGCAAGTCCACTCCAACGCCATCGTCTTCTCGGACAAGAACGGCACCCTCGGCATCGGAGCTGGCCAGATGAGCCGCGTAGACTCGGCGAAGATCGCCGTGTGGAAGGCAGGCCAAGCAGGCCTCCAGCTCAAGGGCAGCGTGATCGCCTCCGACGGTCTCTTCCCCTTTGCCGACGGTCTCCAGACAGCGATCGACGCAGGTGCTACAGCCTGCATCCAGCCGGGTGGCTCCATCCGCGATCAGGAGGTCATCGACGCTGCGGACGCCGCGGGCATCGCCATGATCTTCACAGGTGTGCGTCACTTCCTCCATTGATTTTCTGCCCACACCATTCCCCCTTTTTCACGACCGCATCTCTCCGATGCGGTCGCTTTGATTCTAATCATCACACCAATAGATACACCCCCACCATGCTTTTAGGAATCAATATCGACCACGTCGCCACCCTCCGTCAGGCCCGCTATCAGGGCATGCTGGATGCCCCCCATGCCGAGCCTTGCGTCCTCGAGGCCGCGCGTGCCGCGCAGGCAGGAGGAGCCGACTCCATCACCATCCATGTCCGCGAGGACAGACGCCACATGCAGATGGAGGACGCCTACCGCATCCGCGAGCACATCGCACTGCCGCTCAACCTCGAAATGGCAGCGACTGAGGAGATGCTCGCCTTCGCCCTCGACCTCAAGCCCGACTTCGTCTGCCTCGTCCCAGAGAAGCGCGAGGAAGTCACCACCGAAGGCGGCCTCGACGTCGCGGGGCAGATCGGCACCCTGCGCCCCATCGTCGCCGCTCTAGGCGAGGCGGGCATCCTCGTGAGCATGTTCATCGACGCCGATAGCGCCCAGATACGCGCGAGTGCTGAGATCGGCGCGCCCATGATCGAGCTGCACACGGGCTGCTTTGCCAATGCGCAGGGAGAGCAGCGCGCAGCAGAGACCGCCAGACTCGCTGCTGGTGCTCGAGAAGCTCAGCAGCTCGGGCTGCGCGTCCACGCAGGGCACGGCATCCAGCTATCCAACCTCGATGAGCTCGCAGAGGTCCCTCATCTCCAAGAACTCAACATCGGGCACACCATCGTAGCGCGCGCTTTGAGCATTGGGATGCAAGCAGCGGTGAGCGAAATGCGGGACGCTATCTCGAATCGAAACTGGTAATTTAATAATTAAAAAGACGCTTAGTTACAATAAACTTCATTTGTTAGAGTGTAATACCGTACTTTTTCGTTCTAAATTACGCAATTTTGCTGAAAAATTGTTATTTTCCTCTTGCTAAGCGGTCTAAAGATGATATCATACAGTCCTATGAATAAAACTCAACTTGTAGACCTAGTTCAGGCTAAGCTCGGTGAAGACGCAACCAAAAAGTGCGCCGAGGCAGCACTGAAAGCCGTCCTCGATTCTATCGGCGAAGCCGTCCTCCAAGAAAAGGTTCAAATCATTGGCTTTGGTACCTTTGAAATGAAGACCCGCGCCGCACGCACAGGGCGCAATCCTCAAACAGGCAAGACGATGAAAATCGACGCCTCACAGACGTTGAGCTTCAAGGCATCCTCCGTCTTCAAGAAGCCCGTACCCAAGGCACCAGCCAAGAGAAGCTGCAAGAAGAAGTAATCTTACGCACTCTCCTGAACAACAACATCTTCACGCCCTCCTGCATGCGCGCGGGAGGGCGTATTTTTTGTCAGCATGGCGCGATCGCGCCGACGCTCACCCTCTGGGGGAAGGGAAGCGAGGGGCTGAGGAGTAGGGGAGAGGAGTAGGGGAGAGGAGTTGATGATTTCACTGAGCATGAGTTCGAGATACGCCGCAAGAGTGCGGAGAGTATGTACGCGGGAGAAATGGGGTCTAGGTTTGACTTTTTGGTGAAAATTTGATCTAATGCTTCTGACAATGACCCCGCTTCCTTCCTCCTCCTCCCGCTGTTTCGCCTTTTTTGGATCTGACGAAGGTCAGGCTAGTGCTGCGGCGCAGGCCGCCTACCAGCAGCTCACCGCTGGCTCGGAGGGCTGGGGCGATGAGATCATCGACGGTGCTGCACCGACTGTCGATGAGGCACTGCGCATCATCCAGCGCACCATCTCAGGATTGCAGATGGTGAATATGTTTGGAGGGGGCAAGACTATCTTCCTCAAGGGCGCGACCTTCATGGGTGATTCTCCACAGGGGACGAAGAGCCAAGCCGTCGTCGACGCACTCGACGAGCTCACCACCTGCCTAGAAAAGCTCCCACCCGACACCTACTTCTGCCTGCACGCGATGGAGATGGACAAGAGGCGCGTCTTCTTCAAAAAGCTATCCAAAGTAGCCCGCGTCGAGGAATACGCGAAAATCGACATCAGCCGTCAGGGCTGGGAGCGCGAGCTCGCCCAGCTCGTCAAGCGCATGGCCGCCGACCGCGGGCTGAGCCTCAGTGCCGAGGCCATGGACGTCTTCGTCCACCGCGTGCATGAGAACTCGCGTCAGATAGGCAACGAGCTCGACAAGCTCGCCGTCTACCTCGGGCACAAGCAGCGACGCCTCGAAGTCGCCGACATCGAGACCATGGTCCCCGTCTCGCGCAAGGGCATCGTCTTTGAAATCTCCCGCGCGCTGGAGCGCGGACAGGCGCACACGGCCATTTCACTCATCGACGCGCAGCTCGACAGCGGCGAGCAGGCCATCATGATCATCCGCGCCGTCTTCATCTCCACGCTGTCCAACCGCTACCGCGCCAGTCTCGTACTGAGTCGCTACCAGCTCGATCTCTCCAGCTGTGCTGCCATGGAGAGCTCGCTGGCACGCCTCCCCGAGACCGTCACGAAGCTCATCCCGAAGAAAAAAGACGGCAGCCTGAATTACTACGGATTCTACCAGCAGGCACGCGAATGCAAAAAGGTCGACCCTGCCAAAGCCCTGCGCGCGCTGCGCGCCTGCGCCGAGGCCGACCGCCAGCTCGTCTCCACCTCCATCGACCCGCGCGTGCTGCTGCATCGCCTCGTCGTGAGCTGCACTCTCTAATTTTTTCCCTTTCCCCTTCCTCCTTCCCCCCTTTTCCCATGCATCAGCCAAGCACCACCACTACCCTCTATGATGTCCTCGTCATCGGCGCGGGACACGCCGGCATCGAAGCCGCCC
>CAYJID010000199.1:0-4340 GCA_964370135.1 uncultured Akkermansia sp. | reverse complement strand
CCTGCGCCGATGACATCGACGAGGCGTACGTCAAAGGCGAGCGAGTCTTTGACATTGTATTTGAGATCCTCGCGCAGACCATCCAGCGCGCGCATGCGCTGCATGAGCTCGGCGGGCTTGTGCTGCTCCGCCATCTCGGCGAGTAGCGGCGAGATCAGCTCCACGTCAGGGGCATGCGAGGCATGGAGAATGGCCTGGCCAAAGCAGAGGGTGAAGAGCTCAAAGATCTCCTCGCGCTCGCGCAGGTACTCCGCCTCGATGTGTGCGGCGGTGCTATCCTTTTGCATCGCTTCCCAGTCGCGTATGCCTGTGCCATCGCTGATAGCCTTCGCCTGCTGCTTGAGGGCGAGCGTGAGCCGCTCGGTGATCGCCTCCTTGCGCGAGAGCAGCAGGCGCTGGATGTCGGCACTCAGCGCGAGCGCTGCGATATCATCGCCGAGCTGCGCGAGGCCGTCGAGGAGGGTCGGGAGGAAGAGCTGCTGTACCTCGCTGAGATGGAGCTTGTTGCTCACCTCATGGAGATCGATACGGATGCAGCGTGAGAGGATGGTTGCCAGCAGGCGGCTCGGGTGCTCCGTGAGCAGCATGATGAGCGTCTGTGGTGGGGGCTCCTCCAGTGTCTTGAGAAATGCATTGGACGCCTCATCCATCATGCGCTCCGCACTCAGGATGATGACAATCTTGTGCGCGCCTTCATCCGCGCGCAGGGAGAGGAAGTCCTCCACCCCGCGTATGTCATCCACGAGGATGCTGCGGCTGCGTGAGCTGGGGCGCAGGACGCGGCACATGGGGTGGGCGAGCTCATCGAGGCTGCTCGCCTGAGCCCTGTTGAGCACGCGCGCCATATTCAGCGCGAGCTCGTGGGTGCCTGCGGCCTCACTGCCTGTGATGAGTAGCGCGTGGGGCAGTCGCTGCTGCTGGCGGGCGCGCTCGAGGAGGCCGAATGCTTGCTGCTGGGTAAAAGACATGGCGATTAGGACTCAGGATAGGAGCCGAGCACCTTCATGTACGAGCAGTGCTTGCTGAGCTGGTCCAAGCAGGTGCGCAGCGGCTCCTCGTCGCGGTGCCCCTCGACATCGATAAAGAAGAGATACTCCCACGGGCGGTCCTTCATCGGGCGTGAGTGGATATTGTACATATTGATCTCATGCGTCTTGAAGTACATGAGGATATCTACCAGTGAGCCCGCCTCATGCACGGTGGCGAGGCAGAGTGAGGTGCGATCTGCGCCCGTCGCCTCGCTGCGCTGCTTGCCGATGACGACAAAGCGCGTGCGATTGCTCGCGCTATCTTGCACATTGCGCTGGAGGACGGCGAGCTCTGCGACCTCACCTGTCAAGGCACTGCCGAGGGCAGCGGCGCCCTGTGCGCTTTCTTTGGCCGCGTGGAACGCTGCCGCCGTAGTCGAGGGCATATTGATGCACTGCGCGTGGGGGAAGTTCTTGAGAATCCAGCCTCGGCACTGTCCAAAGACCTGAGGGTGCGAATAGATCGTGCGGATGTCCTCTGGAGCCAGATTGCCCAGCAGGCAGTTCTGCACGGCGATGGAGGAGTGCGCGCAGATTTGCAGATCATACTCAGCGAGGAAGTCAATGACCTGAGACACGGAGCCCTCGGAGCTATTCTCCACGGGGATGATGCCATAGTTCGCCCGTCCCGAGTCGACAGCGGCGAAGACCTCGGCGAAGTTGTCACAGGGCAGCCTCTCCACACTGTGGCCGAATCGCGAGAGCGCCGCCTGATAGCTCCAGCTCCCATCTGGCCCGAGGTAGGCGATGAGCAGCCCTCCCTCCAGCTGGAAGGAGCAGCTGATGATCTCGCGGTACACGGCGATGAGAGGCTCTGGCTCGATGATGTTATTGTTGAGCTTCTCTATCTTGCGGTACATATGGTACTCGCGTGCGGGGACGAAGAGCGGCTGCTGCTGGGCGCGCTTGATGACGCCGACCTCGTGGACGAGATTCGCACGCTGGCGGATGAGGGCGAGTAGCTCCGCATCAATCTGCGCGAGTGTCTTGCCCTCGCAGAGGATGCCTCGTGCCCCCTGAGGCGTGAGCGTGCAGAGCTCAATCTGGTCGAAGATATAGCCCACGCTCTCCTCGGGCAGCTGGAGTCCCGAGCTATCCGAGCTATTGAGCTGGAGGAGACTCTCGAGGCTCGCGGTTCCTGATTCTGCGGCCTGATCGCGGCAGGCCGCACGCTGCTTGAGCAATTCGATAATCTCTTTATCGTATGCATCTATCCCCTCTCTGAGCTCGTCCAAAGTCATCATTATGCGCTCATTCTACCAGAACTCACTCCATGAGACAAGTCCCATTTTAGAGGCTGCCTCCAGCGAGGAGATTTAGAAAAAAGGACTTGCATCATGTCTCACTTCTGCTAATTTATCTATAACATGAAGCCAGTAGAATCTATACAACTCGCCATCCTCCCCTCTCTCCTCCAGCAGTATCAAGCGCAGAAGGTCTTGATATTCACCAGTCCTAGGACATTCGCCCTCTATGGGGAGCTGCTGACCTCCACCCTCTGCTGCCCCTACGATATCTGCGATCGCATCGAGCCTAATACGAAATACCACCAAGTCCAAGAAGCCATCGCGTGCTTCTACCCTCAAGATTATCAACTCATCATTGCGCTGGGCGGCGGCAGCGTCATCGACTTTGCCAAGCTCTACAAGAACCTCACCCAGACCACGCTGCCCCTCGTCGCCATCCCCACCACCGCAGGTACGGGCAGCGAGGCCACGCAGTTCGCCGTCTACTATCAGAATGGGGAGAAGCAAGGCCTCGACGACCCCGCCGTGCTCCCCGACTACGCCATCGTCGACGCGCGCTTCCTGCTCGAATCACCCAGCTACCTCAAGGCCTGCAGCGGCATCGACGCCTACTGCCAAGCTATTGAAAGCTACTGGGCTGTCCAATCCACCGACGAGAGCAAGGAGGCAGCGCGCCGCTCCATCCTCCTCGCCAAAGACTGGCTCGTCGCCTTCGTCACCGAGAGCCGCCTCGATGCCTGCGACGCCATGGCGCAAGCCTCCAACCTCGCGGGACAGGCTATCAATATCTCGCGCACCACCGCCGCGCATGCTCTCTCCTACAAAATCACTACAGACTACGGTCTGCCTCACGGGCACGCTGTCGCCCTCTCCATGCCCGACCTCTACGAGGCGAATCAACAGACCGATGAGAGTCACTGCCAAGACCCACGTGGCAGTGCCTACGTGCGCGCCACCCTCGCCGAGCTCAGCGAGCTGCTCGGCGTCGCTGATTTCCGCAGCTACTGGCATGAGCTCATGACCAGCATTGGCTTGTCTTACGATTTTGAGCAGCTGGGCATCACGGACAAAGAAGCGCTCATCCGCGATGTCGACCAGAACAGACTCAAAAATAATCCCAAGAATCTCGCGTCAGATCTCGCATCCTTCTGGCAATGAGAATCTCAAAAAATCTCCAGATATGTCAAAATCAAACGCTCTATTCAGCATGCCATTCGCGAAGCTCTACCCCCTCTATGTGGCAAAGTGCCAGAAAAAGGGGCGGGAGGAGGACGAGATCATCACCATTATTTGCTGGCTCACAGGCTACAGCCGAGAAGAGCTCTCCGCCCTGTGCCGTAGCTCGGTAGATGTGGAGACTTTTTTCACAACAGCCCCTGCCTTGAACCCCAAGCGCCGCCTGATCAAGGGCAGCGTCTGTGGGGTAAAAATCGCCGACAGGGAAGATGGGCTCATGAAAGAAATCCGCTACCTCGACCGCCTCATTGATGAGCTGGCTAAGGGCAAGCCGATGGAAAAAATCATTTAGGGGACCTTGCAAAAGACGTGCTGTGACGCTCATTCTTGAAATCTGCAATTTCCCAAAACTAATTTTGCAAGATCCCCTTTAGGGGGCTTCTATTTTCTCGCGATGCTAGTTTTCCGATTAGCTTATTTAGGGGGCTTCTATTTTCTCGCGAGGTAAGATTTTGAGATGATTTTAGAGCTGGATTTTTTGCGAATTGATGGCTCAGAGTGTCCTCAGAGACGAAAATTCGCAGGAAATGCGGCACTCCATCAGAATCGTATCATGATTTCTTCACTCGATAAGGAGGCTAGTATTAGTAATAAGGTAGCTATAGAAAAAGTAGCGTGATTTAGCAGCTGATCGCTTTATCTCCCCGATCATGTGCTTCATTTGGAGGGAAAAGACAAAGTCTTTTTCAACCAAATGAAGATACATGCTACCGACCTCAGAGAGCGAAGTTAGTCAAGAGAAAAACGGAATAAATAGCGAGCAGAGCGCAGCGTCGCGAAGCGGTTTATGCCGGATTTTATCTTGACTAACGAAGCTCTCTGAGGTACG
>CAYJID010000198.1:0-4375 GCA_964370135.1 uncultured Akkermansia sp. | reverse complement strand
AATACTAGCCTCCTTATCGAGTGAGGAAATCATGATACGATTCTGACGGAGTGCCTTAATTGGGGCGTTTTTTTGCACTCCGTCAGAATCGTATTCCCCCTCCGCGACGAATCTGACGGAGTGCCCCAAAAAACACCCCCGCTCCTCTTGGGAAGAGCGGGGGTGGGTGGGAATCTTTTTTCCTTTTCTCTCTCTCAGAGTACTCAGCTCAGAGCTGTGCACATGCGTGTGATGAGGTCGCGCAGAGCGGGATCGTTCTCCATCTTGCGCTCAACTGTGCGAGTCGCATGGATAACGGTGCCGTGATCGCGCCGGGCAAAGGCCGCGCTGATGCTCTGCAAGGAGAGCTCGGTGAAGCGGCGCGCGAGGTACATGGCGATCTGGCGAGGGTGGGCGATCTTTGCCGTGCGGCGTGGGCTGCTCAGATCGGCGATTTTGAGGTTGAAGGCTTCGGCGACATGCTGTTGGATGTCTTCGATGCCGATTTGGCGCTTTTCTTCCTCCCTGAGGAGGTCGCGCAGATGGATACGGACGTCATCGAGGCTCAGTTCACGGTGGGTGAAGGTGGAGTAACTGGCGACGCGGATGAGGGCTGCTTCGAGGCGGCGTACGGAGCAGGTGATGTTCTTTGCGAGGAAGTCGAGGATCTCGTCGGTGACGGTATCACTCTTCCAGAGCTGACGCTTGCTGCGCAGGATGGCAGTGCGAGTCTCGAGGCAGGGGCGTGCGATGCTAGCCGCCATGCCCTGCTCGAAGCGCGAGGTGAGGCGCGCATCCATGGTGGTGATTTCGCTCGCGGGGCAATCGGAGCTGAGGATGATCTGCTTGCCGCTGGCGAGCAGTGCATTGAATGTGTGGAAGAACTCTTCCTGTGTCTTCTCCTTGCGGGCGAGGAACTGCACGTCGTCAATGAGCAGGATGTCGGCGTTGCGATACTTCTTGCGGAAGCTATTGAGCGCGTCACCCTTCTTGCTCATCGCGTCGATGTAGGCATTGGTGAAATCTTCGCTCGTGACGTAGAGGACTTTTTTTCCTTCGTTCGCCTGCGCGACCGCATTGCCGATCGCGTGGAGGAGGTGCGTTTTGCCAAGTCCTGGTCCACCGTGGATAAAGAGTGGGTTGAGGAGCTTGCCTGTGTTGTTGGCGACAGCGTTGGCGGCGGCGTAGGCAAAGGAGTTGCTGGGACCCTCTATGAAATTGGAAAAGAGGAAGTCCGGATTGATACCTGTTTGCGCGGATGTGCTGTTGCGGGTTTTGGTTTTCTTGGAGCGACTGCGGGCGTTGGCGGGAGTCGGGGTGGCTGTTTGAGAGGTGGGGCTTTCGTCCGTCTGTGCAGTGGTGGTATGTTCTTGACCCTGCATGACGAACTCAAGCTGACGAGCAGCATCAAGCACACGCGCTACCGCGTTGATGATGCTTTGCTGGTAGTTGACCTCTACCCAGGCGATGGGTAGGTCTTCTGGGTACTGGATCTGGAGAGCAGTCCCAGTGTCCTTGACCAGCGTCAGCTTGGAGATGTAGGCATCGTAGCCATACTCTCCCAAACCTTCATGGTTGCGCATATCTTTGACGATGCGCTTCCATAGTTCGCGTTCTTTGGTTGGTTGGTTCATGTGGTGGGTCCTTGCGGGATGTCGGGGGTGTCGGGTGGGGGCTTGTTGGTGTTTTGTCGGGGTGTTGCGGGGGACAATATGCCATGACTATCCCAAATGCAAAAGTACTTTTTTTGGCAGTGCCAGTGAGTCCCTCCCTGAGGGCGCGTTCCATCGCGTTCCACGATGGCGTTTTTTTTTATTAGAGTGCGGGAAGAATCTTTAAGTTTGCTTGATTATTTTTCGTTATTTTTGAATTTGAATTAGTAATAATTTTAGAAAATCGTCGTTGCTATTCATTTTATTTGTGTGAGTTAGCTCTTACGATCTAACGCAGAGCGAAAAGTGCGCTAGGCATCTAGATGTAATGTTTACTAAGTGTTTTTAATAGTTGCGAAATATTACTTTGTAGTCTAACTGAAATTCTCGTTTAGGGTCATTAATTAAGGAATGCTATTTCTCCATCCCATGCGAGATTTTGCGCAGGGGGTTGTGGGACGGGAGCTTCGCGCTTGATTGTTGGAGGGATTTTGTATACTATCTTGGTAACATGAATACAGACCCGATAGACGAATTATTCGACGCTACCTTACGAGCGCGGCAGCGTGTGTATGAAGTCGGATCTCCCACTCCGCTACAAGCCCTAGAGATCAAGGATATCAACGCGCAGATTTTCGTTAAGCGCGAAGACCTAGGCCCCATCAAGGCCTACAAATGGCGCGGTGCCTACAACTGCATGGTCAATCTCACCGAAGAGCAGCGTCGCCACGGCGTCGTCGCGGCCAGCGCGGGCAACCACGCGCAGGGCGTCGCGCTCGCCGCGAGGAGGCTGCGCTGCCATGCTCATATCTTTATGCCACGCTCCACCCCTGAGGTGAAGCAGCGCGCCGTACGCAAGCACGGCGGCGAGCACGTGAGCATCTACCTTGTCGGCGACTCCTATGATGCCGCCTCCCTCGCGGCGAAAGACTATGCGGCGCAGCATCAGCTCGCCTTTGTCCATCCCTACGATGATCTGGCGACCATCGCGGGGCAGGGTACGCTCGCGGATGAGGTCGTGATGAGCGGCATGGGGCCTTTTGACCATATCTATCTCCAGATCGGGGGCGGTGGCTTGGCCGCAGGAGCGGCGTGCTGGTTTCGCCACTTTTGGCCCCATGCGCGCATCATGGGCGTCGAGGGGGTCAATCAGGCCTGTATGAAGAGTGCCATGGAGGCTCAGCAGCGCGTCTCGCTGGACTATGTCGACGTCTTCTGCGATGGCACAGCGGTACGCATCGCGGGTGAGATCACCTATCCGCTCTGCATGCAGCTGCTCGATGGTGTCGTCACGGTGAGCAACAATGAGGTCTGCGATGCGATGCGCACCCTCTGGGATAGCCACCGCATCGTCCCTGAGCCCTCGGGCGCGATGGGGACGGCAGCCCTGCTACAGGACTGGGATAACCATGTCATCAAGCCCGGTGAGCGCTGCCTCGTCATCGTCTCGGGGGCGAATATGGACTTCACCCACCTTAGCACCGTCGCCAGCGTCGCAGGCGAGCGCCATAGTCACAAATCGCTGCGCTACCTGCGCATCCCTATGGAGACAAAGCGTGGACAGATCCTGCGCTACCTCAAGCAGATCCCCAAGGGCGTGCAGCTGCGCGACGTGCAGTTCGGGCGCAACGGGGGCACGATCCAGTACCCCATCTTTGGCGTCTTGGGCACCGAGAGCGATTTCAACGAGATCGACTCTCGCCTCGCGGAGAAGGGGCTCTGCGCGGAGGATGTCAGCGAGGATGATGATGTGCGCTTTCGCATGATCTCCTATGATAGGATACGCCTATCGCATCCTGTCTTCTTCGTCATTGAGTTCCCCGAGCGACCGGGTGCTTTTTATGAGTTCATGTCGGTGATGGGTGAGTATGCCTCATTGTGCTACTTTAACTACCAGTACTCAGGTGAGCATGTGGGGCGCGCCTTCGTCGGATTCGAGTTCGACAGCCGTGAGGATCGTGACCTCTGCCGTCAGCGCGTCGCTAGCGAGCTGCGTGGCACGACGATACAGGGGCTCCATGAGCTCAGCGACAGCGTGCGCCGACGCGTGCTTGATGCCATGTCTCTAGAGTCAAATCCCGCCGATAGCCTATGACCATCCCCCGACTCATCCTCGCCTCACAATCCCCCCGACGACGTGATCTGCTGACACGTGAGGGGGTAGCCTTTGACATCCACACGAGTGATGTCGAGGAGCTGCATGACGCCAGCCTGTCTCCAGAAGAACTCTGCGCGCACAATGCCGCGCTGAAGGCGCAGGACATCGCCCAGCACTACCCCGAGCGCATCGTCATCGGAGCCGATACGCTGGTCTTCATCGACGACATGCCTCTGGGCAAGCCTCACGATAGGGAGGATGCCCTTGCGATGCTGCAGCGTCTCCAAGGACGCGAGCACTGCGTCTGCACGGCGGTCGCGGTGTGTATGCCAGGGGGAGAGAGGCGCGATTTCGTCGAGAGGAGCTATGTGCGCTTCTTGCCCCGCACGCGCGAGCAGCTGGTGCACTACATGAGTGAGGTCCATGTGATGGACAAGGCGGGCTCCTATGCCCTGCAGGACAAGGAGCATCTGCTCATCGAATCAGTGGAGGGCGATAGGGACAATGTGATAGGGCTACCGGTGAAGAGATTGCTGCGCGTGCTGGAGCTAGCTCAATAACGGATATAAGGGGCTTCTCTAAATTCCCGTTATTCTAAAGGGGGCTTCTAATTTCTCGCGAGGTAAGATTTTGAGATGATTTTAGA
>CAYJID010000197.1:0-4465 GCA_964370135.1 uncultured Akkermansia sp. | reverse complement strand
CTGACCTGGCTGCTGCCCTTTACCCACAAGGATACGCCCGATCATGCTTGATGATGTTCTAGCCAAGGAGCTTAGAGTCGCGCGCCGTTAACAACGGACACAAAATACAAAAAGAGAATCCTTTAGCGTACTCGTACGCTAAAGGATTTGAGTTACCTACGGTACATGCCGCGGCCTACGGGATCAGCGCGCTGTGCGGCGTATTTCCTTGAACATGGCGCGGCGCAATGAGAGTTTGTTTTTGAAGGGGATATCGCAGTCGTAGGCCCAGACCATCACGCCGCCGAGCTTTTGCGCCTTGGCAAATCGGCACTTCTCCCCAATGAGGCGCGCGCCGTTGAAGTAGTGGCGTGAGCCCTTGACATGGGCGTAGTTGTCGCTGGTCTTGAGGCGGGGGTTCTCCTTGAGGATGCCGTCATAGCCTGTCTGGGCGTCCCAGTCGCGCTTGCCCTCGACGTTGTTGGAGTAGAAGGGGAGCCCGATGATGATCTTCTGGCGAGGCATCATGCTGAGACTCTTTGTGATTTCTTCTTTGAAGTGCGCCATGGTGGAATGCTCGGCGGGGCGATCGTAGCACATGACGTTGACATAGTCGAGTACATCGACCGCGAGGCGATTCGGGCTCATATGGTACATGTTGACAGCGGCGCTGACGGTCTTGCCACTGGCGCCGAACTCCTCACGTATCACATTGATCATGTAGGCGAAGTTGATCCACTGCGCCTCATTATCAGGGTATTCCCAGTCGAGGTCGACGCCATCGAGCTCATGCTTGTCGAGGAATGACTTGAGCTGCTGGGCAAAGCGGCGACGCTTGCCCGCATCGGCGGAGGTCGCGGTGAAGCCAGGGTCGCAGGAGGCGAGGCCGAGCAGCAGCGTGACGGGCTCCTCGCCTCGCAGCTTCTTGAGCTTCGGGATGCCTCGGAGGAACTCGGCATTGTCCGCGCCGACGAGGTTGCCGTTCTCATCGCAGCTGAGGCGGAAGTAGATGAAGTCGGTGAGGTACTTGAAGTCCGTAGGCGTGAGCAGATCGGGTGCCCACTTCAGCAGATGGGAATCGCGGTAGTAGGGAATGACGCGCTGGGCAAAGGGGTAGACGGAGAGCGCGCCGTCGGGATTGCCCTTGATGGAGGGCGCGGCACTGTCGCTGGTCTTGATATGCGTGAGCTCGGCGTCGACGACGGCATTGCTCGCGGCTGATTCGCTGACATCAGCGGCGAGCCAGATGTAGTTCTCCCCCTTTTGAAGCGTGAGGCTTCCGGTAAAGGTGACGCTAGCCTTGGCGCGCTTTGCCTTAAAGCGTACAGGCGTGCATTTCTCCTGTGCGCGCTCGGCGCGTAGGCTAAAGAGCGGCGTGCGCCCCTCATTGCCCGAGCGGTAGAGCTTGAGCGATTTGAGGGCAGCACTCCCCTTGAGCTCAAAGCGCAGGGCAGTCAGCTTGACCCCATCCTGATCGCTATGGATGCACAGGCGTAGGAGGGGCTGATCCTTCACATCCGCGTAGAGCAGGGAGTGGAGGTGCTGAGCCTCGGCCGTCACTGCGGCGGAGGCGAGCGGCGCGAGTGAGCTGAGGAGGGCGAGGGGGGCGAGGAAGAGATGGCGCATGGTGGGGAGATTTTGGGGTGATGATTATCGTGCTGTGCGCCGTATTTGCTTGAAGGTGGCGCGACGGAGCGAGATGTTGGACTTGAGGGGGATGTCGCATTCGTAGGCCCAGATCATGACGCCGCCGAGGCGATCAGACTTGGCGAGTTTGCATTTGTCCTCGATGAGGCGCGCGCCGTTGAAGTAGTGCTTGCGGCCTTTGAGCGTCACGTAGTTGTCGTTGGCGGTGAGTTGAGGATTAGCGTTGAGGACATCGTGGTATCCTCGCTGAGCGTCCCAGTCACGCTTGCCCTCGGCATCGTTCGTGTAGTAGGGCAGACCCATGATGAGCTTTTGCTTGGGCATCATCTTGAGGGAGCGCGTGATATCTTCGTTAAAATGCGCCATGGTGGCGTGCTCCGCAGGGCGGTCATAGCACATGACATTGACATAATCGAGCATGTCGATGGCGAATTGATTGGGGGCTTGGTAGTTCATATTCACCGCTGAGCTGATGGTGCGACCGCTCGCGCCGAGCTCCTCGCGGATGTCATTGATCATGAATCCAAAATAAATCCATTGCTCGTTATTATCAGGATATTCCCAGTCGATGTCCACGCCGTCGAGCTGGTGCTTCTCGAGGTAGGCGGCGACTTGCTTGGCAAAGCGGCGGCGCGCCTGAGGATTCGCCGAGGTCGCGGTGAATCCAGGATCGCTGTGTGCGATGCCGAGGATGATGTCAACGGGCTCTTCACCGCGGAGTTTCTTGAGTTTCTCAATCCCCGCGAGGAAGGTCGCATCCTCGCCGCCAACGAGGTTCCCCGAATTGTCACAGGTGAGGTTGAAGTAGATGATATCGGTGATGTACTTGAAGTCTGTGGGCTGGAGCTGGTCGGGGAACCACTTCATCAGCTGCATGCTGCGGTAGTAGGGCACGATGCGCTGGGCAAAGGGGTAGACGCTCAGTGCGCCCTCTGCTGAGCCGCGCTTGATGCTCGTCGCGGGGTCGCTGGTCTTGATATGGGTGAGCTCGGCATCCACGATGGTGTTGCCCGCGGCTCCTTTCGTCGTGCCGCTGCTCAGCCAGATGTAGTTGTTGCCCTTCTTGAGCTTGAGCGATCCGGTGAAAGTCACCGTGTCCTTGCTGCGCTTGGGCTTGAAGCGCATCGGCGTGCACCTCTCCTGGTCACGCTCGGCGCGTAGGCTAAAGATCTGGGAGCGCCCCTCGGCTCCAGCACGGTAGAGGCTCAGGTCTTTGAGTACCTCACCCCCTATCAGCTTGAAGCGCAGGGCACGCAGTGTGGTATGCTCCTTGTCACTGTGGATGCACACGCGCAGCAGCGGTTGGGAGTCCAAGTCCGCATAGAGCACGGAGTGAAGATGATGCGCCTCGACCTCGATCTTGGCGGAGAGTTGCGGGGTCAATGAGCTGAGAAAGACGAGCGGGGTCAGGAGAAAATGTCGCATCATGAGAAAATAAACGGATAAGCTATGCTCAGTAGCTTATCAAATACAAGCAGTCATCACCAGCAAAAAGCAAGATGCCTCCTTGTTTTCTCTCCGTGCTACTCTCCGTGCGCGTTGTATTTTGCTTGTTTTCACAGCATCTCCTGTTAATATAGAGGTTGAGATGAAAAAGTCGATCACATTCACCCCTGTCATCATTGTACTGCTGCCGCTGCTCGCACTGCTCGGCTATCTCGTATTCTGCCAATTGATTCCACGCTACACCTATCACCTTGAGGGAGCACTCCCCACCGAGTCGTCTCTACGCAGCTACTACGAGAAGTCAGAGTCCCAGCAGCTCCAAGCCATCCTCCCTCTACTCCAAGAGATCCGCGATGAGGAGTCAGCTAAGAAAATACTGCCTGAGATCGTCGCGCTCTCTCAGGGGATTGTCCAAACATGGCACGAGCATCTCGCGGCAGACCAGACGCTACGCAATGGACACGCGGATCGCGAGCTGCTGCGCCACCTCGCGAACGAGGAGCAGACACTGCTCGCCGGGCAGCAAGACCTCATCGCAGCACTCCAGCGTGAGCTGCTGCGACTACGCGCAGCTGATTGCTATGGCGTGAGGCATCTGGAGGACACGATACTCAGCTATGTCCTGCGTGAGCAAGATGGCGAGGTGCTAGCTCTCTGGGCACCTCTCAGCCGATTGACGCAGCAGTGGGGGGAGGCGATGCTGCATCCGTCAGCTCTGCGTCAAATGGGAGAGTTCTTCTTCCCCTCAAGCGAAATGCCAGTTCACAAAGCCTCTCATGAGGAGTATGAGCATCTCACCGTCTATCTGCTCAGTGAGCTCTACCGTCACGGCTCAGGGCTGAGCGGCAACTCTCATCGCCTCTATGCGCCAGCGGGCGCGCAGCTGATAGGAGGCATGTCGCATCATCACGAGCAGTATCTCTACGCCATCACCTGCTTCTGCCAAGGGCTGGCGGTCAACGAGCTCTATGAGCTGCCCTCGCGTCAGCAGAGCCCGCTGCTAGATAGGAAGCTGGAGCGTATGCGTCTGCTGGATCTCCATCGCTTGAGCCTCGCGGAGCTGCGCGCGCATCCTCGCTATGTGCGCGATCTGCCCGATGCTCTCTGCGGGGCTGCTGGGGGTGCTGTGCTGCTGCGTCTCGAGCCTCCTTGCCGCTATCCTTATCTCGCTGTCGCTGTAGACCGCACGGAGGAGAGGGTCACGCGTGTGCATTTTGTGACTGAGGCGGAAAATGATTTGAGGCGAAAAGAGATTCGTTGTAATGAGCCCGTCTTATTACATTGACGGACGCACTTACTTTTGTTACAAATAAGAAATGCCCTCTCATTCCAGTCTCGATATGAACATCATCGGTGAACCCCTGCCCAACATGCCTTGGCAAGAGCGCCCCGC
>CAYJID010000196.1:0-4479 GCA_964370135.1 uncultured Akkermansia sp. | reverse complement strand
GATGTGAGGAAATCCTATGATTCCTTATTTTTCAGTCGACAACAAAGAAAATTCGGGTAAAATAGGGTGAGTCATCAACCATAGTGCTCAAGATGAAACACTTGTGTGCTTATGTAACCATCACAACATGAAGTATTTCCTATCCCCTTGGCTTCGACGCCTCGGTGCCATGACGCTCACGGCGACCACTGCACTCTCATGCACGTCGGTCACCCAAGCCGCTCCAGATTACGATAAAATCGGCAAGCAGTTCTCTATTCTTCTTCAGAATGGGCATTTCTCGCGAGCTCCTTTCACACAGGAGATGTACAAGAAGTTCTTTGAACACTATCTCGATACGCTCGATCCCGCACGCCTGTACCTCACCCAGCAGGATGTGAACAAGCTGCGCGACAAGTACCAGAGCAGCTTTGGCGATTATTTGCTCGCTGAGGAGACCGCCACGCTGGCGGAGGAGATCAACACCTACTTCAACGAACGCGCGCTGGCACGCATCAGCAAGTCTGAGGCTCAGATCCGCGCCATGCAGGGCAAGCTCCCCGCCTTTGATGAGAAGCGCAGCATCGCCCGCTCACGTAGCGAAGTCGCTTGGGCGGCGGACGATGCCGCTCTTGATCAGGTCTGGGATGACCAGATCACCGACATGCTCCTCTCTGAGCAGCTGCGCCGTGAGAATATCGCGCGCCTCGCTCAGGAGCAGGGCAAGGATCTCGCTACGGTGAACAAAAACGAGCTGCCCATCCATGACAAGATCCTCGCGCGCCTCAAGCGACTGCGTACGACCTATCAGGAAACGGATCTCCAGGACATGGCCTCCACGCTACTCAGTGCCATTGCTGGCGTCTACGACCCACACAGTAGCTACATGGGCGCGCGTGAGCAGCAGCGATTCTATGACATGATGAAAGCCGAGCTCATCGGCATCGGCGCACAGCTGCAAGCCGACGACGACGGCTCGACAAAAATCACTGGCCTCGTGAAGGGCGGCCCCGCCCAGAAGAGCCAGCAGCTCAAGCTCGGCGACCACATCATCGCCGTCGACCGTCACAACAACGGTCAGTGGGTGGACATCCTCTTCATGGGACTCGACAAGGTCATCGAGCATATCCGTGGTAAAGAAGGTGAGCAGGTGCGCATGCGTGTCCTCGACGCTGACAGCGGCGCGGAGAAGATCGTCACCATCAAGCGCGCGAAGATCCCCATGAATGACGAGCTCGCCAATGCGAAGATCGTCGTCATGCAGGGCAAGGACCTCGACGGCAATCCCCGCGAGTACCGCCTCGGCATCCTCACGCTTCCCTCCTTCTACCTCGACCTCCAGCGCGGCAAGAGCAACTGCGCCGCAGACGTGAAGTCCCTGCTCCAGCGTATGAAGAAAGAAGGCGTCGAAGGCGTCATCCTCGACCTGCGCTCCAATGGCGGCGGCTCACTGGATGAGGTACGCAAGATCGTCGGCATGTTCACGGGAGCGGGTCCCATCGTGCAGGTGAAGGACTCGCGCGGCAACGTCGAGCGTCTCACCGTCAGCGGGCACCCCATCTTTGACGGCGAGCTCGTCGTGCTGACCAACAAGCTCAGCGCCTCCGCCTCCGAGATCTTTGCCGGAGCGATGACGGACTACGGCCGCGCGCTCATCGTCGGTGATGAGACCACATTTGGCAAGGGCACGGTGCAGGTCACGCGCAACATCGGCGATTATCTTTCCTTCTTCAGTCCCCGCGAGGGAAGTGGTATGCTCAAGATCACGACGCAGAAATACTACCGCGTCGGTGGAGCCTCCACGCAGCTCAAGGGCGTGCGCAGTGATATCGTGCTGCCCGTTGCGACCGCGGGATTTGAAATCGGAGAGTCCGAGACGGATTACCCCATGGCCTACGACGAGATCGCGCAAGCTCCTGGCTACACCCGCAGCAAGAAGCTCGACGCCATCCTCCCCATGGTCAAGCAGCGCAGCGCGGCGCGCGTCGGCGCGGACAAGGACATGCAGTACATGCGTGAGAATATCATCCGATTCCGCGAGCGCACCCATCGCAACAAAGTCAGCCTCAACAAGGCTGAGCGCGAACGCGAAAACGCCGAGCTACTCGACCGCAAGAAGACCATCGATGAAGAGCGCAAGGAGCGCTACGCCCAGATGCAGCAGGACGATGAGAAGAATCTCAAGATCTACCGCCTGAATCTCGAAGACGTAGCAAAGCCCCAGCTTGCTACCGTCAAGTCTGACAAGGAAGAAGCCTACATGTCACGCGAAGAGACGCCCGAGGAAGAGCTCTCCAAGAGCCCTGACTACCCCTCGGATCTCGACCCCGAGCTCCGCGAGGGCATGAACATCTTGCGAGACATGATCGATCTACACAAGTAAAACAGCACATTTTAGCATCTCGGTGTGGGCGTCGTCCCCACCGAGATTTTTTTTCACATTTTTCTCATTTTCCAACCACCCGCACTAATCCAAAAAATACTATGACATCCAACAACTCGTTCAAAAAGCAATTCGACGAAAATATCCGCCCCGCACTCAACAAAGTGCCCCTCCACAAGATCAACTCTATCTTTCAGAATCGTACTATGCAACTCATCATCTTCATCGCCAGCTTTGTCGTCATCCTCTTTGCCGCCTGCTGCTTCATCCCCTATATCGGCATCATCGCCATCCTCATCACGCTGCTACTCGGCTTTTGCGTCGGGGCACTCGGCATCGTTGCGAAGATGCGCTTCGTCTGGATCACTTCCTTGCTTTCCCTCATCGCCGCTATTATTGCGCTTCCCTTCCAGCTCGGCTACGCCATCCAAGGCGCGATGAGCCTCGGGGAGAAGCTGATTGAAAGCGGTAACCTCGTCTGGGCGGAGAACATCGCACCGCACATCGTCACGGTGACCGAATCATTCAGCCCTGAGCTCGCTGATGAAGCGCGCCGTTATCAGACGCTCGTCGAGCGCGTCAGCGCGGCGAAGCAAGCCGCCCTCGACCTCGGAGCTAGCCCTGAAGAAGCCCAAAAGATCGCGATGGAGCTATTCAAGAAGCTTGTGAATCTGCAAGAGCTCCCAATTGATATCAACCTCACTCCTCAATCACGCTAAGAGCCCACTACTACCCTTTTCTCTCTGAGCAACACACATGTTTGAGACACTTGATTATTACATCTCCAGCGCGAGCTCCTTTCTCTGGGGCTACGTGCTGCTCTTCGTCCTCATGGGGACGCACCTCTATCTGACCTGCATCCTGCGCTTTCCGCAGCGCTATCTCTGGACGGCATTGCGCCGCTCCTTTAGTAAGAAGAGCGGTAGTGCAGGCGAGGGGCATATCTCGCCCTTCTCCTCGCTGATGGTCTCGCTTGCCGCGCATGTCGGCACGGGGAATATCATCGGGGTCGCCACCGCCCTGCTCGCGGGGGGACCTGGTGCTGTCTTCTGGTGCTGGGTCATGGGGATTCTGGGCATGGCGACGCGCTATGCGGAGAGCCTGATTTCTTATTATTACCGCGTGAAGGATGAGAAAGGACAGATCGTCGGCGGTCCCATGTACGCGCTGGAGCGCGGGCTGGGGATGAAGCGCACGGCACAGCTCTTTGCTGTCCTCACGACGATTGCCGCCTTTGGGATTGGCAACATCACGCAGGGGAATGCCGTGGCGCAGGTGCTGCAGAACTCACCGCTGCAAGTACCTACTTGGGTTACAGGGAGCATCTTGACCGTTCTCGTTGCAGTCACCCTCATTGGGGGGATCAAGAGCATCGGGCGCGTGTGTAGCTCCTTTGTTCCTGTCATGTCGCTTATATATATATCGGGCTGCATCTTGCTGCTCGTGGCGCATGCGGATGCCATCTGGCCGGCGGTATGCCTCATTGTAGAGAGCGCATTTTTGCCGCAGGCCGCGTTTGGTGGCTTCATCGGCAGTAGCATTATGATTGCGATGCAGACGGGGGTGCAGCGTGGACTCTTCTCGAATGAAGCAGGGATGGGCTCGACGCCTATCGTCTCGGCGCCGGCGCGATCGAGCAATGCGGTGAATCAGGCCTTGATCTCGTCGACGGGACCCTTTTGGGATACGGTTGTGATCTGTACGCTCACGGGTGTTGCGCTTGTTGCAACGCAGATGAAGTTTCCTGCGATCGGGGGACTGTCGAATACGGCGATCACCTTTGAAGCCTTTGGGACGCTGGGGGCGATTGGATCTATCTTGCTGACCGTGAGTCTGGCGAGCTTTGTAATCTCGACGCTGCTGGGGTGGTCATATTATGGGGAACGCTCCTTGCAGTACCTGGGGGGACAGCGACTGATCACGCCGTATCGGTGCCTGTGGGTTGTCGTGGTTTTCCTTGGTTGTATTATACCGAAGAGCAGCTTTGTATGGAACTTTGCGGATTTGACGAATGGGCTGATGGCCTTGCCGAACGTGGTGTGTATGATCGCGCTGAGTGGGTTGTTGGTGAGTCAGACGCGGCATTATCTGTGGGGGAAGAGGCTGGATGAGCTGGA
>CAYJID010000195.1:2372-4480 GCA_964370135.1 uncultured Akkermansia sp. | reverse complement strand
TGCGCTACAACAAGGTCATCATCGCCACCGATGCGGACGTGGACGGCATGCACATCCGCCTGCTCATGCTCACCTTCTTCATCCAGTACTTCAAAGAGCTCATCCAAGAAGAGCACCTCTACATCCTCCAGACCCCCCTCTTCCGCGTGCGCAACAAGAAGAAAACCCTCTACTGCTACTCCGAGCAGGAGCGCGACGCCGCCCTCAAGGAGCTGGGCAAGCAGGCCGAGATCACCCGATTCAAGGGCCTCGGTGAGATCTCGCCACAGGAGTTCAAGGGCTTCATCAGCGAGGACGAGATACGCCTTGAGCCCGTGAGCCTCGAGCATGCGCACAATATCAAGGAGCTGCTGGCCTTCTACATGGGGGACAACACCGACAAACGCCGCCAATACATCATCGACCACCTCCGCGTCGAGGAAGACCCCGCTTAAGGGGACTTCTAAATTCTCGTCATTCTAAACAAGCAAATCGCAAAACGCGCGCCGCGAGGCAGCTTTTGAGTGCTTTTCAGCTGGATTCCTTCCGAATTTTCGTCTCTGAGGACACTCTGAGCCATCAATTCGGAAAATCCAACTTGAAAATCATCTCAAAATCTTACCTCGCAAGAAAATAGAAGCCCCCTTACCCCCCCCTCCATTTCCATCTTATGAAGACCCTCATCATCGCCCGTCACGGCAACACCTTCCGCCCCAGTGAGACCCCGACCCGCGTCGGCGCCGACACCGACCTCCCCCTCGTCGAGGAGCAGCGCGGCCGCGCCATTGGCAAATACCTCCAGTCCAGAGGCCTCATCCCCACCCGCATCTGTGCTGCCCCCCTGATGCGCACCCTCTCCACCGCTGCCCTCGCC
Organism: uncultured Akkermansia sp.; assembly: GCA_964370135.1. Taxonomy (GTDB): domain Bacteria; phylum Verrucomicrobiota; class Verrucomicrobiia; order Verrucomicrobiales; family Akkermansiaceae; genus Akkermansia. The sequence continues at coordinate 3,627 of CAYJID010000195.1, read as the reverse complement.
GCCGAGGAGCTCGGCAATCCCGCGGCCGTGATGCCCGATGCACGCTTCATCGAGGTCTGCTATGGACCTGATGAGAATCAGACAGAAGACCGCGTCGAGGAGCGACTCGGCCGCCACAGCTGCGAGCTTGAGGGGATCAATGCCGACACACTCAGCGGCGACGAGATCCGCGCACGCGGCAAGGCCATCATTGACAGGTGGAACAGCCACGCCATCACGCCCCCCGGCTGGCGCGTGGACGTGCAGCAGATCCAGCAGAACTGGCTGGAGCTCTGCGAGAGCATCTCTGAGGGTGAGACGCTGCTCTGCGTGTCGTCCAATGGCACGATACGCTTTGCCCCACACATCACGGGTGACTACGCCGCCTTCTGCGCACAGCATGACATCAAGGTCGCGACGGGAGCCGTGAGCATCTTCACCAGCGAAGACGGGGGTGAGAGCTGGCAGTGCCAAGAATGGGGTGTGAAAGTACACAAGCTCTTCGCCTAAATTTTTTCTCCGATGAACAAAAAAGAGCTCATCGCCCGCGTCCAGCAGCGCATGGGCGTCGGCTGCACGCGCGAGAGCGCGAGCGGCGCACTCGCGGCCGTCCTCGAGAGCATCGTGCGCCTCAGCCACGATGACACAGTTATCCTATCAGGCTTTGGCCGCTTCTCCCAAAAAACGCGTGAGCAACGCCTTGGACATCATCCTCAGACGAAAGCACCACTCATCATCCCCGCCCAGCAGAGCCTCAGCTTCTCCCCCTCGCCCAAGCTCTTGGGAGGTACCTCCAATAATACTTGACAGAGCACATTGCTTGCCTTACCATCGGGATAATTAGCAACAAAAGTCTCGCTGTTATGAAAATCATCAATACGATATACCTCATCATCGCAAGTTGCGTATTACTTTCATGCGCACAAGGGAAAGAGACGAAAATTGATTTACTGAATTCAGAAAATCAAGCAATTTCGACAAATATACAAATATTAAAAGACTTTAAATGGTACCATGCAATACTAAATCCAGTAGGCAGCACCTATCACAAACAATACGTGAGTAGTGATGGTCTGACGACAAGTGATTTTTCTATAGACGAAAAAGACACCCTTGAGGTCTTCATCGCTCCGCGATTTCTCCCAGTCACGATTCGGTTTAGCAACGGTCAGTCATTTTTGATTGACGATCGTTTTTTATCCCAATCTGACTTTAAGCTTCTATCAAAAATACACAACAAGGATTTTAAGGGACTCATCGTTTACTTCAAATACGA
>CAYJID010000195.1:0-2272 GCA_964370135.1 uncultured Akkermansia sp. | reverse complement strand
TCAAAGCCGCTGTACAGGCACTTGCCGCCTCCATGAGCCCTGAAGAACAGGCTGAGCTGGGCAAGCAACTTGCTGATCCCGAGCTCGTACAAGTTCTCGAAGAAACAGACAAAGCCATGAAGGAAGTCAAGGCTGCCCTCATCGAGGTGAAGTACTTCGACAGCGCTGAGCTCAAGGCCGCTTGCGAAAAGTTCGACGCAGCTTCTGAATAAAGCCCCCTCACCCCACAATCATTTACCAGCGCGCCCTCTTTCCTCGTGAAAGAGGGCGCGTTTCCTTGCCTGGAAATGGGCAATGCAGATGCACATGTTAGTCACAACTCACTTTTTTGAAGTAAGTTACAACTAACAAAATTTTCAATTCTCTATCTGAATTTGCTCGCCATCGAAGAATCATTGAGCTAATATTGCAGCGCAAACGTTGCGCGCTCTCGCTCACCCCTGAGCCGATCTAGCAAACAAAAGCCTTAGAACAATAAGTTATGCAATACACAAGCGAAGTTGAACACATGTGTGTCGTCAAAAAGGGCTGTGACCATGGTCCAGCACCTATTCCTCAAGAAGGAGCATGGACGGCGTCCAAGAAGATCGAAGACATTTCAGGCTTGACACACGGTGTCGGTTGGTGCGCACCACAGCAGGGTGCTTGCAAGCTGACGCTCAACGTCAAGCAGGGCATCATCCAAGAAGCCCTCATCGAGACAGTCGGTTGCTCCGGCATGACGCACTCGGGCGCTATGGCCTCCGAAATCCTCCCTGGCAAGACCGTCCTCGAGGCGATGAACACCGACCTCGTCTGTGACGCCATCAACACCGCCATGCGCGAGCTCTTCCTCCAGATCGTCTACGGACGCACACAGAGTGCCTACTCCGAAGGCGGTCTCCCCATCGGCGCAGGCCTCGAAGACCTCGGCAAGGGTCTCCGCTCCCAGGTCGGCACACTCTACGGCACTGTTGCCAAGGGCTCGCGCTACCTCGAACTCGCAGAAGGCTACATCACCCGCCTCGCTCTCGATGAGAACAGCGAAATCACAGGCTACGAATACGTCAAGATGGGTCCCATGATGGAAGACATCAAGAAGGGCATGGATGCCAACGAAGCTCTCAAGAAGCACACAGGCAACTACGGCCGCTTTGACGGTGCTGCTGAGTACATCGACCCACGTCACGCCTAATCCTGCATCAACCCCTCACATCACTCATCACGAATATGTCACTTTTCGAATCCTACGAGCGCCGCATCGATCAGATCAAAGCCGCTCTTGCCCCCTACGGCATCAACTCCTGCGAAGAAGCTGAGCAAGTCTGCCTTGAGAAGGGTATCGACGTACGCGCCATCGTCAACAGCATCCAGAACATCGCGTTTGAAAACGCCGGCTGGGCCTACGTCGTCGGTGCTGCTATCGCCATCAAGAAGGGCTGCACGAAGGCCGCTGACGCAGCCGAAGCCATCGGTGCTGGTCTGCAGGCATTCTGCATCCCCGGCTCCGTCGCTGACGATCGTCTCGTCGGTATCGGTCACGGCAACCTCGCCGCCATGCTCCTGCGCGAAGAGACAGAGTGCTTCTGCTTCCTCGCTGGTCACGAATCATTCGCCGCTGCTGAAGGTGCTATCGGCATCGCCCGCTCCGCCAACAAGGTACGCCAGAAGCCTCTGCGCGTCATCCTCAATGGTCTGGGCAAGGACGCCGCCTACATCATCTCCCGCATCAATGGCTTCACCTACTGCCAGACGAAGTTCGACTACGCCACAGGCAAGGTAGAAGTCGTCAACCAAAAGGCCTTCTCCGAAGGCGAGCGCGCCAAGGTGAACTGCTACGGTGCTGACGATGTCCGCGAAGGTGTCGCCATCATGTGGCTCGAAGGTGTGGACGTCTCCATCACGGGCAACTCTACGAACCCCACCCGCTTCCAGCACCCTGTCGCTGGTACCTACAAGAAGGAATGCAACCTCGCTGGCAAGCGCTACTTCTCCGTCGCCTCCGGCGGTGGTACAGGTCGCACACTGCACCCTGACAACATGGCAGCAGGTCCTGCTTCCTACGGCATGACAGACACACTCGGACGCATGCACAGCGACGCTCAGTTCGCTGGCTCCTCCTCCGTGCCTGCACACGTTGAAATGATGGGCCTCATCGGCATGGGCAACAACCCCATGGTCGGTGCCACCGTCTCCGTCGCTGTCGCGATTGAAGAAGCAGGCAAGTAATTGCCTCTCCTTGACTGATTGACATTTTGAGAAGCCTCTCCCGTGACTGGGAGAGGCTTTTTTA
>CAYJID010000194.1:0-4492 GCA_964370135.1 uncultured Akkermansia sp. | reverse complement strand
CTGAACTGACGCCCTTCGGAGGCTTACGCCTCCTCGCTACCGTGGGCGCACACCTACGGTGCGCCCGAAGGGGCTAGCCCCTTCACCCCACTGGCGAACGATCGCCAGTGATCGCTCAAGGTCTATCCTCAGAGTTTTCGCTGCGCGAAAACCGTCCAAGATGCTTCGCATCTATTTCATGTGGTCTCTGTTTGTTATTCCTCTCCTACTGCGTTCAACCCGCTTTGCTCTTGTGAAAATCCCCCCGCTGTGCTATCATGTGATTCATGGTTACCACGACATGGGGCTTGCGTATGAAGTACGGCATACGCGCCATCAAAAGCTTTTTCTCTCAGGGCTCTATTGATCCCTTCCCCATTCGCAATTCCTTCCGAGGCTACGGCAAGCAGGCTCTCAAATCCGATCTCCGCGCCGCTGTCGATGTCGCCCTCGTCGGCATCCCCCAGTGCATGGCCTTTGCCGCTATGGCGGGTCTCGATAGTATTTACGGGATCATGGCGGGCGCAATTGGTACATTCGTCGCACCTCTCTTCTCGCGTTGTAGTCTCACGGTGAGCGGGCCTAGCAATGCGACGGCCTTCATGCTCGGTAGCTTTTTTCTCGCCGCCTCCCCCCAGATCCAGAGTCAGCCCCATTTCTTCGTCCCGCTCATCATCTTGCTCGTCGGTCTGCTCTGCGTGCTGGGTGCCTACATCAAGGCGACAGAGATGCTCCAGTTCGTCAGTCGCAGTGTGCTCGTCGGCTACATCACAGGTGCTGCCACGCTCATCGTGGGCTCTCAGCTGCGCTACGTGCTGGGTCTGCATGATATTCCCTCAAGTAGCACGCTCTTTGGCATGGTGGGCGGTATCGCAACGCATCTCGACGGCATTGAGTGGCAGCCGACGCTCATCGCTTCCTTGACGCTCGTTCTTTTCTTTGTTTTCAAGAAATACCTCAAGGGGCTGCCGAGCTTCACGATCATTCTCATTGTGATGAGTGTCTTTAACTGGATGCTCTGCCAAGATTGGCTGGGTGCAGGCTTCACCAATGTGCTCATGCTAAAAGATTTCACCATGGCGGATATCTCGCTGTCTGTCCCGCAGGTAGGGATGATCCCGCAGTACATGGTCGAGCTCTTCCCCATCGTCATCGCCATCGCCTTCCTCTCCATGCTGGAGCAGACGGTGATGAGCAAGACGATCTCGGCGAAGACGGGCGAGTCGGTGAATCTCAACCAAGATGCCTTCTCGCTGGGCATGGCGAATATCGTCTCCAGTGTCACGACCTCGCTCCCGAGCTCAGCGTCGCTCACGCGCTCGATTCTTAACTATAATGTGGGGGCAAAGACGCGCTTCGCCGCGCTCTTCTGCGGTATCATCGGGATGGGCATCATTGTGCTCTTTGCCAATGTCCCGCTCATCTCTGCCATCCCGCACCCTGTGCTTGCCGCGCTCGTGCTGGCCAATGCGATCTCGCTCTACGATCACAAGCAGCTGCGTATCTGCTTCCGCTCGACACCGGGGGACGCGAGCGTGCTCATTCTGACCTTTGTTTCAACACTCATTTTGCCTCTGCATATTGCGATTTTCATCGGTGTGGTGCTCTCGGTCTCTCTCTTCCTGCGCAAGGCGGCAAAGCCCGATCTCAGCGAGTACACGCTGGATGGGGATGGCAGCTTTACGAAGCTCAGTGACACAGCACAGCGCGTGCCGCAGATCTCCATCGTCCACGTCGAGGGTGAGCTCTTCTTTGGCGCGGCGGATCTCTTCCAAAAGCAGGTGCAGCGCGTCGCCGAGGATCCCAGTCTCGCTATTGTCATTCTCCGTATGCGCAATGCGCGCAATCTCGATGCGACCTCCGTCTTTGCCCTAGAAGAACTCATCACCTTCATGCGTGAGAAGGACCGCCATCTGCTCATCTCGGGCGCGAGTCTCACGGTCTACCGCATCCTGCGCAAGAGCGGTATCCTCGCCACGCTCCAAGAGGGCTGTGAGAAGGGGCAGAGCAATATTTTCCTCCTCGAGTCGAGCAACTCGAATATGTCGACACGCCGTGCGCTGAAGCGTGCCCAGGCCCTGCTCGGCAGCCGCAATGCCGACATCTCCATCTACACGACCACCCACAGCGCGACTCCCACGCCCTGATCGCATGACTGCGCCCCGCGTCCATCCTATCGCCCGCGATCTCGTCGCGTGGTTCCGAGCCGAGGGGCTCGATCTGCCTTGGCGGCGCACGATTGATCCGTGGTACATCCTCGTCAGCGAGTTCATGCTACAGCAGACGACGATCTCGACGGTGCTCGGACGCTACGAGGCGTGGATGGCGCAGTTCCCCACGCCGCGCCACCTCGCCGAGGTGAGCGAGCAGGAGGCTCTGCGCTCGTGGGAGGGGCTGGGCTACTACCGCCGTGTGCGCAGTCTCCAGCGCATCGCGCGCGAGCTGGTCGCACATCATGGCGGCGTGATGCCACGCGAGGCCGCACAGATCAAGGCGCTCCCTGGCATAGGGGACTACACGCTGGGCGCGCTGCTCAGCTTTGCCTACAACATCTCCGCTCCTCTCGTCGATGCGAATGTCTCGCGCGTGCTCGCACGCGTCACGGATGACCCCACGCCCATAGATAGCAATGAGGGGAAGAAAAAGCACTGGGCTCTCGCCGCCGAGCTCGTCCACCCCAGCAACGCACGGGCGTACAACTCCGCCATCATGGAGCTCGGCCAGCGTATCTGCACGCTGCGCAGTCCCAGCTGCTTGATATGCCCCATCCGCACGCACTGCCGCGCCACCGAGCCCGAGCAGCTGCCTGTCAAGCTGGAGAAGAAAGCCGTCACTGCCCTCGTGCATCACGATCTCTTTTGCCTCCACCCGCAGCAGGGGCTGCTGCTCGTGCGCCAGAGCGAGGGCGCACGCCACGAGGGCATGTACCGTCTCCCCAGTCGCGAGCTCTCTGAGGTCGAGCACCTGCCCCAGATCATCACGCAGCGATACAGCGTCACGCGCTACAAGGTGACGCGCCATCTCTACCGAATTTCTTCCAACGAGCTCACCCTGCGCGAGGGCGAGACTTTTATTCCTCTTTCTCAGCTTGCTAGCATCCCTATGGCATCGCCCGATAGAAAGATCATCAACAAGCATCTCAGCGATTCCGTATGAAAAAAATCCGTCCCTACCTCCTCTCTCTACTGAGTCATTTGCTCGTATTTGTCTTGATTTACCTGCTCTTTGCCCTAGATTTTGGCGTTGTGCCGCTATGCTTTGGCAAGGTATCCATGATCTTTTTGCCTGTTTTTGTCCAAGTTTCCATTCTTGTACTGCTTTATGTTGCAGTTCGTTGGTCAGCGCGTCTGCGGCGTCCCCTCGTCTCGGTGGTCTTGCTCGTGCTCTCTTTACTCACGCTCGCCTCTTCCTTCCTTGTGCAGCTGTACGAAGAGGATCAGATTTTTAACTACACCCCTGCGGCTACCGATGTTGTCACGCCTGAAGCCGCTGCATTTTTTCCTATCACCTCACAGCTCGGCGTCTCTGTCGAGTCCATGCAGGTGAGGAAACGGGGTGGTGACGATCAACCATCCCTGATGCTCCAAATCCATCGAGGAGAGCGCGTGCAGCCTGCATTCTTAACCCAAAGCTCAACACATGATTTAAGATGTCACCGATTAGATATGAAGGGCTACAAGCAAGATGCGCAAGGGCGCATCACGCAGATTTCCCTGCGCGCCAAGTCTCTCTATAGTGATTATCTCGCTAGAGCGGGTGCTTTTGGCTCGCTCGCTTCCCTGCTGCTGCTGCTCGTCACTTACTTGCTGCGTATGCGCGTCTGGGTGCTGCTGGGTGGCCTGAGTCTGACGCTGGGCTGTGCGATGTTGATTGTTTCCTACTCAGAGCATGAGGTGCTGGAGGTGGTCGAGTTCCAAGATACTCCCACAGGAGTGTGGCTTCCCAATCACAGGCAATGTGCGGGCAGTCTCGTTGCGGTCAATGAGACGGATGCGGCGCATCCACTGCCGCAGTTTGCGGCCTTTGAGGTGAATGTGAACGACAAGCTCCATCGCCGCACGTGCATCTTGCGCGTCGGTGGCGGGGTACGCGCGCATAATTCTTTCTTGCAGCATACAGGTGTCATGGGCAGCTCTGGGGAGTGCCTGATCACATGCCGCTACGCCCACTGGCCCTATTTGAGCGCGGCTCTTTTCATGCTCAATCTGGGGCTCGGTCTGCTAGCCTGCGCGCTCTACCGCGCGGAGATGGTGCGCCGTCACATGGCGGAGAAAGAGGCTGCTGTTGGTGGGGGATGTTGAATTTGTGGTCTCGGACGCTTCGCGCCTTCGCCTGTGAGCAATTTCCTGCCCTGCGGGCAGCAGTGTAGGGGGCGACAGTTGAACTGGCAGAAATGACGTGCAAGCTATTCACCTCGGGCGCGTACTGATGAAAGTGAACTGTCGCCTTGCGGAGGCTGCGCCTCCTTGCTGCCTGTGGGCGCACACCTGCGGTGCGCCCGACGGGGCTAGCC
>CAYJID010000193.1:0-4534 GCA_964370135.1 uncultured Akkermansia sp. | reverse complement strand
CCTGCAAGGTGGAGGACAAGTGCCTCATCGGCATGGGCGCTACCGTCCTCGACGGTGCCGTCATTGGACATGGCTCCATCGTGGGGGCGAATGCGCTGGTGACCAAGGACACCATCATCCCTCCCCATAGTCTCGTGCTGGGATCGCCTGCCAAGGTCGTCAAGCAGCTCGACGAGACCACGGAAGAGGCGAACTACCGCCACGCGCTCAAGTACGTGAAGGTCGCGGAAATGTACCGCAATCGCCCCGAGGTCTAATTTAGAACCTATTGCTTAACTAATAATTAATGTTAATGAAAAGTAAATTTTTTCTCTCTGTGATGTTTTTAGTATGGTTAATCCTATGCTATAGCTTGACAGATATTAGTATTACAGGTGATTCGATAGGGCAGCTCAATCAAGGGATAGCAGGCTCTTACATGAATTGGAAACCTCCAATTCATTCGTGGATCTTGCTGCAGTTCTATGAGCTAGCAGGCAGCAAGATGGCGGCGTATCAGTATCATTACTTTGTTCAGTTGTTTTTCATAGGGGGGGGGATCTGCCTCATATCCTATTATTTGTCGCAATTCCGTCGTATTTACAGTCTGAGTGTTCTGATTTTGCTCATACTCACTCCGTGGGTAATGAAAGTACATATCGTAGGCAATGACGCGCTTTTCATAAGCTGTCTCTTATTTGCTTTAGGGATCTTTCTGAATTCCTATAAGAGCAAGATTCGTTGGATGCGGTATGCTGGTATTGGCGTATTTAGCATCTTGTTGTTTTTTGTAATGTCATTCAGAATAAACAGTATGCCTTCATTATTTATTCTCATTGTTACTTTGCTCTATATGAATAAATGTACGATGAAACGAGCCTTATTTACCAGCAGTATTGCGATAATAGGGATGCTAGCATTGCAAGCTTTGATTCATCATACCTACCTGCGTGCCGAGAAAGGATATCCGCTCAATTTTTTGTATATATCAGATATGCAAAATACATCTATTTTGAAGGGTGAATGGATTGATTTTTACAAGAATACATCAGATAGTCAAGATAATATTGCTCATTTTCCCCCGCGTGATATCCCGTTCGCTGTCGATAATGTCAATTTTTTTAAAACTCCTGTCTCCCCCTATATTAAACGGACCGATGCAAACTTTGCCCGAGATGTGCAAGCAGGATGGTTACAGACTCTCGAAAATCACCCCAAGGAAGTACTGATTTGCCGCCTCTATGCATACCAACAATTTTTACTAGCTGGCCGTAGCCTGTGGTTCATCAATGATTGGATCAAGCAAAGCTACCCAGGTACTGTTATTTTTTTCGATCATACTCACAGAGAGTGGAGAAATTACCTGAGTAGCTCCTTTGTTATGTTCTCACTGCTCAACTTTATCGTTTTAGCTGTTGGGGCGTTTTGTTTATTCATGTTTATCAAAAAGAAAAGAGGCTTCTTGAAGGATGAAGGGATACGTGTTGCGATTCTATTCTCTCTCTTTGGATGGATTTATCTTCTAAGTTTCTCGCCATTAACGCTCTCTGCTACCGAAGTGCGCTATTATTTGCCTCATAGTATTTGCTTTGCCTATTCTTTAGTATTGATGTTTCTCTACGTTTGTGATCAATTGCGGATTTCTTCAAAGAAAAAAATCTAGGACTGCGTTGGAGATTACTTTTGGTTTACATATTTAGCTCATTGTTACTCAATGAAAACAGTATTTTTGATCGCTGTAGCCGCTAGGCATCAATCTGTGCGCTGCATCTGTCGCAGTGCTGCTACTTCATGATACAAACGCACCCCGCACAGGTGGTATTCACTTGTGCGGGGTGTTTTATATTTTTATGATAGGAGCTTACTTGAGCTTACTTGAGCTTACTTGGCATCGCGGACGATGCGCACGTAGTTGTAGACGCGACCAGCATCTTCTCCGGCAGGGCCATCCTTGTGCTTGGTGTCGAATCGGACACCGCCTGCACCGTGGGAGTCTTCACCCTCGCCATTGACGGCACGGCCAAAGGCGACGTACCAGGCGTAGAAGAAGTCTGTCCCCTTGCGGAAGCGCGCCGAGGTGCTCGTCCAGAAGTAGGGGTAGTCTTTGACACCCTTCGCATTGACGAAATCGGAGCACTGGAAGATGGGATCAATCGCGGGACCTTCCTTGCTGGGGTCGGAGGAGTTGGGCGCACGGTCATAATTAACAATGCCTTGCAGTTCCTTCACATTGGGGAGTCTCCAGTCGCTGTGGCCAGCGAGTGTGGCATTCTCCGCATAGGCGAGGGCACTCGCCCAGTCCATGCCCTTCTGGCTGTCCACCTTCGCCCACATGAGGCCTGTGGCCTGATCAGTGATGGTGCCATCGCCATTGTCGACGAACTTGTTGATCCCATAGGGAGTACCGCGTACGGCACGCACTTGCTTGGCGGCGGGGTTGCGGCGCATGCCACCTGCGCTCTGGCCGGGGGGACCTCCTTGGGGGCGGCGTGACATCTGAGCTCTCATCGCGGTGTGGAACTCTTGCTCATTGAGCTTGCTGTCACCGTCTTGGTCGAAATCCTTGATCTCGGCAGCTGCGGGTCTGCCCTGTGGTGGGCGTGAGCCCTGACCCTGAGGACCACCTGCTCCACCCTGTCCCTGTGGACGTGGCGAGCCCTGTGCTCCTGCGCCCTGTGGACGCTGTCCTCCCTGTCCACCTTGCGCTCCCTGCGCACCCTGTGGGCGCGGTGGACGCTGGGCGTTGGAGGGGCGGCTGCCTGCGAGGGCTGCGGTGAACTCGGCCTGATTGAGGAGGCTGTCCCCGTCCTTGTCGTATTGCTTCAGAATCGTTGCGAAGTCAAGAGGCTGTCTGCCCTGTGGATGACCGCCGCGTGAGGAGCCACCCTGTGGGGGACCCATGCGCTGGGATGAGCCTGATGTGTTAGGTGCTCCGACATGATCGCCCTGAGGTCCGCCACCCTGTGGTCGGTTGCCTCGCTGTCCGCCTTGACCACCTGGGCCGCCTTCGCCGCCCTGCCCGCCTTGGGCACCGCTACGACCAGCGGAGTAGGTCTTGATGTGACCTGTGGCGTGGTTGACGCCGAATGCCCCGTTGTGCCCGCCGCGAGCGATGGAGCCGAGGTACTTGTTGCTCGCCCAGTACTGCTCGTCTTTGCCGACGCGCTCGTTGTTGACGAGTTTGAAATATTTGGAGTTGAGGTAGGGCCAGCCTTCGCTAAAGTCACTGATGGAGTAGAGCTCCTTGGCTGAGGGCAGACGCCAATCACTATGTCCGCCCAGCTCGAGATTCTCACAGTACTCCTGTGCCTGCTGCCAGCTATATCCCTCCGTGGGGGGAGCGACCTGCCACATGAGCCCTGTGTTGAGGTCGGTGACGGTGCCGTCTCCATTGTCGCGGTAGGACATGGGTGCCCCCTTGCGGTACTGGGCATCTTGCCCGTAGAGGCGATCGCCTTCTTTCAATTCGCTGATTTGCTCACCGTTCTCGTTATAGTGGGATACCTGACCTGTTGCGACTTGTGGATAGCTGGTGCTAGCCGTCGTGGCGAGGACGGGGGATAGACTATGGAGAGCGATGACTGACAGGATGGTGCTGTAGTGTGTCATCATAGTGGGAGAGATGGGTTGGTCTCACGTTCATGAACGTAATGACCGCCGCAGAATCTACAATGATTTTTTCTTTGCTTGAAATTTATTTTACAAAGATAGGGGGCTTCTATTTTCTCGCGAGGTAAGATTTTGAGATGATTTTCAAGTTGGATTTCTTTCGAATTGATGGCTCAGAGTGACCTCTGAGACGAAAATTCGGGAGAAATCCAGCTGAAAAGCACTCAAAAACTGCCTCGCGGCGCGAGTTTCGCGATTTGCTTATTTAGAATGACGAGAATTTAGAAGTCCCCGATATAAAAAAGCTGCTTCATTGAGGGGAAAAGTCGGTGCTTTTCCGCGCTCAATGAAGCAGCCTTGTGAGGGATTTATTGATTCAGCATCAGTCCGCGTCTGACGCGAATTGGATGCTTCCGTCGACGAGATCGGCGGCGATGCGGCTACCCTCGGGGAAGCGTCCCTCGAGGATGGCGAGGCTAAGCGGGTCTAGGAGCTCATGCTGGATGGCGCGCTTCAGCGGGCGTGCCCCATACACGGGGTCGTAGCCGCGTGCCGCGATGTGGGCGATGGCGCGCTCGCTGAGATGAAGTCGCAATCCACGGTCAGCGAGACGCTTTTCTACACGTCGCAGCTGGATGGGGATGATGCGGGCGATGTCCTCGCTCTGGAGCTGGTCAAAGATGATGATCTCATCAATGCGGTTGAGGAACTCGGGGCGGAAGTGCGCGCGCAGCGCGTCGAGTGCCTTGCTCTCACGCAGGCTCGCGTCGCTCTCGTGAAGGATGTGCTGGCTGCCTATGTTGCTCGTCATGATGAGCACGGTGTTGGTGAAGTCCACCGTGCGCCCCTGACTGTCTGTCACGCGTCCATCATCGAGGAGCTGGAGCAGGACGTTGAACACATCGCTATGCGCCTTCTCGATCTCGTCAAAGAGCAGCACGCTGTA
>CAYJID010000192.1:1964-4559 GCA_964370135.1 uncultured Akkermansia sp. | reverse complement strand
AACCAAACTGAGCTACCGCTCCTTTCAGTATCGGGTGCACTGACTGATACTCAGTCCCTCTTGTCGTGAGGCTCTCCGTTGAGGAGTGGGTGCGGGGACATTATAGAGAAAAAACGATTCTATTGCAAGCACTTTTTTGCAGAAAAAGTAAATTTATTTCTATAGGATTGCATAAATGACATAATATAAGCATTCAATGATTTTGCGTCAATTTCAATCAAATCCCGACCTCATTGCTCACGTGTCCTTTTGCTCATGCTGACAGAGAAAATGGAGCTTGCCTGGCTTTTATCCTTGATCTCTTCCTTAAAAAGTTATTAGATTGTGCTATACAATACGCGCGAGCATCATTTGCCCAGATGGCAGTATACCCGTTTATCGTTAGAAATCTGAATATTATGAAAATACGTTTATCCACCAGCCTGAGGAAGTCCCTGCAGGCTTCCTTCCTTACCGCGCGTACGTACGCGACACTCACGCTGCTCGCGGGCGCAGCCAGCTTTGCCTTGCTTCCCACCACACTAGAGGCTGAGACACTTACTGATCTGAACCTAGTCGAAAAAGAAGAAAAAATACTCACCGAAGACCTCACTGTTGATAACCTGACGAGTCTGGGCACGATTGATGGGCAGGATGAGTATAATATCACAATCAACAATGTCGCGGACAAGGGCGGTGATATCATCGGCAATAAACTGAGTGCTGTCAGTGGCAGCAGCTTTGCCCAGCTCACGGTGACCGAGCTCGCCTTGACTGCCAATCCTGACGGCGATGCTACGACGAGCATAGGCGGCATCTCTACCATCGGCACGCTGAGTGGCGTGGGTGGCATCACGATCGTCGAGAACTCGGAAGTGAAGATTCTCACCTTCGGCACTGATGCGCGCGACCTGACCATCGAGAAGGGCGGCGAACTCACGCTGGACTCCGACGCTACATTCGAAGGCTTTGAAAATGAAGGCAGCCTCATCGCGGATAACTGGAACATCATCATCAATGCTGCCACCACCAAGGGGGGCAACATCACAGCCACCAGTCTGACCGCTCAGACAGCGAGCTCCTTTGGCACACTCGTGCTCGACACACTCACCATCGCAGGCACAGCCGAGGCTGATGATTTCGTCACCGTCAAGGACGGCACCGAGATAGGAGAAGTCAGTGGGGAAGGCGGCTTTGCCATCGCCAACGCAAGCTCCTCCTCGCGCAGTGAAGTGAGCGTGGGCAAGATGACCCTCGCAGGAGTCGACGGCGAGGTCGCCGTGAGCATCGGCGACTACGCCACCCTGATCCTTGGCGACGAATCCAATGTTGGCATCGTCGCGGGTGATGGTTCTCTTACGATTGCGGAAGACGCCAGCGTCACGGTCGCCAGCTTCCTCTCCGAGAGCAATGACACCATCAACCTCACACTCGAGAAGGACGCGAGCCTCACGATCACAGGTGATAGCACCATCCAGCTGCTCGACAACAGCGGCACCATCGACGCCGCGCGCCACGCCCTCACGCTGCTCTCCGCCACCGAGGATGGCGGCAGCGTCACCGCAGGCACGCTGACCCTCGTTCAGGACAGCCGCTTTGACACCCTCGACATCACTGGACTGACCATCACAGGCACACTCTCCACCAAGGACTACGCCCTCGTCCTCCAAGGATTTGAAAACCTCGGTAGCAACACCGTCGAGCTCAGCCTCGAGTACCTCGAGAGCGGCAAGCTCAGCGCGGGTGACTACCTGCTCATCGACCAGCAAAAGGGTGGCACCAGCCTCGACACCATCACCTGGGAGAACTTCGTGCTCTCCGACACGTCCAAGGACGCTGTGCTCGACCTCATCATGAGCGGACACGACGTCTATTATGAAGAATCCAATGGCAACCTCCAGCTCGACGTCAACGTCGCCACAGACCGCACGTGGAACACGAGTGAGAACTTCGCCACCAGCCCCGGCGTCGAGGCGGGAGACCTCAACTACATCGCTCCCATCCTCGATGACGACGGCAAGCTCGTCAGCTACGACATCCTCGATGCCGTCAATAACATCCTCGTCGACCAAGACACCACCCTCGACCTCACAGGCGACACCCTCACGTCCGATGGGGGCAAAGAAAGCGTCTCGCTCAACAACGTGAGCGGCACCGAGGACGCCACCCTCACCATCATCGGCGATGGCGTCGACGAGGACGCAGTCAGCTTCAACAATGACAAGGTAAGCGTCTTTGCCGGCGAAGTCCTCGCGCAGAACGTCACCGTGAGTGCGGATGGCTCCAGCACCGCGCGACTCGAGCTCGCGACCCTCACGCTAGAGAGTGCCAAGCTCGACATCGCCTCGAGCGAGAGCATGTATATCGAAAAACTCATGGGTGATGCTGACTCCGAGTTCTCAGGACTCGTCTACATCACAGGAGCTGGAGGCGTCTATGAAGGCAGCTACGACGAGGCCACCCTCGCGACCACCACCAGCGATGCCTCCATCACAGCCATAGCAGACAACCAGCTCACCGTCGGCGGCAGTGCAGGCGAAATCATCCTCACTCAGGTCTATGGCAATGAGATCCAGCAGATCAGCAGCACAGGCGCGAACATCATCCTCAAGCAGG
>CAYJID010000192.1:0-1864 GCA_964370135.1 uncultured Akkermansia sp. | reverse complement strand
GGCAATGAGATCCAGCAGATCAGCAGCACAGGCGCGAACATCATCCTCAAGCAGGACGACGAGAACAACCTGAGCACCGCCACCACCACGCTCACCGAAGCCTCCAGCGTCAGCAAGGACGGCAAGGTCACCATCACGCTCGACGGACAGGCCCTCGCGGATTCCCTCGCTGCGGGCGACTCGCACATGACCATCTTCTCAGGGGAATCCATCGAGTTCTCCTCGGGCGGTACACTCGTCATCTCCGACGTCGACTCCAGCCGCGAGATCGTGATCAATGACAGCGTCGCGGAAAAAGACATCACCCTGCTGATCGTCTCAGAGAATGTAGATAGTGAGGGCGAGGGCGGACTCATCGAGTTCGGCGGCATCGAGCTGGACAAGACCTTTACGAATGCACGCTTTGAGAAAGATGGAGACGACCTCGTCGTCGTCGCAGATCAGAACATCAGCTTCTACAACGACCGCGCCATCGGCACCACGGGCAACAACGTCTCGGGGATGCAGCTCGCCAATAGCCTCTACTACAACGTCAATCCACAGGCCACCCTCGGATCTGGCAACGACATGAGCAAGGTGCTCACCCAGCTCGACACCTACATCCAGTCTGGCGACCTCGCCGCGGCGAATGAACTCGCCGCCGCCCTCGCAGGCTCCAGCACCACCGCACTCGGCTCTGCGCTCAAGGGCGACATGGACCGCCAGCTGCGCGTCATGCGTGACCGCGCCGGCAGCCTCAGCCGTGATGGCTATCTGGGCGAGACAAAGCAAGGTGCCTCCCAGTTCTGGATGGAAGGCATGGTCAACAACAGCGAACTGGACGCCACCGACTACTCCGCTGGCCACACACTCGACAGCTACGGAGCTACCGTCGGCTATGACCGCCGCGTCAGCGACAAGCTCGTCGTCGGTGGTGCCTTGACCGCCGTCTACGGCGACCTCACCGCCACCGCCGCCGACCGAGGCGAGGGCGAGATCAACACCTATTACGTCAGCTTCTACGCACACCTCAACCGCGGCCGCTGGACGAATAGCTTTGCCGCCGTCATCGGCATGGCCGACACCAGCCTCACACGCACCATCAGCACCGCCTCGGGCGACGTCACCGCCGAGGGCAGCAGCACCGGTATGACCTACGGCCTCACCTATGAGCTGGGCTACGTGATGCCGCTGAACAATGACGCCACCAGCATCCTCCAGCCCATCGTCAACCTCACCTTCCAGTCCACCAGCATCGACGGCTACACCGAGTCGGGAGCAGCAGGACTCGAAGTCGGATCACAGGACCTCACCTACTTCTCAGCAGGTCTGGGTCTGCGCTACGAAACCACCATCGGCGGACAGCTCTTTAACCGCCATGCACGCCTCTCGCTGCGTGGTCTGGCAAAGTTCGATAGTGGAGATAGCAACTCGGAGACCAGCGTACGCCTGATGGCGAATGCGGGACAGAGTGCGTCCATCATCGGAGCCGATGCGGGCAGCAGCGCGTATGAGCTCGGAGTAGGACTCGTCGTACCCGTCTCCACACGCAGCAGCATCTACTTTGACGCCGCAACAGAAATCCGCGACCTGCAGACGCAGGTGAACGGCACGCTGGGCTTCCAGATGTCATTCTAAAGCGATTTTCTGCTGAATCAATCAACACCTCGCTCGTCTTCACTACGCAAGACGAGCGAGATTTTTTATTAGGTGAGCTGCGGTACTACTCAGCCGCGACAAGTCAATGGATTCTTAAGGCATTATGCATGCCAAAATGAGACGAAGAGAGCCCAAGACACTTCTTGGGCGGTTCTCGCGCAGCGAGAACTCTGAGGATAGACCTTAAGCGATCTCCGGCGATCGTTCGCCGGCGGGTGAAGGGCAG
>CAYJID010000191.1:0-4591 GCA_964370135.1 uncultured Akkermansia sp. | reverse complement strand
CAACTCTAAAATCATCTCAAAATCTTACCTCGCGAGAAATTAGAAGCCCCCTGTATTGATATGAGGCGCGACAAATCTGATGCGGTGCCGCGTATCAGGCTGTCGCGAGGTATTTTTCCAGCTTCTTTCTATTAGCTTCTGGTGAGGTTTTGCGGTCATCCTTGGGATCGGGGTGCACGAGCTTTCCATACTCGAGCTCCTCTGTCTCAAAGAAGAGCATCAGCAGTAGCCCTGCCAGATAGCTAGGCAGGCAGCAGAATGCGCCGATGACCTGGATGCGCCAGTATATCTGGTAGCCGTAGCCCTTTGACAGGCGGGGGTCGGCATGCTCGGCAAAGGTCTCGTAGTACTTCCACTTCTCCATCCAGCTCATGTTGAGCTGCGTGGGGTAGTGGTTGAATATCTCATAGAGGTAGAGGTGGAGGCGGTGCTGTAAATAACTGTTCGACAGCAGCTCGTATTTGATGCCTATCTGCAAGATGAGCTGCCATACGCGCATGGTCGTATGGCTGGCTCGGAGGGCGTCGCTGTGGCGTAGCGTGTGCATGCTCGAGCCCTCACGCTGGTCGCGGTAGCAGTATGTGTGCGCCTTGATGGCGACGAGGCGTGGCATGTGGGCGGCGAGCTTGAGGCTCCAGACCTCGTATTCGCGCAGGATGTCTTCTACAAAGGTGAGCTTGTGGTGGAGGACAAAATCGCGCAGTACGAGTTTGTTCCCCGCGCTCTCATGCCAGTCTCTTCTCAGGTAGCTCCAGACGACTTCCTTGCCCTCGACGACTTCGCCCTCGGCAAAGGCGTGCTTGCGCTCCTCTCCTGTGAGTATCTCGATGTTGCCAATCGCGAGCTCGGCTTGTGTGCTCTCAGCGGCCTCGAGTAGGCGCTCTAGGGCGTGCTCATAGAGGTAGTCGTCGCCATCGAGAAAGAAGAGGTATTTGCCGCGCGCGGCGCGTATACCTGAGTTCCTCGCGGCTGATGGACCGCGATTCTTGGTATGCGTGATGATGCTCCATTGGGAGGCTTTGATGCGTGTGCTCTGGGATTGGAGATAGCTCTGCGCGAGCGTGATGCTATCATCCGAGCCGCAGTCGTCGATGAGGATGAGCTCGTAGTTGACTTGTTGTGAAAGAATCGAACTCAGGCATTCGATGATGTAGTCGCGTACTTGATAGACGGGGATGATGATGCTGATTTGATACATAATGAGAGGAAGGTGTGGGGATGAAGAGGGGGGAGGGGGGGGGCTATTGATCTGAGTGACCAGATGTTGAGATGGGCGTGTGCTTCGCTCTCCCTGCATGGATAGGGTGATCTAGAGTAGGGGGCGGTGGAGTCTCGTGATGAGTGTCTGCGCAGGGATGAGGGAGGGGACTTGCGCTGTAGGGGGGGGGAGTTTCTGGGGGAAAGGGAAAGGGGGCTTGGCATTGCTGGGTCCCCATGGGTGCCATGCTTCATGTTGCCGCGTGAGATCTAGCCCCGCTAGGCGGCGATCGTAGAGCGAGAGGGCGAAGTATGCTTTGGAGAATCCCCGCGCGATGCGAGGGCTCTTTTGCGCGGTGAGCACGGGGCGTGCGGGCTGCACGAGGGCGGCGGGGCGGCGGATGTGGTTGCGTGTGAGGCGCAGCAGCTCTCTCTGGCGCAGCTTGTATTGTGCCCAGCTCTCTCTGTCGGGGAGTGTGAGAAAAATGCGGGCAAGCAGGCCGCTGTACTGCATCAGCTCTAGCAGTATCCTCGTCTTGCTCATTTGGGGGTGCCTATTGCGCAGGCTGTGGTAGATCATATCCATCAGCTCGGTCTGCACCTGCTTGAGGCGCCCGAGGTGCTGCCAGAGCTGGAGGATGGATTCGATGCAGTGGCGCTCCTGGCTCGCCATGAGGGTGGGGCTGGTTTTGCTCATGGCGGAGTCAGCGCGGCCTTTGCGATAATGGTAGATTTGCTTGCTCGAGAAGACGTAGGGGGATGTGACGCGCGCTAGTAAGGTGAGCTTGTATTGGTAGTCCTCCGAGATGCAGAGCTGGGGGTCGAAGTAGGTGCTTGATTGCTCCCAGAGGCGGCGATGGTAGAGGGTGTTCCAGACGTAGGGTCTGATTGTTAGGAGGGTGGGGAGCTCGGGCTGTGAGAATACGCGGTCTTTGTGGATGTTCCACTCCTGCTCCCAGACGCTCCAGTGCTGCTCTCCGTCTGTCGAGAAGAGCGCGGTTGAGGCTTCTACGATATCGGCATCATGCCTGAGTGCGAGCTCGAGATAGTGCTCTAGTGCGTCTGGCGCGTAGCGGTCGTCTCCATCGAGGAAGGTGAAGTAGGTGCCGCGCATGAGGTTGAGCCCTCGGTTGCGAGCGGCTGAGGTGCCTGCATTGTCTGTGTGTACGGCGATGATACGGGGGTCGCGTGAGGCATAGCTATCCAAGAGCGCGGTGCTGCTATCTGATGAGCCATCGTTGATGCAGATGCACTCCCAGTGGGGATAAGATTGTGCCAGTACGCTATCGAGGCATTCTGATAGATAGGCTTCGACATTGTAAATGGGCACAATGATGCTGATGTGTGGATAGGACATAGGGTGGGTAGGGTGATGGGTGGAGCCTCGCACGGCATCTCTGCCTGCTGCTGCATGCTCATGGAGCGAAACATCATCGCTGATATCGTGTCGCTGTGGGTTTGAAAACCACCGCAACATCGGTATTTTTTATGATGTGAAGCTATGGCTTTAGTATAGGAAAATGATCGGGAAATACAAGGGGATAGTGTATCATGACGTTTGTGATTTTGATATTATTGTACAATGTTAGATATATATTCTATGAAGTGTCTCCTACTAAGCTGTCACGGCGAATGGGGGAGAAATGTGATGACTCAGAAAATATATACGATTTATTAACTGGTATCATTCTAAATAAAATGCTACGAGTGCGCGCGCCACGAGGCACTCGCTCGCTGGATGAGTATCAATAAGTAGCCAACGTCATCTGACGCGCGTAGGAGCTGCTGCTTGCTTCCTTGCTTCCGCGGAGCTGCTGTGATGTCTCAGTTTGCTCCTGAGGCGCGCGGGCTTCTATTTCATCTTCCTGCTGGGGATCGCGAGCTGGATCTGCTGGGGATTTGCCAAAAAAGTACTTGCAATGTAGTAGCAACCTGATAATCTAATCCTCATCCCATTCTCAGGTCATGAATAGCCTCCTTTCCCCCCTTTTACTGCGATGCCTCCTCGCTACGCCCTCTCTCTTAGTCGTGCTCAGCTTGCTGATCGTAGGAGCACAGCTCCATGCTCATGATCAGCTCCTCGTCCCTGTATCTGAGCAGCTCGCGAGCCAAGCGGGCGGGCTTGGTGACAAGATGGGCGAGGCGACGGCGCATGCGATCGAGAGCTATATAGGGGAGCGCATCGAGGCATGCCGCCTCTTTTTGACGGAGAGTGTTGAGCAGTTCATGCGGGATCCTCTCTCTTATGTCAAGCAGCATCAGTGGCCCTTGCTCGGGGTGCTCGCGGTGCTGCTCATTGTGGTCTCTGCTATTTGCTACCTCTTCTCCTCCGTGATTCAGTTTCTCTTCAAATACGGATTTGTCATCGGTATTGCTCTGCTACTGATCTATCTCGGTGTGAGGTTTCTATAAATGATCTATTGCTTCAGCTGATGAAACGTTCTTTTGCTGTTTTGTTGATTCTGGGGTCGCTCGGCCTCGTGACTCTCTTTTGCCTTCCCGGTTGCCTCGTACGCCAGTTTGTCTATATTGGGCAGCATCTGCCGAGGAAGGATGTGGCGGCTAGCGCACGCTATCTGCCTCATGCTGTGGATATCCCCACGGCTGACGGGACGATCTCGCGTGGCTGGCTGCTCGATCGCGGGGCGCGTGCGCCACTCGTCGCGGTCTATGGGGGCAATAATATGAATGTGGGTGACTTTCTCTTTCTCGCCGAGCGGGACAAGTCGCGCTCGTATCTGCTCATCAACTACCGTGGCTACGGGCAAAGTGAGGGCTCTCCCAGCCAAGACGCGCTCGTGGCCGATGCCTGTGCTCAGATCGAGTGGGCGCGCCGTCAGCTCGGCTCTCCTGTCAGTGTCCATCTACTCGGCTTTAGCATAGGCTCAGGGGTCGCGATGCAGGTCGCCGCCCAGCGTCTGGCGCGAGATGCGAAGGGGGTGGATAGTGTGGTGCTGATCTGTCCCTTTGATAGTCTCAAGGCCTCGGCTCGTCATCTCTCGGGGCGTTTTCTCGCGAGTCTCATTCGCGAGGATGAATTTGATAGTGCTGCCGTCGCGCCACGTATTACCTGTCCTCTGACGATTATCGCGGGCAGGCAGGATACGATCGTGCTGCCTGAGCAGGTCGAGCGTCTCGTCGCTGCCTGCACGCAGACTACGCCACGTCTGCACTGGCTGGATGCGGGGCATAATGATGTTTTTTCCTCTTCTATTGGTCATTTGATCGAAGAGGGGCTGAGGCGCTCTAGCGCTCCTCGTCATTCCAAATAAGGGGATCTCAGAGTAATCAGGCGCGACGAATCTGAGGCAGTGGTCAACAATCCATCTCGAATATGATTTTAGGGGGCTTCTAAATTCTCGTCATTCTAAATAAGCAAATACAGAAAATCGCT
>CAYJID010000190.1:0-4613 GCA_964370135.1 uncultured Akkermansia sp. | reverse complement strand
GTGTCGCTCATTTTCGAAATCTACAATTTCCCAGAACTAATTTTGCAAGCTTCCCTCAAGTATGCAAGCGTTAACTACCGCCAAAGTAATAAGCTACGAATAGTCTCTAGAAAAACAAAAAGGGGAGCATTGCTGCTCCCCTTAAAATGATACGTGACAATCAGTCGTCGCTTTATTGCTCCTGAATGTTGATGTCGTACTCCTTGCCCATGATGTTGAGCTTCATGTTGCTGCCGGAGATAGCGGCCGCGATGCCTACCGTCGTGAGGGAGGCGGGGGCGCCAAAGTTCTCTGGCTTGGGAGTTGTTGGATCTTCTGGGCGCTTGCCAGCGTAGTAGTCTTCGAGCTGCTGGGGGAACATGGCGTAGATCACGCAGTTCTCATCTGTGACAGGGAGACCCTTTGCTTCGAGCTTGGCGCGGAGATCGTCCATACCAGGCTTGAGGAGGTCGGCGGGGCGGACGGAGATGGGATCTTTGCCCATCTTCTTTGCGCAGAGAGCTTGGAGCTCAGGATCGACAGGGGCAGGGGTGTTGCCGTAGTAGCCGAGGGCGACGTCGGCGCATTGGGGGGAGATGTTTTCCCAGCGGCCGAACTTCACATTGAGCATGGCCTGCATACCGACGATCTGAGACGTGGGGGTGACGAGGGGGATCCAGCCGAGTGCCTCGCGGACGACGGGGATTTCAGCGAATACCTCTTCGAACTTGTCCGTCATGTTGAGCTCCTTGAGCTGCGAGCGGAAGTTGGAAAGCATGCCACCGGGTACCTGATAGCGCAGGGTGTCGGTGTTGACGATTTCGTTGTCGTGGCTCGTGAACTTGGAGAGGCTCTCGTAGACAGGGGTGAGTAGCTCGGTGACGGTGGCGAGCTTTTCCTTGAAGTCGTCGGCGACGACGGGATTGCGCTCATAGCCTTCGAGCAGAGCCATCATGCGCAGGCAGTCGGGCTGAGCCGTGCCATTGGCAAAGGGGGCGATGGAGACGTCGACGGCGTCAGCTCCTGCATTGATACCCGCGATGTAGGTGGCAGCACCGAGACCAGCTGTCTCGTGGGTGTGTACCCAGACGGGGAGACCTGTGGCGTCCTTGACCGCCTTGACGAGTAGTTCTGTCTCGCGGGGAGGGATGAGGCCAGCCATGTCCTTGATGACGATGCCATCAGCACCCATGTCGGCGATCTTCTTGCCGAGGTCGGCGAAGTAGTCGAGGTTGTGGACAGGGGAGGTGGTGTAGCAGATCGTGCCGTGTGCGGTGGCACCTGCTTCTTTGGCTGCGCGGATGGAGGTGCGCATGTTCTCAGGGTCATTGAGGCAGTCAAAGATGCGGAAGATGTTCATGCCGTGCTGGGCGCTGAGCTTGACGAATGTTTCGACGACGTCGTCGGCGTAGTTCGTGTAGCCGACGATGTTCTGACCGCGCAGCAGCATCATGTGAGGGGTCTTGGGCGCGAGCTTCTTGAGCTTGTCGAGGCGCTCAAAGGGGAGCTCACCGAGGAAGCGAAGACCAGCGTCAATCGAGGCACCGCCCCATGTTTCCAGAGCGGAGAAGCCCATCGTGTCGAGGATGGGGGCGATGGGTTCCATCTGTTTGGTAGACATGCGGGTCGCGGCCAGAGACTGATGTCCGTCGCGAAGAACTGTGCAGTTGAATGTGGCGGGTTTCATAATTATATAAGAAAATGTTCGGGCATAGTTATGCCGTTGTAGCGTCATCATTATACCAAAATTTTTTCCCTAAGTCAAGCAGCTTCGAAGGTGAAAACAAAAAGTTCACGTCTTCACCCATCTTGCTTGAGCGCATCTGGCTTTTCGCCTTGCGCGGCGACGCTGAGAAAGAGCAGTGTCCAGCCCGAGAAGATCATCTCGATGGCTACCATCACACCGATGAACCATTGCGATGATTCTGGCCAGGTAGAGCAGACGATGATGCCGAGCGCGAGGCTGATTGTACCGTTGAGTGTGCGCCAGATGACGTGTTTTCTATGCCGCGAGATGACGGCGAGTAGCAGTCTCAAGCTCCCGAGTGTGATGAGCAGGCAGGCCGCGGCAAGTGTGACGAATCGCAGTAGATCTAGAGGTGCGAGTAGCATCATGCCCCCGAGGATGATGTAGCCTAGCGCGCAGAGCCCATTCCAGAGTAGCTCGTGTCGCGTGCGCAGTGCGGCGATGAGGCGCGCGGTGCCCATGAGGATGAGGACGAAGCCTGCTAGTAGAATGATACTCATGCCGAGGATGTAGGGGATACTCAGCAAGATGAATCCGAGGATGATCTCGGCGAGCGCGAGGATGCCGACGACCCAGTTGCTCTGGAAGAGGCGGCGGAAGAAGAGGGAGGTGGAGTTCATGTTGATTCTAATGTTGTGCGTGGCAGGCGGTGTATTGTTGTTGCGCGTAGGTCCAGTCGAGCTGCGCGACAAAGGCGGCGATGTAGCGGTCCCTATCGTTGTGATAACGCAGGTAGTAGGCATGCTCCCAGAGGTCGCAGGCGATCAGGGGGATGAAGCAGGGGGGGAGCTCCTGCTGATGCTGATGGAGGGCGGCGAGGCTGAGCTGCTGGCTGAGGCTCTCCACGCCAAGGACGACCCAGCCGCTGCCCTGCACACTGCTCGCGAGCTGGACGAAGAGGCGAAGGAAGCGTTCATAATCGCCAAATGTGCGCGCTATAGCCTCAGCGAGCGTCCCCTCGGGGGTGTTGTGCGGCATGGGGGAGATACTCTTCCAATAGATGCTGTGGAGGATGTGCCCCGCGACGTGAAAGGTGAGATGCTGCGTGACGGTGCGTGCCATCACGAGGGGCAGAGATCCATCGGCAATCTCGCGCAGTTGCGCTGTTGCAAGATTCGCCCCATGGACGTAGGCGGCATGATGTTTTTGGTGGTGGAGGTGGACGGTCTCACGATCAAGAAAATTCTCAAGCGCGGACGCATCGTATCCCAGAGCGGGTAGGGTGTACCCCTCGCTGGCGTATCCATTGAGATGACAAGAGCTGTGCATAGAATGGATGACGCTTAGTTAGCCATTTATGTTCAATAACATGATCGAGTGAGTCTATCTGTTTGTTGATATTATTGACAATCAATTAGTAGTGTAGGTTTTGACTGGGAGAGGGGTATTTATCATGGGGCTCGTTAGTTGAATTTCTTGACATGTGAGAATACAATGCTAGTATAGTTTTGACGTGTAGGTTATCTTTTTGTTTGTGCTGATTTGATAATTTTAGCCAAAAGAGAAGAGGTCTATTTCAGATGTTTCATGCTTTATTATACTAAACACTAATTAATTATTTTACGCGAATAGCTAGGGTGATTGCTCTACGGAGGCTGTTGGTTGAGTAGTGATTTGTATAACGCTTGAATGGTCTGAGAGTGCGTTAATTAAAACCTGAATATGACAATGAAATATTTTACTCTCGTGACGATGGCCTCGTTGGCCACAAGTGTTTGGGCAGAAGACTGGGCTACATGGCGCGGTCCCAATGCAGATAGCATCACTCCTGAGAACATCAAGGCCTCGGGTGACATCGCGTGGCAGACGGAGCTCGGTACTGGCTACAGCGGTGTGACGGTCAAGGATGGCAAACTCCTCGCCTCGGGCAACAAGGAGAATGTCGACTACGTCTACTGCCTCGATGCGGCGACAGGCAAGCAGATCTGGGCATACTCTCAGGCTAGTGACGAGGGACATCCCTACAAGGGCACACTCGCGAGCCCTGTCACGGATGGCAAGTCTGTCTGGTTCACGAGCCGTCGTGGTGATATCGTTTGCCTCGACTTTGCCACAGGCAAGAAGCTCTGGGGCAAGCCACTCTGTGATGCCAGCACTCCTGTTCCTCGCTGGAACGTGTCTACATCAGCTCTCCTTTACAAGGATCTCGTCGTCGTTGGCATTGGTAAATCCGGTATCGCTCTCAATAAGAATACAGGCGACATCGTCTGGCGCTCCGAGGGGATATCGACCCACGCGACGCCGACACTCATGACCTCCAAGGGCAAGGACTATCTCCTCATCTTGGGTGCCGATGGGATCAGTGTTGTGGAGCCACTCACGGGCAAGGTTATTGCTTATGCTGACGTGGTGACGCAGAATGGCATCATCGGTGCGAGCCCTCTTATTGTGGATGCGGACAAGGGGCAGTTCATGATCACCTCCGCTTACAGAACGGGTCATGCGGTGCTGTTCGCCTTTGATGGGGCAAAGCTTTCTGAAGTATGGAATGTCAAGCATCTCAACAGCCAGTTCTCCACCCCGGTGCTGCACGAGGGCACGATCTACGGCTCACATGGCAACACGAATGCCCGCAAGTCGCTGCGCGCGATTGATGCGAAGACAGGCGAGCTGCTCTGGGTGGGTTCACAGCGCTTTGGCTCTCCTATGATTGCTGGTGACAAGCTCGTCTACATTGATGAGCGCGGCACGCTGAGCTATCTCAAACTCGACAAGACCAAGGAAGATGTCATCAGCGAGCACGAGGTAATCTCGGGCGGCAAGTGTTGGCAGATGCCCGTGGTGGCGAATGGCTACCTCTACTGCCGCAACAGTCTTGGTAATTTGGTCTGTGTGAAGGTCAAATGAGTGAACTCTTCATCGTATGCAGCTGCGAGAAATACAAGCT
>CAYJID010000189.1:0-4657 GCA_964370135.1 uncultured Akkermansia sp. | reverse complement strand
CAGAAGGACGAGAAATAATCTTGACATCCCCGCCTGAGCACCTAGAATATCTCCATCATTTTATGAAGAACGAAGACCTCATCCCCCTCCTCAAGGGGAACGCCCGACTCACTGATCTTGAAATAGCCCAGACGCTCGCCGTCACCGAAGCAGAAGTCGCGCAAGCGCGTCAGCAACTCGAACAAGAAGGCCGCATCCTCGGCTACCAAGCCATCATCAACGATGATGAGGATGAGGGGCATGTCTACGCCTTTATCGAGGTGCGCTGCACGCCCCAGCGCGGTGATGGCTTCAACCGCCTCGCGCGCCGCATCGCGCGCTTTGACGAGGTGCGCAGCTGCTACCTGATCTCGGGCGGCTACGACCTGCTCGTGCTTATGGAGTCTAATACGCTGCCCGCCGTCGGACGCTTCGTCAGTGAGAAGCTCTCCAATATCGACGGCGTGCTTTCGACAGCCACCCACTTCCGCCTCAAGACCTACAAGAAAGACGACGTGCTCTTCGAGGATGATCATACGCTGGAGCGCCTCATTGTCTCTCCCTAATTTTCTCCTTTAGTTGAATAGAAAATCTATGAACTGGGACAACAAACTCAGCCACAAGGTCAGCAACATGCCGGGCTCTGGCATCCGCGCCTTCTTTGATCTCGTCATCGGCAGCAAGGACATCATCTCACTGGGCGTCGGTGAGCCCGACTTCGTCACCCCATGGCACATACGCGAGGCAAGCATTGCCTCCCTCGAGCGTGGCCACACGACCTACACGAGCAACATGGGACTCGAGACTCTGCGCGCGAGCATCGCGACCTATGTCTCGCAGTTCTTCCGCGTCGACTACGATGCACGCACGGAGATCCTGCCCACAGTCGGCGTCAGTGAGGCCATCGACCTCGCGCTGCGCGCCATCCTCAATCCGGGCGATGAGGTCATCTACCATGAGCCCTGCTACGTGAGCTACAGCCCCAGCATCCTGCTCGCAGACGGCGTGCCCGTGCCTGTGCAGACGGGGATAGAAGACCTCTTTGCGTTGAACCCCGCACAGCTGGAGGCGGCGATCACGCCGCGCTCCAAGGTGCTCATGCTCAATTTCCCCACGAACCCCACAGGCTCGATCGCTCCCTACGAGACGCTCCAGCAGATCGCCGAGATCTGCGTCAAGCATGACCTCATCGTCATGACCGATGAGATCTACTCGGAGCTGCGCTACGACGGTGAGGCGCACACTTGCATCGCCACCTTCCCCGGGATGAAGGAGCGCACCGTGCTGCTGCATGGATTCTCCAAGGCCTTCGCCATGACAGGTTTCCGCCTCGGCTATGTCTGCGCCCCAGCCCCCCTCATTGAGCAGATGTGCAAGATCCACTCCTACACCATGATCTGCCCCACCATCACCTCACAGGAGGCGGGCATCGAGGCGCTGGAGCGCGGCACGCCCGCTATGCTGGAGATGCGCGATAGCTACCACCAGCGACGCGATTACATCGTCGGACGCTTCAACGACATGGGCATGGACTGCCACCTCCCTGGGGGCGCGTTCTACACCTTCCCCAGCATCAAGCGCTTCGGCCTGAGCTCAGCTGACTTTGCCCTTAGGCTACTGCAAGAGGCGAAGGTTGCTGCCGTACCCGGTACCGCCTTTGGCAGCTCGGGTGAGGGCTACCTGCGCTGCTGCTACGCCACGAGCATGGCGCAGCTGGAGCTCGCCTGTGACCACATGGCGCGCTTCTGTGAGAATGTGCTGAAGAATCAATCCCCTAGCTGAGATGAGCTCTACTTCCGCACCTCCCCTCTCTAGCAAGAAGATGACCGATGAGGGACTCTACCGCAGCTACGCGGTGCCTTTCATCATCTTCATGCTGCTGCTGCTGCTCTTCCCCGCCTCGGACGCCTTTGCTTGGGACCATCCCGAGGCCCCATGGTGGCAGCGCGCCCCTGAGATGATCATCTACCCACTCCAGACGCTCATCTGCGGCGGCTACCTCTGGTGGTCGCGCCGCGCGGTCGAGTGGGACTGGGAGTGGCGCAGCTGCCTCATCGGAGCTCTTGTCGCTGTGCCTGCCATCGGCGTCTGGCTGCTGCCCTACCTCGCGGGCTGGATAGACGCGAGCGAGGGATTCGACCCCGAGCGCATCTTTGGGGAGGGGACGGGTGTTGCCTACCTGCAGTACGCGCTACGCTTTGTACGCGCCGTCGTCATCGTCGCGCTGGTCGAGGAATTTTTCTGGCGCGGCTTTTTGATGCGCTGGGCGGTCAACCGCGACGAGCCGCAGAGCGTGCCACTGGGCACCGCTTCTTGGCTCGCCTACCTCATTCCTACAGTGGGCTTTATCCTCATCCACCAGCCGCAGGACTACGCGGGTGCCTTTGTGTTTGGCACCGTAGCCTACCTGCTCACCATTAAAACCAAGAGACTCATGCCCGCCGTGATCTACCATGCCGTCGCCAACCTCATCATGGGTATCTGCGCCATAGGCTGCGACATCCCTGGGCTTTGGTGAATTTTCCTCCTTCCTCTCTCCCCCATCTACCTCCTACCCTCTAAATCAACAACACATGCAATCCTTCATCCTCTGCGCGGGGCTCGGCACCCGCATGGCACCCCTCAGCTACATCGTCCCCAAGCCCCTCACGCCCATCTTCCAAAAGCCGCTCGTGCAGCATATCATGGACAGACACTATGCAGCAGGGGTACGCGACTTTTGCATCAATATCTCGCAGCAAGATTTCCTCTGGGAGAAGACGTTTCCCCAAGAACGCTACCGCGGCTGCCCCGTCTACCTCAGCCATGAGCAAACGCCTCTCGACTCGGGCGGTGGGCTGAAAAAGGTACTACCCCACCTCAGCCCCGATGAGCCCATCATCGTGCAGAATGGCGACATCCTCACCGACATCCCCGTCGATGAGCTCCTACGCGCCCACCTCAAGAGCGGTCATAAGATCACCTTTGCCCTGCGCAGCGTGGATGGGCACAAGAATGTCGGCTTTGACCCCGCCACGGGACTCATCACGGACATACGCCATGCGCTCGGAGTTGATGCGGGCAGCTATCAATTCGCCGGCATCTACATCATTGATCCCTCCATTGCCGAGGCCTTCCCCGAGGAGGATTGTTTTTCTATTGTGCCTCTCTGGATCGAGCTCATCAAAAAGGGTGAGGCAGGTGGTGTCGTCTTTGACTGGTGCAACTGGCATGAGATCGGCACGCCCGATCAATACCATTCAGCACTCATGGAGCTGCCTTCCTCCCAGCGTGTCCACCCACAGGCGACTATCTCAGCACTTGCTGATCTCTGTGAGGACTGCGTCATCGGTCTCGACGCGCATATCCCCGCCGAGACCACACTCACCAACTGCATCGTCTGGCCGCGCACGCGCGTCGCACCGGGGAACTACCGCGACTGCATCATCACGCCACGCATCACGGTGGATCTCAAGGAGAATACGGGAGCGTATTGAATCTTTGCTTGTGCGATAGAACCCCACGGCTACTCTTCCAACAGCCGCACCTCTCCCTGCCCACTTGACGCGACGCCAAAGACCAGCACCATCAGCGCATAGATACTAAAGCATACGCTCATCGCCAGAGCCGCCGCTGGCAG
The DNA here is from genome assembly GCA_964370135.1 of uncultured Akkermansia sp. Taxonomy (GTDB): domain Bacteria; phylum Verrucomicrobiota; class Verrucomicrobiia; order Verrucomicrobiales; family Akkermansiaceae; genus Akkermansia. The sequence goes on along the minus strand of CAYJID010000189.1, from coordinate 1,059 downwards.
CTGAATCACAAAGCTGCCCAGCCATGCCAAGCTCCCCCCGCCCACAAAGCCCACGCCCTGCGCCATCCCCGAGAGCGCCAGCGCACTACGCTTGTCCGCGGCCGCTGAGACAATCGTGCTCATCCCCGACGCAAAGATGAATCCATAAAAGACCCCAAAGAGGCAGGCAAACAGCGGCCACCACCCGAGAGGCCCCAGCAGCAGTCCCCAGCAGGCGACAATCACCGCCGGCACACTCATCAGCAGCAGAGGACGCAGCCCCCCCAACCGCTCCTGCACGCGCTCACAGATCAGCGCACTGGGGATCTCGCAGAGCGTGCAGACGGCCATCACCATCCCCGCCTCCTCCAGACGCAGGCCACGGTCATGCATCAGCGTGGAGATCCACACGATGAGCATCCACATCGCCGCCACGCGGAAGAGGTAGAAGAGCGTGATCATCCACGCCTTTCTCTGACGCAGCAGCGGACGCATGCTCGCTTTGAGCGGTGGCGGAGTCGTCCCTGCGCGCCGCTGCTGGACGATGAGCTCCAGCCAGAAGAGCGCGGCGACGAGCAAGGGCAGCCCCCAGAACAGCAAACCCTCGCGCCATCCCCCCAGAGCCTCCGTGATGGGAATCGCCGCCCCACCCCCGACAGCCGTCCCCACACAGACACAGGCTGTGTAGATACCCATGACCGTCCCCGACTCGTGAGCAAAGAGCTCCTTGACAATGCCGAGAATCACCGCCCCCGTGATCCCCAAGCCCAGCCCTATGAGCACCGTCCCGCCAAAGAGCCCAGGGATAGCTCCATAGCTACGCCACACCACCCCCGCAAAGGCAATCAGCAGCGCGTAGACGATGAGCACACGCGGGCGCACCCAGCGACACAGCAGCGCGCCGAGTGGTGCTGCCACCCCGAGGATGATCACGGGCAGCAGAGCCAGCAGGCTGCTATCCGCCAGATTCAGCCCCAGATCCCGCATCAACTGCATAAGCAGCGGGTCAGCCGCCGAGAAGGCCATGCGCAGGTTAAAACTAATCAACAGAAAAATAATCAAAAAATGCAAATGATGGCG
>CAYJID010000188.1:0-4670 GCA_964370135.1 uncultured Akkermansia sp. | reverse complement strand
TCACGCGTATGAATAGAGATATTGAGCCCCAGCTTCTCCGCGAGCGAGAAATGCTGCTCCAGCAGCTCATGCTGACGCGCGCGGTAGGCCTCCTCCGTCCAGCCCGCGGGAGCAGGCCAGTAGTAATCCAGCCCCGCCTCACCGATCGCCACCTGAGGATGCGCGAGACAGAGACGCTCCAGCTCCACCATATCCTCATCACTCGTCGTCGTCGCGTCCGTCGGGTGCACCGCGAGGCAGCTGCTGATGTAGTCGGGGTAGAGACTCGCGAGATCAATACTCGCCTGCCAGTCCTTGCGATGCGTGCCCTGAGTGATGATATGGCTCACTCCCAGAGCGCGGGAATCAGCGATGAGCTGGGGGATATCGTGGTACTTGGGCGTGATGAGGTGGCAGTGCGTGTCGATGATCATGCGCCTGTTCTACGCGAAGTCCTTTCCCCTGTCAAGCCTATAGGGGAGCTTGCAAAATTAGTTTTCAGAAACTGCAGATTTCGAAAATGAGCGTCACAGCACGGATTTTGCAAGGCCCCTATAGGGTGCAAGGTAAAGCTCATCACCATGTGCGAAATGATGTCTATTTCAACTAACAAATAGAAAATTTAGTTGTCATTATATGTAATGCAATATATAATCAACAGGTGGATTAAATGCTTTGTAGTAAATATTTCTGTCTGCTGAGAAGATGAATTTATATTCTTCGATGCGCACTAATTGCTTGAAATGTGAAGAAAGCTTGTTAGAATGAGCGGGTCGCTTTTTCTCGCATCTAGTTTCTTCGACAGAGTGAGAGAAGCCGATATCCACTCCCCTAATCATACGAATCAACCATTCTGCATGAATATTAACAGTAAAAAAGCCATAGTCCTCGCACTAGCGGCTTCCTTGATATCAGTTCCTTCTCTTAGTGCTGCGGCAAACAGTCAATCAACGACTCCTGCTGTGGCCGAAGTGAGCAAAGCCTCCCTCATCAACACCACCACCGTTGATGTCGTCTTTGAAAACAAACAACGCCTCAGCATTGATTTCTACGGCAATGAGATCTTCCGCCTCTTCCAAGACAAAGATGGCGGCATCATCCGCGACCCACAGGCCACGCCCGAGGCACAGATCCTCGTCGACTCCCCCCGCCAGCCCGTCCAGCTCACACTCAAGCAAGACGCCCACAAGCTTGTCATCACCACGTCCAAAATCCGCATCGAGCTCGACAAGAAAACAACCCTCTTCAAGGTCTACAACCTCCAGACTGGCAAATGCGTCATCGAACTAGTCAAGCCCATTGAGTTCAACAAAGGCAACGTTAAGCTCCACCTCAAGGAGCGTGCGAACGAATATTTCTACGGCGGCGGCGTGCAGAATGGCCGCTTCTCGCACAAGGGCAATATTATTGCTATTGAAAACCAGAACAGCTGGACAGACGGCGGCGTCGCCTCTCCCACTCCCTTCTACTGGTCGACCGAAGGCTACGGCATGATGTGGCATACCTTCAAAAAGGGATTCTACAACTTTGGCGCTGAGAATAGCGGCATCGTCGAGATCAGCCACACCGACAACTACCTCGACCTCTTCTTCATGGTCAGCGACGGAGCTGTGCCCCTGCTCAATGACTTTTATCAGTTGACAGGCAAGCCCGTCTTCTTCCCCAAATTCGGCTTCTACCAAGGCCACCTCAACGCCTACAACCGCGACTACTGGACAGAAGTCGACAAAGACGGCATCCTCTTTGAAGACGGCAAACGCTACAAAGAATCCGCCAACCCCGACACCGGTGTCCAAGAAACCCTCAATGGAGAAAAAGGCGTCTACCAATTCTCCGCCCGCGCCGCCATCGACCGCTACATCGCGCATGACATGCCGCTGGGCTGGTTCCTTCCCAACGACGGCTACGGCGCTGGCTACGGACAGACAGGCACGATTGATGGCAATATAGAAAATCTCAACCAATTCACCCTCTACGCCCAGTCCAAGGGCATCGAAGTCGGCCTCTGGACACAATCCGACCTCCATCCCAAGGAAGGCGTCGAAGCCCTCCTTCAGCGTGATATTGTGAAAGAAGTACGCGACGCAGGTGTGCGCGTCCTCAAGACCGACGTCGCTTGGGTCGGTCCCGGCTACTCCTTTGGTCTCAACGGCGTCGCCGATGCCGCGCAGATCATGACCTACTACGGCAACGACGCGCGCCCCTTCATCATCTCGCTCGACGGCTGGGCAGGCACACAGCGCTATGCTGGCATCTGGTCGGGCGACCAGAGCGGCGGCGAGTGGGAGTACATCCGCTTCCACATCCCCACCTACATTGGTGCAGGCCTCTCGGGACAGCCCAATATCTCGTCTGATATGGACGGTATTTTTGGAGGGAAGAACCTCATTGTCAACACGCGCGATTTCCAGTGGAAGAGCTTCACCACGCAGCTGCTCAACATGGACGGCTGGGGCGCGAATGAGAAATACCCCCACGCGCTCGGCGAGCCCGCCACCTCCATCAACCGCAACTACCTCAAGCTGCGCTCCGCGCTCATGCCCTACATCTACAGCGTCGCCCGCGAATCTGTCGATGGACTGCCCATCCTGCGCGCCATGTTCCTCGAAGACCCCAACGCCTACACACTGGGCAAGGGCACACAGTACCAGTTCATGCTCGGCGGCAACTTCCTCATCGCCCCCATCTATCAGGCCACACAGTCTGATGCCGAGGGCAACGACATCCGCGACGGCATCTACCTGCCCGAGGGCAGCTGGGTCGACTACTTCAGCGGTCAGATCTATCAAGGTGGTGTGATCATCAACAACATCGACGCCCCGCTCTGGAAGCTCCCCGTCTTTGTCAAGCAGGGTGCCATCATCCCCATGAGCAATGTGAACAACAACGTCACCGAGATCGACAAGAGCCTGCGCAAGTACGAGATCTACCCCATGGGCAAGAGCTCCTTCACCGAATACGATGACGACGGACTCACCATGCAGTACCAGCAAGGTGCCTCCGCGAGCACACTCATTGAGTCCGACGCCAGCGAGCAGGGACGCGTCACCATCAGCATCCAGCCCACGAAGGGCAGCTTTGAGGGATTCGTCCCCACCAAGCGTACGGAGCTCGTGGTCAATGCGACCCAAGCCCCCCGCTCCGTTAGTGCCATCGTCGGCGAGAGTGCCATCAGCCTCACGCCCGTCAGCAGCCTCGATGAGTTCAACAGCAAGAGCAATGTCTACTACTACGACCCCGCTCCCTCGCTGAACAAGTACGCGACTGCCGGCAGCGAATTCGCGAAAAAAATCATCACGAAGAACCCCCAGATCCTCGTGAAGCTCGACCCGGTCAACGTGCAGCTCATCCCCGTCAGCATCACCATCGACGGCTTCCGCTTCGCCCCCGAGGAGAAGCTACGCGTCAGCACAGGTCAGATCACAGCTCCCGCACAGGCGCAGGTCACAGACGAGAACACGCAGCCCTTCCAGCTCACCCCCAGCTGGGACAAGGTAGCGCATGCCGACTACTACGAGATCCAGTTCGACGGACAGATCTACTCCACCATCCGCAACCAGCAGCTCGCCTTCACCGACCTCACGCCTGACACGGCGTACAGCTTCCAGCTGCGCGCGGTCAACAAGGACATGGTCAGCGACTGGGTAGACATCAAGGCAAAGACGAAGAGCAATCCTCTGCAATGGGCGATCAGCGGCATCACCGCCACCTGCACGGCCGCCTGCCAAGGCTCGCAAGAGATTGCGAAGCTCGTCGACTTTGACGAGAAGACAGCATGGCACACCGATTGGCAGACCAAGATTGATAAGTTCGACATCCTCGTCGATCTCAACTCCGTCAACCAGCTCGACAAGCTCCAGTACGTCCCTCACAGCACCTCGCGCAACGGCGTGATCGAAGAGGGGACGATCAGCTACAGCGATGACAAGAAGACATGGAGCGAGCCTGTCGCCTTCCAGTGGAAGAAAGACGGCAGCCCCCAGATCGTCACCTTTGACGGCAAGCCCACTGTCCGCTACATCAAGATAGCCGTCAGCAAGGCCACAGGTCAATTCGGCTCGGGTCAGGAGCTCTACGTCTTCAAGGTACCTGGCAGCGCTAGCTACATCCCCGGTGACATCAACAGCGATGGCAAGATCGACAACAACGACATGACCTCCTATGGCAACTACACCGGCCTGCGTGGCGTGGACAGTGACTTCGAATACGTCAGCGTCGGCGATGGCAACAAGAACAAGCTCATCGACGCTTACGACATCTCGCAAGTCGCGGTGAAGCTCGGCGAGCCCGTCACGGCCAAGGAAGCCCAACTCGGCGGCAGCCTCAGCATGACAGCAGACAAGGAGAGCTACAAGGCGGGTGATACCATCACGCTCACCGTCAAGGGCGTGGACCTCAAGGACGTCAACGCGCTGAGCCTCGCTCTGCCCTACGACCCTGCCGTCTACGAATACGTCTCCATCAAGGCCGAAGGCATGAAGCAGATGCAAAACATGACCAAGGATAGGCTGCACACGAATGGTGTGAAGGCTCTCTACCCCACCTTCGTCAACATCGGTGAGCAAGAGAAGCTCGCAGGCAGCGAAACGCTGCTTGTCATCACCTTCAAGGCAAAGAAGGACACGAAGATGGATCTCAAGATGCAGGACGTCATCCTCGTCGATCCTAAACTTGAGTCCAAAGAACTCTAG
>CAYJID010000187.1:0-4693 GCA_964370135.1 uncultured Akkermansia sp. | reverse complement strand
GAGCAGCATGCGGGGGACAAGTGGTTCGCCCGCGCCCTGCCCGAGGCGGTCGTCTTTCCCACCAGTACAGAAGAGGTCGCCTCCATCATGCAGCTCGCGACGCGCCACCGTGTGCCTGTGACGGCGCGGGGTGGGGGAGTGGGCTATGTGGGCGGCTGCGTCCCTGTAGAAGGCGGCATCGTGCTGTCACTTATTGAGATGAATGCCATCCTGAGCATCCAGCCCGAGGACGGCTTGGCGCGCGTGCAAGCAGGCGTGCTGACGGCGACTCTCCAAGACGCCTGCGCGGAGCTCGGGTGGTTCTACCCGCCCGACCCTGCCTCGCGCAAGGAATCGAGCATAGGGGGCAATATCGCGACCAATGCGGGCGGACCTCGCTGTCTGAAGTACGGCGTCACGCGCCAATACATCCTCGGACTCACCGTCGTGCTCGCCGATGGGCGCATCCTGCGCTGCGGCGGACTCACGCACAAGAACAAGCAGGGATTTGACCTCGTGGGGATCTTCTGCGGCAGTGAGGGGCTGCTGGGTATCGTGACCGAGGCGACGCTGCGCCTGATCCCCGCCCCGCAGGCACGACTCGCTATCCAAGCAAGCTTTGCCCAGTTCCAACACGCCGCGCGCAGCGTGCAGCAGGTCCTCCAGTCAGGGCATCTGCCCGCCGCGATGGAGATCACCGATGCCTTCACGCTCGCGGCAGCGCGTGCCTATCTCGGAGAGGATAGCTTCCCCCGCGAGGCGCGGGGGCATATCATTATAGAAATTGACGGGCAGCGCGACGCTCTGCCGCAGGAGGCGCAGGGCATCCTCGACATCCTGCGCGACTGCGGTGCTCTCGATGCCGTCGTCGCGTACACGCCAGACGAGGTCGAGGCGGTCTGGCAGCTGCGCCGCGAGTTCTCCCAGAGTCTGAAGGAGACAGGCCTTACTAAGCTCAATGAAGACATCGTCATCCCGCGCTCTCAGCTCGTGCACCTCGTCGACCACTGCGAGAGTCTCCAGCAGCGCACCGGCATCCCCATCGCCTGCTTTGGGCACTCGGGAGATGGCAATATACACACCAATATCATGATCCCGCGTGATGCGCAGGGACAGGAGAGGCGCGAGGAGGCGGACGCCGTCGTTCACGAGGTCTTTGCGTGGGTGCTCGCCCATGGCGGCAGCATCACAGGGGAGCATGGCATAGGGATAGCGAAGCAGCCTTGGTTCACCGAGGCGGTGGGCGCATGCGCCTTTGACCTACACCAGCAGCTCAAAGCCACGCTTGACCCGCTCCATCTGCTCAATCCGCGCAAGATGTGTTTGTGAGAAAAACGAGATTTTTCTTTTAATTTGCTTGACTTTAGCCCTAGATAAAGTAAACTCACTGCCACAAGAATCGCAAAACCTTATTTAATCAACTATTTTTTATGGCACACACTCTGTCCGCAAAGAAGCGCATCCGTCAAACGATCACTCGTACAGCCGCTAACCGCGCTGCTTACTCCCGCGTCCGCACCCTCCGCAAGAAGGTCTACGCAGCAGTAGAAGCCAAGGATAAAGACCTCGCACTGCAGGCTTACAACGAATTCGCCTCGACCATCGACAAGGCTGCAAAGAAGAACGTCCTGCCTGCGAATCGTTCCGCAAATTACAAGAGCAAGGCTGCTAAGGCTGTCGCTTCCATCGCCTAACACTTTGTAGGTTTTCGTTCTCATAGGAAGGGTATCAGTTCTGCTGATGCCCTTGCCTCCTTTTATTAAGCAAGCATTATGAATAGCACGGAGAAGGACTCCCCCCTCCGCCTCCCTGAGGACTTCGTGACGCGTGTCCTCGAGAGACCGCAGCACTACAAAATCTGCCTCATTTGTACGGCTATCATCGAGCGCGAGCACCCAGGCTGCCCGCACTGCTACGGCTACCGCTTCAATGAGGAGAGTGAGGAGGTGACCAATCATCTGCTCACATTGGCACTCGAAACCAAGACCGCGATCAGCGTTGATGACCGCTATGAAGACTAAACAGTATGCGCAGGCGTTTTTTTCTCTCCTGCTACCATTCCTCCTTGCCTTTTGCAGCTACTTCTCCTATGATAAGCCCATGGCTACAGATATCAAAATCACAATGAAAACCAGCAAAGGGGACATCAATATGGTGATCTTTGCCGACAAGACTCCCATGACAGCTGCGAGCTTCCTCAACCTCGCCTCCAAGGGATACTACGATGGACTGAGCTTTCATCGTGTGATTGCAGACTTTATGGTGCAGGGTGGTGATCCCACGGGCACAGGCAGCGGTGGTCCTGGCTACCAGTTCGACGATGAATGCCGTCCTGATCTGAAGTTCACAGGTCCTGGACAGCTCGCCATGGCGAATGCAGGTCGCAGCTGGACAGGTGGCGGGACGAATGGCTCCCAGTTCTTCATCACCCACGTCGCCACCCCATGGCTCGATGGCAAGCACACCATCTTTGGCAACGTCGTTGATGCCGCTGACCAAAAGGTCGTCGACAGCATCGCGCAGGGTGATAAGATCATCTCCATCGAGATCCATGACTCCATCGACGAGCTGCTGCAAGAGCAGTCGCAGAATGTCCAGTCTTGGAACAGCAAGCTCAAGAAGTAAGTGCCTCTGACTTTCCTGAAGACCATTTTCTAAAATTACATCGCATGGCTGCTCCTCGATTTTTCTAGGAGTATCCATGCGTTTTTGCATCCCACCTGAGAACTGATAAGCCTATGATTTTCGCTGTAGAAGAGCTGCACATCGAATACGGAGCCCGCGTGCTCTTTGACTCCCTCTCCTTTGTCGTCGAGCGCGGCGAGCGCATCGCCTTTGCAGGGCAGAATGGCGCGGGCAAGTCCACGCTGATGAAATGCGTCGCCGGCGTCATCGAGCCCGACCGCGGCCGCATCATCCGCCCCAAATACAGCGATGTCGGCTACCTCCCACAGGACGGCATCCACATCAGCGGTAGCAGCCTCGTCGACGAGGTGCTCTCCGCCTGCGGGCAGATGCTGGAGTACCAAGCCGAGATCGACGAGCTCTCCGCCCAGCTCAGCGAGTGGGATAGCAAGAGTGAGATCTATCTCGATGCTATTGATCGCATCGGGCACCTTGAGCTCATCCTGCAGGAGCAGGGGGAGGCGAGCCTCAGGGCGCGCGTCGAGTCCATCCTGCGCGGGCTGGGCTTCAAGGACCGCGACTTCACCCGCGATTGCGGTGAGTTCTCAGGAGGCTGGCAGATGCGTATCGCACTCGCGAAGCTCCTGCTGCGTGAGCCTGACATCCTGCTGCTCGACGAGCCCACCAACCACCTTGACATCCAGAGTCAGCGTTGGGTCGAGCAGTACCTGCGCCAGTACCGAGGCGCTATCTGCATCATCAGCCACGACATCGCGCTGCTCGACAGCCTCGTCACCCGCACCATCGCCTTCCATCATGGACGCGCTGAGGAGTACGCGGGGAACTTTTCTTTTTTCCTACGCGAAAGCGTCGCGCGCAAAGAGATCCTCCAGCGTCAGGCCAAGGCGCAGGAAAAGGAAATCGCCAAGACCCAACGCTTCGTTGAGCGATTCCGCGCGAAAGCCAGCAAGGCGACCCAAGCCCAGAGCCGCCTCAAACAGCTGGAGAAGATCCAGCGCATCGAGGTCGAGGACGACGACGCCATCATGAGCTTCCGCTTCCCTCCACCACCGACAGGCGGGCATACCGTGCTCAAGATGGAGGGTGTCAGCAAGGGCTACGGTCCCATTGAGCTGCTGAAGAACTGCGACTTCCTCCTTGAGAAGGGCGACCGCATCGCCATCGTCGGTGTGAATGGCTCGGGGAAATCCACCTTCACACGCCTCATCTCACAAACGGAGCAGGCAGATAGCGGCCTCATCGAGTGGGGGAGGCATACCGAGCTCGCCTTCTTCTCCCAGACGCACGCCGACGTCCTCGACGACGAGGCGACCATCCTCGAATGCGTCGAGTCCGCCGCCAGCTCCCAGACGCGCCCCCTCGTGCGCAATCTCCTCGGCTGCTTCCTCTTCCGCGGGGATGATGTCTTTAAGAAGATAGGTGTGCTCTCGGGCGGTGAGCGCTCGCGCGTCGCGCTCGTGTGCATGCTGCTGCACCCAGCGAACTTCCTCATCATGGACGAGCCGACCAACCACCTCGACTTCCAGAGCCAGACCGTGCTCCAGCAGGCACTGCTTGAGTACCCCGGCTCCTACTGCATCGTCTCGCACAATAGACAATTCCTCGATCCTATCGTCAACAAGGTGCTCGAGTTCCGCAACGGGGAGAATCCTCGCCTCTTCTATGGCAATGTCTCCGCCTACCTCGACAGCATCGAGCAGCTGGAGAAGAAGGAGAAACTCAGCAGCACGAGCAGCGGCACGACTGCCGCGCCAGCGGGGACAGGTGCCCAGCGCAAGGAGCAAAAGCGCCGCGAAGCCGAGGCGCGCAAACGCCGTGCTCAGCTCGTCAAACCTCTAGAGACCGAGCTGCTCGCCGCCGAGAAGCGCATCGCTGAGTGCGAGGTCGAGCGCGCCAGCGTCTCTCATCAGCTTGAGGATCCTGCGAATATGAGCGACAATCACCGCCTCATGGAGCTCACGCAGCTCTACCAGCAGCTCCAGCGCGAGGAGGAGCAGCTCTTCACCCGCTGGGATGAGCTCTCCACCGAGATCGAGCGCATCACGCAGCAGATCGAGCAGGAGCTCGG
>CAYJID010000186.1:0-4699 GCA_964370135.1 uncultured Akkermansia sp. | reverse complement strand
TTGACGAATAGCCCTGATGCCCATAGGAGCCCGATCGTGACGACGAGCTAAAAAAGCCAGACGAGCGGCTGCGCGAGCCACTCCAGCCCCCACCACGACTCCCACCACGACGCGCAAGCATCGTTTCAGACGTCATCGACGATCCTCCCCAGGCCAAGGCAGAGCTCACAGGCAGAGTACTCGGCGTGGGCGCGGCGATAGAAGGGACGGTTAAGACAAAAACAAGGAATAAGGTACGCATCATAGAGCTGGGGCAATGAACGAGTCCAATCTAGCAATTTTCACCCAGCATGTCAACCCCATTTGAGATAGCACGCGAGCTCGAGACGGATACGCAGCGCGCCGCCCTCTCTCCACCGCCCACCGCGAGCCTAGCAAGAAAAATGCTCCTGTCATGCAAGAGGCATCATTTACGGCTTGCCTGCTGAGAGCTCGCATGCTAGTATGTCTTTATCATGAAAAGTTCATCTCTCTTGTATTTGCGTAGGGGCTTTACGCTCATTGAGCTCATTATTGTCATCGCCATCCTCGGTACACTCGCCGCCATCGGCTACCCCACCATCATGGGCATGGTCGACAGTGCTCGTGAGTCCACAGCGCGCAAGCAGTGCCAAGACCTCGTTCAGGCGATCAAAAGCTTCCAAGACGACTACAACGGCATCCTGCCTGTCAACGACATGCTCGTCGAACCAGATGCCGATGATGAGTACAAGCTCACCATGTCCCCTGGCAAGGACGGCGGTCTGCTCGCCATCCTCACCGCACGCGAAAAGGGAGATGAGATCATCAATGCTGATGAAGAAACCTACATGAAGAGCAACCTCGAAGAAGACCCCAAGGGAGGTCTCCACGAGGACTCCGCAGGCGAGCTCGGCCTCTACGACCCTTGGGGCACCCCCTACTATGTCGTCATCTCGTCCAACCCCGATGACCGCGAGGGGCTGAATGATCCTTTCACAGGCAAGCCTACTCGTACGCAGTACATTGCCTACTCCCTCGGAGCTGACACAGAGGGTCTCCCCAAGGAGAAAGCCGCTCCCACCCGCAACTCTCGCCGCAAGCCTGCGCCCGCAGCAGCTACTGACGAAGACTACGAGGAGAGCATTGCTGATAATATCTATTCATGGAAAAAAGGAACGAACTAATGAATGCTGATACCGATGGACGTGCGCCATCCGAGTCGTATGATGATTTCTGCGACACGGGTGTAGCCTGCACCGAGACGGACGATACGCGTGTCCTCGAGATACGCCGCATCCCCAAGCCCAAGCACTACATGACCATGTTTGCGGCCAAGGACGAGGACAAGAAGCTCATCGCCGACACGCGCGACGAGGTCTCCCGCGTCCTCAAGGGGGAGGATGATCGCCTCGTCGTGGTGGTCGGTCCCTGCTCTATCCACGAGGTGGAGATGGCCGTAGACTATGCACGTCTCATCAAGATGGCGCGTGAGAAGTATGGCAAAGACCTACTCATCCTCATGCGCGTCTACTTTGAGAAGCCCCGCACCACCGTCGGCTGGAAGGGACTCATCAACGATCCGGAGAAGGACGGCAGCTTCAAGATTGAGACAGGTGTGCGCATGGCGCGACAGCTCCTGCTGCGCATCACCGAGATGGGAGTACCCGCAGCCACGGAGTTCCTCGACGTCATCATGCCTCAGTACCTCGCTGACCTCATCTCATGGGGTACCATCGGGGCGCGCACGACGGAGAGTCAGGTGCACCGCGAGCTCGCCAGTGGCATGTCCATGCCCATGGGCTTCAAGAACGCCACCTCGGGCAACACGCAGGTAGCCGTCGAGGCCATCATCGCCGCGAGCCGCGAGCACAGCTTCCTCTCCGTTGACAAGACGGGGGACGCCGCCATCGTGCGCACGAAGGGCAACGACGACTGCCACATCATCCTCCGAGGTGCCGCTGACTCGACGAACTACGATGCAGCCTCTGTCGCCTCCGCTTGGAACATGCTCCAGAGCAAAGGCATAGAGAACCGCATCATGATCGACTGCTCTCATGGCAATAGCTACAAGAAGCATGACAAGCAGATCATCGCCGCACGCGACATCGCCCAGCAGGTCGCTGGCGGTAGCGACGCTGTGGGTCTCGTCATGATTGAAAGCAACATCAACGCCGGAGCCCAGAGCTACACCAATGCCCAAGAGGCACAGTACGGTGTCAGCATCACCGACGCCTGCGTCGGCTGGGGCACCTCAACCATGGACGAAGTCACCGTGCGCGCCCTCACCGAGCTCTGCGAGCCCGCTGAGGACGAGAATAGCACGATGGCTATCTTTGAGCTACTCGCTCAGGCCGTACGCGACCGCCGCGCCGCACGCGCCGCGCAGTAGACTCGAGTATCTCCACAGACAACAATCATCCCCCCGCAGCGCGACGAAGCACTGCGGGGGATTTTTGTTACTCATTTTCCTTGATCCCGCGTGGATGAGTTTGTATGCTAGCAGGCAATGAAAAAAATACTCGTATTCACCGGTGCCGGCATGAGTCAGGACAGTGGGATAGCCACCTTCCGCGACGCAGCGGGACTCTGGGCGCAGCACCGCATCGAGGACGTGTGCAGTCCCGAAGCACTCAAGAACAACCGCCGAGGCGTCATTGACTTCTACAACAAGCGACGCAAGGAGCTACTCCGCTGCCAGCCCAATGCGGGGCACCTCGCCCTCGTCGAGCTGGAGCGCTATTACGATGTCCAGATCGTCACGCAGAATATCGACGACCTCCACGAGCGCGCCGGCAGCTCGCAGGTGCTCCACCTCCACGGTGAGCTCAGGAAGCTACGCAGCAGCAAGAACACCGACCTCATCGTCCCCATCGAGGGATGGAGGCAGGACATCGACGCACGTGCCGACGACGGAGCACTCCTACGCCCTTTTGTCGTCTTCTTTGGCGAGGATGTCCCCATGTACGAGCGCGCCGTCACCATGGCGGAGCAGGCGGATCTACTCATCATCGTCGGCACCTCCCTCGCCGTCTCGCCCGCCTCCTTTGTCGTGAGCTATATCAGAAGCGACATCCCCGTCTGGATGGTCGATCCCCATCCCCCGGAGCGTTACAATCTCTTCAACCGCGTCACCCATATCGAGGAGCACTCCGCCGTCGGTCTCCCACCCCTCGTCGCGAGCCTCATCCAGCAGGCGCAATCAGAGAGCTGATCATCAGACAGGGTGATACACGAGAATCCGCGCCGCATCGTCGATAATGCTTTTATTTTTCGGATAAATTCTTGACGAGAGCAAGGCAAGGGAGTAAGATCTTTCGCACATGAGTTCTCAGTCCGTTAAGAGCACACCACTGTGCGAAAAGCATGTTAGTCTTGGGGCCAGAATGGTGCCCTTCGCAGGTTGGAATATGCCCGTCCAATACACGGGAATCCTTGATGAGCACAAGGCCGTGCGCGAAGCATGCGGCGTGTTCGACATCTCCCACATGGGACAGTTCTTCGTCTCTGGCGAGGGCACGACCGAGTGGCTCAACAGCATGTTCACGAACAATCTCAACAAGCTCGTCGACGGCATGGGTCAGTACTCCATGATGCTCAATGAGCAGGGTGGCGTCATCGACGACCTCATCATCTACCGCCGCGCACAGGACGACTACCTCATCGTCGTGAATGCCTCCATGATAGACGAGGACCTCGCCTGGCTGCTCGCCCGCAAGCCCGAGAGCATCTGCCTGAGCAACAAGAGCGACGACTACGTCGGCCTCGCCATCCAAGGGCCGCTCGCCCCCGAGGTCTTCTCACGTCTCTGCCCCAGTGTCGTCCTCCCCGGACGCAACGGCGTGCTTGAGTTTGAATGCGACGGCGACAGCCTCATCGTCTGCCGCACCGGCTACACAGGTGAAGACGGCTACGAGTTCTTCTGCCCCGCCGAGCGCGGCGTTTACTGGTTGGAAAAAGTCATCGCCAGCGGTGCCAAGCCCTGCGGCCTCGGTGCACGTGACAGCCTGCGCCTTGAGATGTGCTACTCGCTCAACGGAGCAGACCTCTCCCCTGAGAAAACCCCTCTCGAAGCAGGCCTCTCCTGGTGCTGCGACCTGACAAAGGAATTCATCGGCGTCGACGTCCTGCGCGCGCAGAAGGAGCAGGGACGCCCCACCGCCCTCGTCGCCATCGAGTACACGGGCAAGGGAGCACCTCCCCGCCACGGCTACGAAGTCCAGCTGCCCGACGGCACACCCCTCGGCGAGCTCACCAGCGGTGTGCTCTCCCCCTCACTGGGCAAGGGCATCGGCCTCGTCTACGTCCCCGCCGCCCATTCCAAGATCGGCACCGAGGTGCAGGTCATCGTACGCGGCAAGGCATCCCCCGCCCTCATTGTGAAAAAGCCCTTCCTCAAGAAGTAAGCCCCCCTTCCCTCCCTCCACCCTCATCTAACCCCCACACAAAAGAAACTCATCCCATGAGCGTAAACCCCACAGAATACACATACTCACGCGAGCACGAATGGATCAGCCCCATCGTTGACGGCGTGATCACCCTTGGCATCACCGACCACGCTCAGGCAGAGCTGGGTGAGGTAGTCTATGTCGACCTCCCCACCGTCGGTGACACCATCGCCGCTGGCGACAGCATCGCTGCCGGCGAGTCCACCAAGGCCGCCTCCGAGATCTACACTCCCGTCTCAGGCGAGATCGTCGAGGTCAACGAAGCCCTCGATGGCGACCCTGCGCTCGTCAAC
>CAYJID010000185.1:0-4736 GCA_964370135.1 uncultured Akkermansia sp. | reverse complement strand
TGGGCTCACCATGCCATTGGCTGACGAGCTCGCCGTTCGCCTGTCGGCTGTCGGGGACCTGTACCCAGTAGATGTCTTTTTCGCGTGCGAGGGGGCTGGGGGCACTCTCGGCGACGATGGCGATGGCACCCGCCTCGATGGCGGAGGCTATGAGGTCGTGCCCGTCGATGCGGCTCCCCTTGACGGCGACAAAGCAGCTACCGGCGCCGACTTGACGGCTGTCATCGGTGAGGGAGAGGATCTCGGCAGGGGCAGGGCCTGTGCTGCTGCTCTTGCTAAGGCAGGAAAAGAGGGTGTCGCTAGTCATGATGGGAGGTGTGGGGGAGGGGAAGGAGGGGGTGAGGCTGAGGGGTGGGAGGGGAAAAAGGGAAAGGGGAGGGGGATTAACGGCGGAGCGGGATGCGTTGGCGGCGTTTTTTGAGATCTTTGTTGTAGCGGTCTTCGTCGTCGGGCTGGAGGTGGAGCAGCTCGATGAGGCGGCGTGAGACCTCGCGGAAGATGGGCGCGGCGACGGTGCCGCCGCCTATGGTCACGCGGTCGCTCTGGGGCTCGTCGATGACGACCATGATGACGAGCTCGGGCGCGGTGGCGGGGATCATGCCGGCGAAGGAGACGGTGTGGAGGTCGCTGTGGTAGCCGCCTGTCTCCTTGACCTTGCGCGCGGTGCCTGTCTTGCCCGCGACGTGGAAGCCGGGGATGGCGGCGAGGGTGGCGGTGCCGCGTCCGTGGCGTCCTTTGTTCTCCGTGACGCTGATGAGTCCCTGACGCAGGGCGCGTGCGGTGCTCGCCTTCATGACGCGGGCTTCGGCCACGGGGGGGCACTCGTCGTAGATCTTGTCATCTGACGTGCTGATCTGGTTGATGAGGCGTGGCTTCATGCGCACGCCGTCGTTGGCGATGGTGGCGTAGACCATGGCCATGTGCAGCGGGGAGACGGAGATGGAGTAGCCAAAGGCGAGGCGCGAGAAGTTCACCGCATTCTCCCCATCGGCGATGAGGCAGCCGCCGCCGTTGGGCAGGTCGATGCTGGCGCCGCGCGTGACGCCGAAGCGGTTGAGGTAGTCGCTGAAGTGCTTCCAGCCTGCCATGCGGGCGATGCGGACGGTGCCAGGGTTGCTGGATTTTTTCAACACGGCCCACGCGGGGAGCAGTCTATAGTTGTACGCATCTCGGACGGTGCCGCCGCCGGGGATGCGTAGTGGGGTGCTGTTGATGAGTGTGTTGATGTTGATGAGTCCTTTGTCCATTGCCGCAGCGACGGCGATCACCTTGAAGGTGGAGCCAGGTTCGTAGCGCGCCTGAGTGGCGTAGTGGAATTCTCCACGCAGTGCTGTGTTGTTGGGTCCGAGCTTGTTCTTGTAGGGGACGCGGCCGTTGGCGGTGATGATGTCTTTGGTATTGAGGTCGTAGGCGGGGCGGCTCGCCATGGCGAGGATGTCGCCGGTCTTGGGATCGACGACGATGATGCAGCCGCGCGGTGCCTTGTAGAGGCGTAGACCTCGGTCGAGCTCCTCCTCGACGATGGCTTGGATGCGCATGTCGATGGTGAGCTGGATGTTGAGCCCCTGTAGGGCGGGCAGGCTGCGGTCATCCTCGTTGGGGATGATGTGACCGCGCGAGTTGGTGCGCGATTCGCGTACGCCTGTCACGCCCGCGAGGTGGTGGTTGAACGAGAGCTCGATGCCGTTGATGCCTTCGTTCTTTGCATTCACATAGCCGACGACATGCGAGAGCTGCTCGGGGGTCGAGTAGCTGCGGTCGGGGGTGGTCTCGACGGTGATGCCGCTGATCATGGCTTCTTTGAGCGCACGGTTCAGCTTGTCTGCTTGATCGGGGTCGAGTCCTTTGGCGAGTGTGATTCGTTGCTGGATGGTAACAGTTGGACGATTTTTTGCACGAGCCTGTTCATTGTATGACAGAGTCCGCGTCTGGGCGATCATCTCGACGATATCTTGCTTGCTGATGTGGCGCGTGAGGCCTTTTTTCTCATCGAGGGGGCTTCCTTGATAGCTGAGGTGGCTGACGTAGGGGTAGGTGATCTCGGCGACGAGCTGGTCGTGGAGCGCGACGTACTGCTCGATGATGGCGGGGTCGTATTCCGCATTCTGGATGTCAGCACTGCTGCGCTTCTGGCGGGTGAGCGCTTCTTTCTCCTCCTTGCTGATGCTGCGGCGCGCCTGCTTGTCGAGGCGGCGTTTGTAGAACTTGAGGATGGCGTCTCGCTCGTCTTCATTCGCCTGTGTCCATTGGGGGTCGTGGATGGCCTGATTGTAGCTCAGACCATTGAGGACGAGGGGGAGGGTGCGTAGGTGGTAGCGGTCGGCGATGAGTGAGCAGCTCTGGATGTTGTTGGTCAGGATGACGTTGTTGCGATCCATGATGAGCCCACGTGGGGCGTGGAGTCGCTCGGTACGTACGGATACCTCTCCGGTGACGCGGCTGTTCTCACGCTGGGAGTTGAGCTGGAGCGCGACCAATTGGTACGCTGTCGCCCAGGCCGCGAGCAGAACGCCGCCGCCTAGGATCATAAAGCGTATATTGGTATTCACCTGTCGTCTCATGCGTGAGGGAGGGGAGGGGGAGGTCTATTGGGCTTGGGTGCTGCCTCGGCGCGTTTTGCTGAGGGTGAGCTGCTGGTCAGGCTGGATGCCTGCGTCGAGTGGGAGGTAGAGATCGCTCTCCATGGTCTCGATCTGCTCGCGCTGGATGGGGCTCAGATCGGTGTCGCTCTGGCTGAGGCGGTCGCGGAGTGCCCAGCGGTCGGTGAGTAGTGAGGACTTGCCCTTGTAGTCGTTCGCCGTCATGCGGGCGTCCGCTGTGGCGCGACGGAGCTTCTCTATCTCTGTTTTGATGGTGGCGTGCTCGTTGGTGACGAGCGCGTAGTCGACGCCTCCGACGGCGATGACGCTGGCCGTGAGGATGAGCCAGACGCAGAAGCCGAGGCTGAGGCGGTGGCGCTTGTTGATGATGGGAGAGTGTGCAGACATGGCGTGGGACGGTGAGAGGAGGGGTCTTAGGTGGCGGCGGCGGAGGAGGCGAGCTTCTCGATGACGCGCAGCTTGGCGCTGCGGGAGCGTGAGTTGAGGGAGAGTTCTTGCTCGCCTGCGGTGAGGGGTTTGCGGGTGATGAGGCGGGCGCAGTAGTCGGGGTTCGGACGCGGGGCGGGCCACTCGCGGCGGTCGATTTCTGGCTTGGTGATGCGCTCGAAGAAGCGCTTGACGGCGCGGTCCTCGAGGCTGTGGAAGGTGATGATGGCCATGCGACCACCGGGGGCGAGGCACTGGATGCCCTGCTCGAGTAGCGCGTGGAGGGCTCCTAGCTCGTCGTTGACGGCGATGCGTAGAGCCTGAAAGCTGCGCGTGGCGGGGTGCTGCTTGCCCTTGCGCGGGAGGACGGAGGCGATGATGCTCGCGAGCTGGCTGGTCGTGGTGATGGGGGTGATGGCGCGCTCGCGTACGATGCGGCGGGCGATGGGGCGGCTGGCGCGCTCCTCGCCGTACTGCCAGAGGATGTCGGCGATGGCGTGCTCGCTCTCCTGTGCGATGAGGTCGGCGGCACTGTAGGGTGCCTCGGGATTCATACGCATGTCCAAGGGACCGTCGTGCATGAAGGAGAAGCCGCGCTCGGCGCAGTCGACCTGTGGCGATGAGATGCCGATGTCGGCGAGGATGCCATCCACGCTCGCGATGCCCTCAGCGCGGAGGAGATCGTGGATCTCGCGAAAGTTCCCCGAGAGGATGTGGAGCTGCTCGCCGTAGCTCGCGAGGCGTGTGCGGGCGGCGTGGCGGGCGACGGGGTCCTGGTCGATGCCGATGACTTGTGCGCCAGCGGCGAGGAGTCGTGCGGTGTGTCCGCCGCCGCCGAGGGTGGCGTCGACGAGGACTTTCCCCGGTGCGGCGAGCAGGGCGCTGCTGGCCTCCTCGGCGAGGACGGTGAAGTGCTGGAAGCTCTCGGCGAGCTGCTGCCAGGGCGAGCTTTCCTCCGCGACGTCGTCGCTGGTGGTGTCACTGCAAGCCAGCTGCTGCTGGAGCTCATAGGCCTGCTCGGCGCTCAGCGCGCTGATGAGGGGGGCGGGACACCAGACGATGTCGACTGCTGCTGCGAGGGGGCGGACGCAGTCGGCTATGAGCTCGGGCAGCGAGCTCTCGGCCTGCAGCTCGAGCAGCAGGATGAGCGCGTCGCCGCAGAGCTCGTAGCCGAGTAGCCCCGTGGCGCCGTGCAGGAGTGCTACCTGCTCGCTCACGCGCGTAGCGAGGCAGCTGTCGCTCTCGCGTGCCAGCAAGGGCAGCTCGATGAGCTGCTCATTGAGCTCAGCGAGCTGCTGCTCGGAGCTGCGGAGCAGGCCGCGCGCGCCCTTGACCCCAGCGTCTGTCATGCTCTGGAGTAGGCTCTTGCGCTCCTGCTGCCACTGCTGCAGGAGATGGTCGGGGAGCTGACCCTGCTCCCAGAGAAAGACGCGGTACGCGGTGGTCTCGGGAGAACGGGGTGCGCTCCAGGTGTGACGTGGGGCTGTCATGGCTGGAGTGTCGTTGGTCGTGAGTGAGGCGATGTTGTGATTATCTTAAAAACTCTCTCGCACGGTTTGATTGGCTGTCTGATGTGATGGTCTGGTTGGTGATGAAAAAGAAAAGGGGGGAGGGGTGGTGTAAATTGGACGAGAGAGAGAGAGAGGGGGGCGGCTCTGTCAGCGAGCTCGGATTTAGCCGATCTGGAAGATGGCGTTGAGCTTCTTTCGC
>CAYJID010000184.1:0-4790 GCA_964370135.1 uncultured Akkermansia sp. | reverse complement strand
CCCTGATTGACATAGAGCTGCATGTCGCCCACGCGGTAGAGCCCCTTGTTGTAGGTCAACAAAGCCTCGGTGACGAGGCACCAGGGGTAGAACTGCCCGCCATGCGTGTGTCCCGAGAGCTGGAGGTCGTAGCCGACGGCGGCGGCTTCCTCCGCGAGCTTTGGCTGATGGGAGAGCAGAATTTTATACTGCGACGGCTCAGTCTGCACGAGGGCGCGCTCGGGTGAGGGCTGGAGCGCAGGGGGGAAATTCGTCGAGGCGGGATCAGTCACCCCCGCGAGCAGGAGGGCAGATCCGCCCTGCTTGATGACGACATTCTCATTCATGAGCGCGGGCATGCCCAGCTCGCCCAGCAGCTCCACGAGGCGCGGACTCTCGTCGCGGAAGTAGTCGTGATTGCCCAAGATGCTGTAGACCCCGTAGCGCGCATGCAGTTGCTTGAGAGGATTCAAGGTGCCACCGTGATCAGGCAGATCGAGCTCGACGATGTCGCCCGTGACGACGATGAGGTCAGGATTCTGCGCCTGCGTGAGCTCGATGACGCGGGCGAGCCACTCAGGGGAGCTATCTTGGGTGATATGCAGGTCAGAGATCTGCACGATGCGCAGGCCATCCAGCCCGCGTGCCTCCTCGGGCAGCGTCAGCACGAGCTCGTCCACGCGCGGATGCTTCGTCACCTCGATGCTATAGAGCCCTGCGGCTAGACTCAGCAGCAGCACGAGTACACCTGCGACGCGCTGCGCCACGCGCGATTTCCCCTTGCGCAGGATGCAGAGGATGAGATCCTTCAACAGGGCGAGCAAGATAGCAAAGGAGAGAAATCCTATCACCGAGGGCGCGATCTGAGGCAGAGGATACACCCACAGCCACTCCACGGAGCGGCAGGACTGATAGGCGATAAAACTACAGGCATAGGCGATCACCAGCAGCGACAGCGCGCGGGAGAACCCGCGCCCCAGCTGCATGGGTGCAAAGAGCCGCCAATTGACCAGCAAGCCCGCGAACAGCACCACCGCAAACACGGGGCGCGACGCAAAAAAGATAGTAAGAAGGGTGATAGTCCAGAGTAGCGGAAGGATAAAACGAGCCATAATAATGCGGTAAAACGCCGCCATTATAAGCCCATCTGGGCAGAAATCAAGTGCATTCCCCCCTGCCTTCCTCCAAGAACGCATCGAGGAAGAGCTCTTCTAGATAATCATAAGCCGACAGCGGCGGCGTGCGCGACTCGATCTCATCCCATTCCCATGGGAGCAGAGCGAGCTCAGGATCAAACCAGCCCTCGCTTGCGCCATCGCATCTCCACTCATGACGCCTCTTGATATGGGTAAAGGCAGTGAGCGTCGCACGCTGAGCCTCATTGAGCAGTGCGAGCCGTCGTCGGCGGCTCTCTTCCGTATAAGCATCGTGATACAAACTATTCTTCCCCTTCGCATAGCAGAACTGCGTCTCAATCCCCGTCGTGATCGTGAGATCGCGCAGCTGGAGCTCCAGTATCATATAGGCAGGCAGCAAAAAGCGCGTCGCCTCGGGACCCAAATAGGACAGGCAATCGACACAGGCCGCGAGACGCGCCATCGGGATCTGCTCCCAACGATGACGCTCCTCGAGCAGAGAGAGCTTTTTGCGGACATCGGGATGACGGTGATCATCATCGGCCATACCGCCATAGAGCAGCTGCTCCTCACCCAGGCAATGCACATGGGCAAAAGCCTCGCGTATCTGCTCCATGAGCTGGAGCTTTTCCTGTGAGAGAGCGGGATCGAGATCTAGAGCACTCTTGCCACCCACGGCATAGTGTCGCTCAAATTCGCGTAGCCAAGCGAGATACTCCTCATACTCCTGCTGGAGATCGGGCGTGAGACGCACATCTCGCATGAGCTTCGGAGCGCGCTTCTGAGCAGATTTTTTATGAGGTTTCATCCCCACACACTAGCAAAACGGCGCCCGCGTGTCAAGAGGGCTGAGCCAAGAGGGAGCCAAGGGGGAGCGAAAAATCAGCTTGCATTCTGGGATCAGTATGCTATTTTATTCGCCAGCTCTTTTGTATTTTTCATGAGAGCTGTTTAATTGATAACTATTCATTCATGAAGATCACCTCATTACTCGCGATCGCCCTCGCAGCGTGCTTCACCGCCCACGCGGAGAACACCGTCCCCTACCCCTCCACGGTCAAGCCACAGGAGGCACTGCTCCAAGTCGTCGGAGGCAAGGACTACGTGCTGTCCAACAACATCCTCCAGTGGAAGAGCGATATCAACTCACTCTCCTCCTTTAGCTTCCAGCAGCAGGGCATGCCCGCCGTCAGCAGCAAGCAGCCCGCCTTCTCCATCACGACGACGGAGGGTGTGTACCCCTCGACGAGCTTTAGCACCAGCGATATCATTATCTCGCACGGTGGTGCACGCGCCAAGGCTGTACGCAACAGTGAGAAACAGCTCGCGCGCCGCATCAGAGCGACATTCAGCAATGAGCAAGCAGGCATCAGCATCCAATGGAGCGCCGAGCTGCGCGACGGTGCGAGCTACGTGAAGCAGACCTTTGATATCCATGCGACCAAGGCCATTGACATCAAGCACATCAACCTGCTCAACCTCGGCGGCGCGGGCTTTGAGGTGAAGGGCAAGGCCGTCGGCTCGCCCCTCATCCACGAAGGCAGCCGCCTCTTCTTTGGCATTGAGAACCCCGTCGGCGTGGCCAAGCTCAACGAGCAGGGAGCCACCATCGGCTTTGACTGCGAACTGCCCATGGAAAAGGGCAAGAGCTACACCTTCTCCACCGTGCAGGGCGTCTACCCCGAGGGGCAGCTGCGCCGTGGATTCCTCTCCTACTTGGAGAACGAACGCGCGCAGCCCTACAGCCTCTTCTTGCAGTACAACGGCTGGTATGATCATGGACTCAACCCTGATGAGAAAAAGATGCTCGCCACGGTCAAGGACTACGGCGACGAGCTCACAAAGAAGCGCGGCATCGTGCTGGACTCTTTCGTCCTCGATGATGGCTGGGACAACTACAACGACATCCCTTGGCATCCTGACAAGAAGAAATTCCCCCAAGGCTTTGGCAAGCTCAGCCAAGCCATCAAGGGCATCCAGTCCAATTTCGGCATTTGGGTATCCCCCCTCGGCGGCTACTACGGCGACCAGCAGCGCGCGAACTACGCGAAGAAGCACAACCAAATCCCGCAGGACGCCAAGCAACTCAGCCTCGCCTACCCTGGGTATTATAACTGGTTCTTGAACCTGCACAAAGACCTCATGACCAAGGACGGGGTGAACTACTTCAAATGGGACCGCGCGGGTGAGGGAGTCTCTCCCCACTTCATGGGACTGCTCAACATTGCGAATGAACTGCGCGGGGTGAATCCTAAGGTATTCTTGAACACCACGGTGGGCACATGGCCAAGCCCCTTCTGGCTCAATCACATTGATAGCATCTGGCGCACGGGCACGG
The DNA here is from genome assembly GCA_964370135.1 of uncultured Akkermansia sp. GTDB lineage: Bacteria > Verrucomicrobiota > Verrucomicrobiia > Verrucomicrobiales > Akkermansiaceae > Akkermansia. The sequence continues at coordinate 1,337 of CAYJID010000184.1, read as the reverse complement.
CGGACGTCTTCTGGATTGGCAAGGGAAGCAACCGTGAGCAGTACATCAACTTCCGCGATGCGGCTTGTTATAATAGCTTTGCGCGACACAACCCGCTCTATCCGCTCAGCTCGGTGATGCACCATGGTATCGTGCTTGGGGTTGAATTCCAAGCCCCTCGTTGCAGCGACAAGCGCAGCTATAAAAACAATGCACCTGTGGATTCGAAGAAAGACGCGAAGGGCGTGTGGAGTGAGAACCTCAAGCAGCAGCAGGCAAGCGGCGGGGATGGGACGCTCGTCAGTGATCCTACACGTGATAGCTACAACTTCCCTGTGGACAATGATCTGAAGAAAGACATCCGCATGCTCATGGGTGCGGGGGCGAACCTGCAGGAACTTTATCTGACACCGGGCATGATGAATGACAAGGCGTGGGATGATGTGGCTGAGGCGGTACGCTGGGCGAATGCCTATGAGGATATTACAGCGGACACGCACTGGGTGGGGGGCAACCCTGAGCAGGGCAAGGTGTACGGCTATGCCTCGTGGCGTGAGGGCAAGGGGGCGACATTGGCGCTGCGTAACCCTGATGACAAAGCGCAGAGCATTGAGCTGAGCATGGCGCTCTTTGAGCCTGTGACGGAGGGTGGCATTGAGTTGCAATCGCCCTTTGGGGATCAGCGTGTGCAGAAGCTGGGCATCCCTGCGAAGGGGAGTGTGACGGTGACGCTGGAGCCCTTTGAGGTGCTGGTGCTTTCGACGCGCTTTGATGGGAAGAAGGCGAAATAAGTGAGCTGATGTAGCGCAAGGCGGTGTTGGCTGCCTTGCGCTGCGAATAAAGGGTGAGCAACCCACCCGCGATCAGTCGATGGATTCTTAAGGTCTAGACCTTAAGCGATCTCTGGCGATCGTTCGCCAGTGGGGTGAAGGGGCTAGCCCCTTCGGGCGCACCGCAGGTGTGCGCCCACGGCAGCGAGGAGGCGCAGCCTCCGCAGGGCGTCAGTGCCGCTCAACTCCACACGCCCGCGTGGCAAACCCAGCAAGGCAGCCACAGCCTACACTGACGCCCCCGTCCATCCTGCGCGCGAAGCGCGCCTCTTGTCTCACCGCCGCAAGCGCGAAGCGTCACCACTGATGTAACAACGGTGGTGACGCTTCGCGCTTGCTACGGTGAGAAATTTGTCGCGCTTCGCGCGCGGATTAACGGGGGCGTCAGTTTGCGGCGTTGCCACCATGCAGCATTTGCCTCACGGGCGCGTGCTCATCAATGCGAAACTGACGCCCGCTGGATCTACGATCCAGCACTTCCTCGGGCTCTGCCCGAACCCGCAGGGGCTTCGCCCCTTGACCCCAGAA
>CAYJID010000183.1:0-4795 GCA_964370135.1 uncultured Akkermansia sp. | reverse complement strand
AGGCAATGCAACAAATCACTTCTTCTTCACGCGAGCGAGGCTATCAAAAAAGACCTGAGGCTTGATTAGCTTGATAGTAGAAGGGATGCGCTCAATCCTATTTTCATAGACAATATCGTGGATAAGGTTCCATTTACTCTTGCTTATCCTAGCATCTCTCGTATCCATCTTGATACACGAATAGCTATTGTGAGATTTTTCTAGGTAGAGGTATACTCCATCAACCGCGATTCCTGTGAGTCCCTCGCTGCCATTGTCTCCATCCCAGAAGCCGTCTATTCCTATGTGATATTGATCATAGCCATCTATATCGACCTTGTCCAAGGTGTATACAAATCGGGGGGCAATATATCGACTGTACTCGTGCGAATCGATACAAGATGGGCAGAACATGCAGAACAAGCTCAGCATGAAATACGTTACATATTGTGATACTTTATTCATAAGAGATGAATATATCATTCACGCACTCATGACGCAAGAAAAAAACGGCTCTCTAGCCCATGGCTCTGCGCCTCCCATTTGATCCTTATGAATCTATTTCACGTTGAGCTGCTTGCAGCTTATTTGCCCTCATTCTATCAGCAATGGCCCATGAGTAGGTGATGAGCAAGGGGAGCCAGTGTAGGAGATTCTCTATTCTGAGGCGAAAAAAAGGAGCGTCCTGTCCGGCAAAAGAGGCCATCGCGTTATTTTGGAACAGGGCAAGCACTAGAGGTGGCAACAAAAACGCCACGAGATTTCTCTTTGTCAGAAGATAAATGGGATAAAACAGAAAGGTCAACAGCAGGCAGGTCGGCACATAAAACATGATCGCGAACACAATGGCCGAGAGCGAGCCAATCAGATCTATTGGCTTATCATAGACAAGATTCCATACCAATAGCACAGGATAAACCGATAGAGGGTAGATCACGAAGGCGTATTTGATGATAGGAGGCATAGGACTGATTCTCGCTGAGAGAGGGAATGAAGATGAAAGACGATGCTGCGCCGCAGACAGCCCTCAGTGTAGAGCAACGAGTGCTTGTTGACCAGCCCTATTTTTGTCTGTTGCAGCAGAGCCTAGCATGCAGATCGAGTTATCTTGACAGCGGCTGCTGTAGCTGCTAAACTCATAGCGCACCGACGTGTGCTACTTATATTTATGAAAGCAGTACTTTTGTTTCCAGGACAGGGGGCCCAGAAAGTGGGCATGGGCAAGGACCTCTACGACGCCTACCCACAGGCACGTGAGATGATGGAGAAGGCTGATGCCTCGCTGGGCTACTCGCTCACGCAGATCATGTTTGAAGGTCCCAATGAGGAGCTCACACGTACCTGCAATTGCCAACCTGCCCTCTACCTCCACGGTCTTGCTCTCTTGGAGGTGCTCAGGAGCATGGTGGACATCGAGCCCGTCGCCGCGGCTGGTCTCTCACTCGGCGAGTTCACCGCACACGCTGCCGTCGGTACCTACAGCATGGAAGAGGGTCTGGCACTCGTGCAGAAGCGCGGTGCCTATATGGAAGAGTCTTGCCAAGCCGCCCCCAGCACGATGGCGGCGATGATTGGCGGTAGTGATGAGGCGGTCGCCGCCCTCGCTGCCGAGTGTGATATTGATGTGGCGAATTATAACTGCCCTGGTCAGACGGTGGTCTCCGGCTCCGTCGAGGGTGTGGACAAGGCTGTCGCAGGCGCACGTCCCGCTGGCATCAAGATCGCCAAGAAGCTCAATGTCGCGGGCGCGTACCACAGCCGCTTCATGCGCGATGCTCAGGAAAAGCTCGTCGCCGAGCTCAGCAATGTCGCCATGGAAATGCCTCCTGTGCCCGTCTACTGCAACTACGAAGCCCGCCCCGTCACCAGCACGGATGATATCCGCCAGATGCTCGGTGAGCAGGTCTGCGGCTCAGTGCGCTGGTCGGCAAGCATGAAGGATCTCACCGACAAGGGCGAGCGTCTCTTCATCGAGCTGGGCCCCGGTGCGAGTCTCGCCGGCATGATGGGTCGCATCTGCAAGGAAGCCACCGTCATCTCGATCGAAGACGTGCCTAGCCTCCTCGCGGCTGTCGAGAAGATCAAGGAGCTGGGTTAAGTTTTTCGAAAAAGATCTACAATAAAGATGGGGTGCTACGGGCATCCCATCTTTTTTTGGCGCTCGTAGCCGTACTTGTATTTCTTTGAACAATTGTTTTTCTGGGCTGTCAAAGCTGATATGAAGACGATTCCTCAGCGACTGTTCGTTTATGGATTGAATGCTGTACGTGCGGCGGCTTGGGTCACCTTCTTGGGCTCGATTTATTTGATTCCCTTTGCCTTTATCCTGCGCGATGGCCTAGGGCCTGATGCGGGGCCACCTAGCGAGGGCGTGGAGGCGATCTTGCGCACGCTGGGTACTTGTGCCCCTCTTGTTTGGGCTTTGTTGGGATCTGGGCTACTGCTGCTCGCGACGCGTTTTGCGCTGAAGCGTAGCGGATTTTGGGTGCAAGCGGAGAGGGGCTATCTTTATTTCCTCGTTTTTATCCTCCTCCCTCTCGGTGGCTTTCTTCTTTACTGGTTTTTGTGAGCTGCCTGATGTGGCAAGGATAGGGGAGAGCCAATAAAAAAGATGGAGCGTCGTGGACACTCCATCTTTCTGTTGCTTGCTATGTAAAATCGGGGGCGAGCTGAGGATTAGACCTGCTCGACGGACTGGGACTTGTTGCCCTTGCCTTTGCCTTTGCCTTTGCCTTTACCCTTGAGGAGCTTGGCATCAGCTTCTACAGCTGCGGCGAACTCGGTGCTGTCGAGCTGTCCGTCTTTGTTGGTGTCGAACTTGTCGAGCTTGGTGCGGATCTCTTTGTCAGGGATGGCCTTGCGCTCTTCTTTGTCGAGCTTGCCGTCTTTGTTTGTGTCGTAGAGGGCGAGCTTTTCGGCTTTCTTGGCTTCGCGGGCTTGCTTCTGTTCGAGCTGCTTGGCTTCCATGGCGGCTTTTTCGCCGTCGTCAAGTACACCGTCCTTGTTGGTGTCGAAGCGCTTGAGCTGGCGCTTGGCGCGGCGCTCTTTGTTGGCGGCCTTCATGGCTTCTTTTTCGGAGTCGCTGAGCTTGCCGTCACCGTCGGTGTCGAACTTCGCACGTGCGGCTTTCTTGGCGCCTTTCTTTTGGCCTGCCTTGAGGCGTTCTTCGGCGGCGCGGTATTCTTCGCTGTCGAGCTGCTTGTCGTCGTTCTTGTCCATGGCGACGAGGACGGTGGAGGTGCGGCCTTTGCCTGATTTCTGCTTGTCGGCATTTTCAGCGGCGATGACGGAGCTGGAGAGCAGGGCGATGAGGAGGAGGGAGGTTTTCATGATGATTTTTTTGGGAAAAGTGAGGGTCGCTATGACCCTTTCTTTAGAGAACGCTATTTCTACAGAGAATCTACACTATTTTTGTATTTTTTGAAAAATTGAGGGAAATGCCTCAAATGGTGAAGTCAGACGGGCGTGCGGCGAGCTGTGCTTTGTATCGAGTGTATTGCAAGGCGAGCTCGAAGGCGGCGCGCATGCTGGAGGCATTGGCGAGTCCCTTGCCCGCGAGGGAGAAGGCGGTGCCGTGATCGGGGCTGATGCGCAGGCGGGGGAGACCGAGCGTGACGTTGACCGCGTTGTCAAAGTCGAGCAGCTTGAGCGGGATGAGGGCTTGGTCGTGGTAGGGGGCGACGATGCCGTCGTAGGCTCCGTCGGCGGCATCGCGGTAGACGACATCGGGGACGCAGGGACCGATGTAGTCGACGTCGGGGCGCAGGGCTTGGAGCTGGGTGACGGCGGGGGCGATGAGGCGTGACTCTTCATCACCGAAGGCACCGTTCTCTCCGTTGTGGGGGTTGAGCCCTGCGAGCGCGATACGGGGGCGGGGGTGGAGAGATTTTTTTGTCTCGATGATGAAGTCGGTGAGCAGGAGGGCGACGCGGACGAGCTGGTCAGTGCTGAGGGCGTCTGGGACATCGCGCAGAGCGATGTGGGTGGTGGCGAGGGCGACCGTGAGTCGCTGACCGCTCAGGCACATGGCGTGATCGTGCTCGACGCCGAGGCGGGAGGCGAAGAACTCGGTCTGACCAGGGAAGGGGAAGCCGCAGGCGTGGAGGCCCTCCTTGCTGACGGGACCGGTGACGAGGGCGGCGATGCGGCCTTCTTTGAGAGCCTGAGCGCCGAGCTCGAGGTGATCCCAGGCGGCTTGGGCACTTTCTTGTGTGGGGAGGCCGGGGGTGATGGAGGGGAGCTGGTGACCGATGAGCTGGAGCTTGATGTCGGGGTGTGCCCAGTTGTGAAGGGCGGAGGAGATGATCTCGGGGCCGATGCCCGCTTGATCACCGAGGGTGTAGCCGATGATGGGGAGGGGGGACATTAGCGGGATTTTTGTTCGCTATCGAGGTTTTTGAAATCGTTGCCTTCGTAGGTGGGGGAGAGGGTGCGGTAGGTGCGGCGCGTGTTGACGTGCTCGGGGCGGCTGTCGCGGGTTTCGAAGTGGAGATTATCGTTGACAACGAGATTGTAGGTGACACTGGCGACGAGCGCGCTGATGATGAGGAGGAGACAGAGGATTCCGAGGCAGCCTTGCATGACGATATATTAGTGGAGAGGGGGGCGGAGATCAAGCGGATTCGGCGTCAGGGGGGGCGTTGAACGAAATGCAGCAGTGAGCGCAAAATAAGCTGTATCAAGTCGATGGATTCTTAAGGCATGTTGCATGTCAACATGAGACGAAGAGAGTCCAAGACACTTCTTGGACGGTTCTCGCGTAGCGAGAACTCTGAGGATAGACCTTAAGCGATCTCTGGCGATCGTTCGCCAGCGG
>CAYJID010000182.1:0-4831 GCA_964370135.1 uncultured Akkermansia sp. | reverse complement strand
CGCTGCCCCTGCTTGAGCGCGCGGCAGGTCGTCTCACCGTGCAGCGTGGCGAATCGCTCGCGGATCAGCTCCGCGCCCTCTGCCCCTGCGATCACCGTCGCGGCATACAGCGCGCCACAGGTACCGCCCTCCACGCGTCCGCCGCCGCAGTCGCTCATGCTGGCGATGAGATCATCACGCTGCACGCCATGGCACACAGCCTGAGCGCAATTCATACGACTACCCAAATAATCTTGGCGGAACACGGAGAGAGCTTGATCAGAAGAATTCATCGCGAAATGATAACAAATCTACAGCGAGCCGTCAAGGAAAGAAAACTTGACTTTTACGCCCCAGCCCGTATACTCTCGCGCGTATGGACAAGCCAAGTACCAATATTGATCTCTCGGCGCTCGACACGGCCGCAATGCGCAGCCGTCTTTCCGAGCTCGGGAGCTATCTTTGACCTCTCTAGCCTCGAACAAAAAGTAGCAGAGCTCGACGAGCGCATGGCCGCCCCCGACTTCTGGGACGACCCGAATGCCGCGCGCGCCCTCATGAATGAGGTCAACCCCATCAAGCGTCGCCTCGAAGAATACCGCCGCCTCGAAGCCTCCATCGACGACGTCGACGTCGCCATCGAGATGGCTGCCGAGGACAACGACCTCGAAATGGCCGCCGAAGCCAAGAGCGAATACGACGCCTGGTCGGCAAAGCTGCGCAGCTTTGAGCTCCTCACTCTCCTCAATGGAGCCCATGACAACGCGGGCTGCTACATCACCATCCACGCTGGTGCTGGTGGCACAGAGGCCTGCGACTGGGCGAGCATGCTCATGCGCATGTACCTGCGCTACTGCGAGCGACAGGGATTCACCACAGAAGTGATGGAGAGCACCGACGGCGATGAGGCAGGAGTACGCTCCGTCACCATCAAGATCGACGGTGAATACGCCTATGGCTATCTGAAGAACGAACGCGGCATCCACCGCCTCGTCCGCATGAGCCCCTTTGACTCCGCGGGCAAGCGTCACACCTCCTTCTCCTCCCTCGACGCCACACCCGACATCTCGGATGATGTCGACATCGAGGTCAAGGAATGCGATGTAAAGATGGACACCTACCGCGCCGGCGGCAAGGGTGGGCAGAACGTGAACAAGGTCGAGACCGCTGTGCGCCTCACCCACCTCCCCTCAGGACTCATCGTCGCCTGCCAGACCCAGCGCTCCCAGCTGCGCAACCGCGAAGAAGCCATGCGCATGCTCAAGGCAAAGCTCATCCAGCTCGAAGAAGACCGCAAGCGCGCCGAAGCCGACCGCCAGTACTCCGAAAAAGGCGAAATCGGCTGGGGCAACCAAATCCGCTCCTACGTCTTCCAGCCCTACCAGATGGTCAAGGACCTGCGCACCGGCGTCGAGTCGGGCAACATCCACGACGTCATGGACGGCAACATCGACGCCTACATCGAAGGCATGCTGCGCCACGGCAACTAATCAACCCCACATCCCATCATCAACCCTGCCCCCAACACAATGCTGCTTGAAATCGACGTCCTATCCCTCTTCCCCGAGATCGTATCCCAGCCTCTGAGTCAGAGCATCATGGGACGCGCCACCGACGAAGGCCTCATCGAGGTGCGCTCCCACCAGCTGCGCGACTGGACGACAGACAAGCACCGCCGCACCGATGACTATCTCTGCGGCGGCGGGCAGGGCATGCTGATGAAATGCGAGCCCATCTTTGCCGCCATCGAGGAGCTGCGCCGTGAGCACACCCGCGTCATCCTCATGACCCCACAGGGTCGCCCGCTCAAGCAGCCGCTCGTTGAGCAGCTCGCCGCCCCCTGCGTCGCTGGCGAGAGCGTGCACCTCATCATCCTCTGCGGGCACTACGAGGGCGTCGATCAGCGCGTCGTTGACGAGCTCGTCGACGAGGAGATCTCGATAGGGGACTATATCCTGACGAATGGCGCGATCGCCGCCGTCATCCTCATCGACGCCGTCGCGCGCCTCCTACCAGGGGCACTCGGTGATGCGCGCAGCAGTGAGGAAGAATCCTTTGCCCACGGTCTGCTAGAAGCCCCCGCGTTCACGAAGCCCAACACCTTCCGCGACCTCCCCGTCCCCCCCGTCTTCCTCTCGGGCAACCACCAAGCCATCGCCCAATGGAAGCTCGAGCAATCCCTCGAACGCACGCAGAAGAACCGCCCCGACCTCTACGAGGCATGGGTCGCCGAGCACCCCGAGTATTTCTCCAAGAAAGCCATCGCCAAGCGCGAGCGCGCGAAGAAACGCCTCACAGGCTACCCCGACCGCAAGGATCAATAATCCCCTGAATCTTTCCCCCTCCCCATGAGCGCACAGGTCACGGCTCATCTGACCATCCTCACCGATGGCAGCATGCATTGGCACTCGGGAGGCAGACAGCCGCGCCGTGAGCACGCCTTTCGCGGCTCCGTCGGCAAGGGCATGCTCGACCTCGTCCTGCATGGGGTTGAAGAGGCAGACAAGAAAACTAATCCCATCCTCCCCTGGCTGCGACACGAGGCACAGCTCGCCCTCCAGCACGGACTGCGCCTCCTGCGACAGGGCAAGGAAGAAATCAGCCTACGCCCCACGCCCGTTTATTGCAATCAACTCCTCGACGCCATGCCCCCCTGCGAGGGCGCGGGCATCACGGCCAGCCAGCTCGCCGACTGCTTTGACTCGCTCCATGACGCGTGGTACAGCGCGGCCGCACGTGCAGAAAAAACTCCCGAGCAATACCTCGCCTCCCTCGGGGAAGGCTGGTCGCAACTAGGAAAACTCACGCTCCACCTCGCGGAGAACGCAGGCGCACAGGGCGAGGAAAAGCCCTTCGCCTTCCTCGCCACCGTCGTCCACCGCATCGGCGACGATGAGAAGCCCCGCCACATCCCCCTCGGCCTCGCCCTACGTCATGCTGCGGATGACCGCGACGCCATCCTCGCCCTCATCCGTCCCCTCCAGCAGGCCGCTGCGAGCCTCGGAGCGGCAGGCTACTTCCTCCATGAGCTCGTACGCACGCAGCAGATCTACCAGCCCTGCGCGTGGAGCGCGCGCTCCTGCTACGACTTCCTCCTCTGCCTGCCCGCCCTCCAAGAAGCGGGCATCGAGACCCGCGTCGTCAACCTCTGGAAGACCCAGCCCAAGCGCGTCGAACTCGAGGTCAAGCTCGACCTAGCCGAAGACAGCGCGCAGCAGAAATCCGCAGGCGGCGGGCTGCGCATGCACTCTCTACTCCAATTCTCCGCTGGTCTCGCGCTGGGCATGCATGAGCTCAGTGATGAGGACATCGCGGATCTCATGGCGAGTGAAGACGGACTCGTGCGCTTCCGCGGTGAGTGGGTGCTCATGGATGCAGAAAAGCTCCAGAGCCTGCTCGACGGCTGGCGGCGCGCCGTGAGCATGCACCACGCGGGCATCCCGCTCATGGTCGGGCTACGCTACCTCCTCGGCAAGCGCAGCGACGCGCTCGCCCAGCTCCCCGATCCTCATCCACTCGTGCGCGTGGAGGCAGGCGACGCCCTGCTCGCCGCCTTAGAAAAGCTCAAGCACAGCGAGCAGCAGCTCCACATCACCCCCACGCTCCACGACACGCTGCGCCCCTACCAGCGCGAGGGCGTGCGCTTCCTCCTCCAGCTCACCGAGGCAGGGCTCGGTGCCTGCCTCGCCGACGACATGGGACTAGGCAAGAGCATCCAAGTCGTCGCGTGGCTCAGCCACCTGCACGCCACCCAAGCCCTCGACCATGGAGCCGCGCTCATCGTCGCCCCCGCTTCCCTGCTCGACAACTGGCGCGATGAGATCGCGAAATTCGCCCCCCAGCTACGCAGCCTCATCCTGCACCCCGACCATCTCTCGGGGAGAGATAGCACGCTGCTCCAGCGCGAGCCCGAGCGACTCCTCACCCGCGCGCATGTCGCGCTCACTAGCTACGGCATGGCAACACGCCTGAGCAGTCAGCTTGCACGCCACCGCCTCCCCGCGCTCATCCTTGATGAGGCGCAGGCCATCAAGAACGCCCAGTCCCAGCGCGCCGAGGCCATCCGCCGCCTCGACTCGCTGCGCCGCGTCGCACTGAGCGGCACACCTGTGGAGAATACGCTCAATGACCTACACAGCCTCTTTGAGTTCCTCAACCCAGGGCTGCTCGGCGACGACGCCACCTTTCGCAAGATGCTCCGCGAGATAGGCAGCGACTACAGCACGCTGCGTCGTCTCATCCGCCCCTTCATCCTACGCCGTCTCAAGAGCGACCCGCAGCTGCTACCCGACCTACCGCCCCGCAGTGAGAAAGCCGCCTACTGCCATCTCACCGCCGAGCAGGCGCGTCTCTACGCCCGCGAGGTCGAGCATATGCAAGCGCTCATCCACGAGCCCGACCCACGCACACGCCTCGCGCTCATCCTGCCGCTGCTCACGCGCTTCAAGCAGATCTGCAACCACCCCGCGCTCTACCTCGGCGAGCCACACTTTGACATCGAGCGCAGCGGCAAGATGCAGCGCCTTGCTCAGCTGCTACGCCAGCTCGCGGAGCAGGGTGAGCCAGCACTACTCTTCACCCAATACCGCAGCATGGTCGATGCCCTGCTCGACATGGGGCGCGATATCTACGGAGAGGCGGGGCTCACCATCCACGGCGGCACGCCCATCTCGGAGCGTCAGCGTGTCGTCAAGCAATTCCAAGCCACGGGCGGTCCTCCCTTCATGGTGCTCTCGCTCAAGGCCGCGGGCACAGGCCTCACGCTGACGCGCGCGCGCCACGTCATCCACGTCGACCGCTGGTGGAATCCCGCCGTGGAGAACCAAGCCAGCGACCGCGCCCACCGCCTCGG
>CAYJID010000181.1:0-4838 GCA_964370135.1 uncultured Akkermansia sp. | reverse complement strand
CACGCTCATGGTCCCAATGGAGAGCATGCAGAGCCAGCAGGCGATGATCACGGGCATGACCATGGAGTAGAAAATGAACTCCTTACCGTCACGCCTCATGCGCAAGACATCATTGCGCTCAAGACGCAACAAGCACCTGCCGCACAGCGCAATCTCGTCACAAGCCTCCATGGCTTTCTCGATACGCCCTCTCATGCCTATGAGAGCTACGTGCTCCCCAGTGCCGGCATCCTCAATCTCAAGGTGCGCTCCGCGCAGCTCGTCAACAAAGGAGACCTACTCTTCACCGTAGAAGCCCCAGGCATCGCCGAGCTCGTCGCACAGCAAAATGACGCCGAGGCGACCCACAAGCGCCTCCTCTCCGATATCGCCACCATGCAGACACGCCTTGATGCTCTAAAAGAAACAGGCACACGCAACAGTGAGCTTGAAGAGCAGCTACGCTTCAAGCAGGCCGAAGCTGCCGAGCAGCTACTCGCGGGACAAAATATCCGAGTTCGACTCCATACGAGCGCCATGGGAGCAGAGATCATCCACGACGGACACCACGTGCTGCTCGGCATCCGTGCCAAGCAAGACGGACGCATCAGCGAGATCGCACTGCGCCAAGGAAGCTGGGCTCAGCAGGGTGACAACGTCCTCTCCATGATAGACCCGCGTACGCTTGAAATCCGCGCTAGCCTCTACGGTAACGAGCAACCCCAGTTCAGCGAAGCTATTGCCACAATCCCCATGGGCAAGAAGCAACTCCGCGTGAAGGGCACTCTGCGTATCGCCGACCAGATCGACCCAATCAAGCAGACGCGCCAGCTCTACTTCGTCGCCGATTCCTTGCCCGCCCATGCACGCGCGGGGTTACTCTGCCGCATTGACCTCTACCAGCACGACGCAGCACAGAAGGGCATCAGCATCCCCAATACCGCCATCATCAAAGTCGGCGTCGATGACATCGTCTTCGTCAAGCGCAGCGAGACAGAATATGAAGCCATCAAGGTCGGCGTACTCGGTACCCGCCGTGACATGAGCACGGTCACAGGCATCCATGCAGGAGAGCATATCGTCGTCACGGGAGGCTATGAGCTCAAATTCTTGCTTGGGGGTAATACAGTCAAGCAGAAGCAGACGGGACACTTCCACGCCGATGGCAAATTCCACGAAGGAGAGGACCACTAAAGAATGAATGCAATCTTAGAATTCTGCCTACGCAATCGCCTCACTGTCATCCTTATCACCCTATTCATGGTGGTGACGAGCATCTGGGTGATCCAGCGTATGCCCGTCGATGTCTTCCCCGAGCTCAAAGTCCCCCGAGTTACTGTGCAGACAGAGGCCTCAGGTCTCACAGCCGAGGAGGTAGAGCAATACGTCACCATCCCCATCAATGCCGCGATGCAGGGGACAGCAGGGGTGAAGGCCGTGCGCGACTCCTCAGGCAGTGGTCTCTCCTTTGTCTGGGTTGACTTTGACTGGGACACCGATATCTACCGTGCGCGCCAGATCGTCTCCGAGCGCCTCGCCACCGTACGCGAATCGCTCCCCGAGGGGATGAATCCCGAGCTCACGCCCATCATCTCCGTCACGGGTGAAATCATGCTGCTAGCCATCACAAGCGACGAGAATACCGATCCCCTAGAGACGCGCCGCATTGCAGAGTATCACCTGCGCAACCGCCTCATGTCCATCCCTGGTGTCGGGCAGGTCACCGTCCTCGGTGGACGGCTACCTGAGTTCCAAGTGCTTTACAATACGGAAAAAATGCGCCAAGCTGGCGTCTCCGTCAGCCAGCTAGAGCAGGCTATCTCCAAGGCCCAGAGCACACTCACCGCAGGATATCTCGAAGATGTCGCTGGTCTGGAAATCCCTCTCCAGCAGCGATCCCGCGCCGTCACAACCGAGCACATCAAGCGCGCCCTCATCGAGGGGCATCCCAGTGGTGTGCTGCGCGTCGAAGATGTCGCCGATGTACGCATCGGAGGTGCCCCGCGCCGTGGCAATGCAGGCTTCAAGGGCGGGGATGCCGTCATCCTCTCAGTCCAGAAAGCCCCCGGAGCCAATACAATGAAGCTCACCGAGGAGGTCGACAAAGCCGTCAAAGAATTCAGCGCGAGTCGACTGCCTCAGGGGATGAAAATCTACACTGACGCCTACCGCCAGTCCGACTTCATCACCCTCTCGTTGGAGAACGGGAGAGAGACCCTGCTCATCGCCGCACTCGTCGTGCTCGCCGTCATTGTCCTCACGCTGCTCAATGTACGCACCGCCATCATCACGCTGCTCTCCATGCCGCTCTCGGTGATGCTGGGCATGGCTTTCTTCCCCGTCCTCGGGCTCGCGATTAATATCATGACACTGGGTGGCCTCGCCGTCGTAGTGGGTGATGTCGTGGACAATGCGATCATCTTTGTCGAGGTCGCGTGGCGCAAGCTCAATGTCAACGCACAACTACCCGAAGCGCAGCGCAAGACCAAGATGGGCGTCATCATGGATGCGAAGGGAGAGATCCTCAGCTCCATGGGCTATAGCTCCGTGATCATCCTGCTCGTCTTCACGCCGCTGCTCTTCCTCAGCGGGGTGGAGGGGCAGTTCTACCAGCCACTAGGTATCTCCTACATGGTAGCCCTGCTCGCCTCGCTCATCGTGGCACTCACGATCACACCTGTGCTCATTCTGTTGCTCTTCAAGCCCAATAGGGACAAGAACGCCAGCGTTGACTCTGTCAGCGCGCGCTTCATCAAGGCCGTCTACGCGCCCGTGCTTCGCTTCTGCATGAGCTGGCCTAGGCTCATCTGCACGACGATGCTCAGCATCACCGCAGGGGCGATCTGGCTTGCCAGCAGCTTTGGTACGAGCTTCTTGCCGCCCTTCAATGAAGACTGCTACACCGTCTTTGTCAATGCTGTCCCTGGCACCTCCCTCGCGGAGACAGAGCGCATGGCCAGACAGGCGATGAAGCGTATCGAAACCATAGAAGGGGTCAAGTCGGTCGCTCAGCGTGCAGGGCGCGCCGAGAATGACGAGCATGCCGAGCCCGTGAGCGCAGCCGAGCTATTAGTCCGCGTCGATCTGAGTGCTGACCAAGCGCGCATCCGTCGTGAGATCAATGCTGTGCTCAAGGATGTCCCAGGCATGGGAGGGATGATAGGATTCCCCCTCGCGCACCGCATCAGCAGCGCGCTGTCAGGCTCAGCCTCCGAGATCGCCATCAACATCTACGGCACCGATCTCGCCCAGCTGCGAGAGGCTGCGAAAAAAGCCTCAGACATCCTCAACTCCATGCCCGAGGTCGCCGATGCTCGCGCCAATCGCGAGATCCTCGTCGATACGCTGCGCATAGAGTACGTGCGTGAAAAACTCGCCGCCTACGAGCTCACGATGGAAGAAGCCGCCAAGCAGGTCTCCGCCGCCTTCAACGGATTAGAACTCGGGCAAATCATCCAAAACGTCGACCGCTGGAAGGTGATGATGCGCCTCGATGCCGACCTGCGTCAGAGCCTGCGCGATGTCAAGCAGCTCCAGCTACTCGCCCCTAGCGGAAAGGTGCTCAAGCTCGAAGATGTCGCCCATGTCTTCCGAATTGAAGAAACCAATCTCATCCTGCGTGAGAATGGTCTGCGCAAGGCGATGATCTCCTGCAACCCCGCGCCCAACTCCAACCTCGGTGACCTCGCCAAGGCCTGCCGTGAGCAGCTCAATCCCGCCATCGAGGCCATGGGCTGCACCGTCGAATACGCGGGCACGATCAAGAGTCGTGAGGAGGCAGGGCAGCGTCTCTATCTCATGGGCGGTGTCATCCTCGTGCTCATCGTACTGCTGCTCTCCCGCAGCCTCGGTAGCTTCCGCCGTGCGCTGTTGACGCTGGTCAACGTACCGCTCTGCCTCGTCGGCGGCATCGCCGCAGTGTGGATCTCCGCGAATGACGACCTCACGGCCATCCTCGCAGGGGACATCATCAATCCCATCCTCTCCGTGAGTTCACTCGTGGGATTCGTTACTGTGATTGGCTTTGCCATCCGATCGGGACTCATCTTGCTCAATCGCTACCGCAACCTTGAGGAGAGTGGTTTGAGCACGCGTGATGCCATACGAGAAGGCTCGCTTGAGCGCGTGATCCCCATCATCATGACCTCGCTGACGACCATTCTCGGATTGCTCCCCCTTATCTGGGCGATGGACAAGCCAGGTGGAGAGCTCCTCGCGCCGCTCGCTATCGTGCAGTTTGGTGGCTTGCTCAGCGCGACGCTGCTGAACCTGCTTGTGGTACCAGCATCATGTATGCTCTTTGCCCCCTTCATCAGTAAACGAGAAGAATAAAGGGTAACCCCCTGTATCAAACAATAGAGATTCAAGTGCTCATGTTTGAGTCTCTATTGTTTTTTCTTAACAGAGAGCTTGCTAAAGCTCTTTTGTTCAAGCGCAATATCAATGCGATGAATCACTATACCCCCAATGCAGCCGACAGTCTTATCCGTGTGCTCGCTTTGCAAGCGACAGCGACTGCGGAGGCGGACAACTCCGTGCGCAGCTGCTCATCGAGTTCGGCGAGCCTTCGTATCTTGAGCTCTCCGATGCACCAATGCCTGATAGCTACTAACAAGAGCAGGTGGAAAGCATGCTCTCAGATGAGCTTTTACAAGAGGTCATCAGCAAGCTCAAACCCAAAGAGCTATGGTAGCTCTGTGCCGAAGAAGTCCTTTCGCAACTTGTTCTTATGATACAGCTGCGCCCCACAGAGGCGTCTATAAAACAATATCTGTTCAGAATTAGCTTTGATGACCAAGGCAAGGCACTCATTTCATCACAGTTGAACGAAACATCGCGATTGCTGCTGCAACTTGGAC
>CAYJID010000180.1:0-4862 GCA_964370135.1 uncultured Akkermansia sp. | reverse complement strand
ATGGTTGCTATGTGCACAATTTTAGCTACGCAAAGATTTGCAAGGAATGCGGTGATCAGACTATTTTACGCGGATTTTCTGCAAGAGGTGCATTTTTTGATGGGGAGACAGATTTTTTTGATGCTCGATTTGAGGCTGGTGAAAAGAATTTCCGCTATGCGCGATTTAGAGCAGGCTCTTTCACTCAAGCTCAATTTGAAGAGGGAGATGTTTCGTTTTTTGGTATACACTCAGGTAATGGTCTTAAATTTGATGGTGCAAATTTTAAAATGGGACGTGTATCTTTTCGTGAAGCAAGCTTTGGTCAAGGAGACGTTAGTTTCAGGTCAACGGAATTTGGGGATCTAGATGTTGATTTTAGTTATGCGCAATTTAGTAGAGGGAAAGTTTCCTATTATGATGCAAGATTTGGTAAGGGGCGGATATCTTTTCGCGAAGTATGTTTTGGTGATGGAGACGTTGTTTTCGAAGCGACAAAATTTGGCACAGGCAATGTTGATTTTAGCTCAGCAAATTTCGGCACAGGAAATGTTGATTTTAGAAACGCACAGTTTAACAGAGGGGATATCAATTTCCACAGAGCTCAATTTTGCGCAGGCAAAATTGATTTTAACTCTGCGTCATTCAATGATTGTCGTGTTAATTTCGCCGACACTCGTTTCGCTAATGCGAATGTTTTGTTCACGCGGACGCAATTTGGCAATGGAAAGGTACACTGGGGTGTAATGGAATTTAGCAAGTGCACTATTTCTTTTCAAAGTGTAGACCGTAAAGATTTAATTTATAACTTCATAAACGAGCAAACATTTTTAGGTCGACTCATTGCAAACAATAATGTGCCACAATATAATACTGAAAATAATATCACCTATGTTTTCCATTCTATCACATTTGACCGTGAGCTAGATCTATCACGCGTGTACAAAGAAGACGCCAGTATTCGTTTTGAGAATTGTCGATTTCGGCATCACGATAATCTACGCGTTGGTGCACTCTATAGGCTAGAAATAATAGACTGCATTCTGGAACGCTCTATACTTATGAATGATACACGTGAAGAAAGAGTAAGTATTCATCAATTATCATTCGAGAACAGCAAGAATCAAGGCATTATCTACATTGATTGGGATACTGCACGAAAGGGAATCCATGCTCATAGGAAAGAAGCTATCCAAGTAATTAATGATAGTGCGCAAGCACAGCCAGAAAAGTGTCAATCTATAAAATCCCTTTATAAGCAACAAGCAAAGCAATTCCAAATACTCAAGGAAAACTTCCACAATCTAGGGGAGTATGATCACGAGGATGAGGCCTTTGTTGAATATATGAGAAGTCATCGCAAAACACTATCCAACGACATTAAGCAGGCTATCTTGACACTATTGGATTTAATTGGTAATTATGGTACAAATCCATGGCGGATGTTTTATTGGATGATTGTAATTGTGTTTGTTTTCACGCTTATTTTTAGTGCGCTTCATTGCTGGGATACGCATTATGGACTTGATGGGGTTTCGATGCAGATCTTGGGAATGGACTTCTCTTTCAAGGCCAAGTTCTTTGAGATTACGGGGAAATATTACTGCTGGCCTGATTATACGATTGGCCTTTATATCAGTATTATTTCTTTTCTCACAATTGGCGATAGTCAAGTGTCACCGACGCAGGAATTTTCTTCGTTGCTTGTGAGCGCGGAAGCTTTTATTGGAATCTTTCTTATGTCCTACTTTATTGTATCGCTGGTAAGAAAGACGCTGAGGTAGTGTGTAGAAGCGGCGGTGACGCTTCGCGTTTGCGGCGGTGGGGAGTTTGGCGCGCTGCGCGCGCAGGTGGGACGGGGGCGTCAGTTGGCGGCGTTGATGCCGTGCTGGGTTTGCTGCGCGGGCGTGTGCTGATGTACTCGGAACTGACGCCCTGCTGGATCTGCGATCCAGCGTTGCCGCAGGGCTTCGCCCCGCACCCCACGAGGGACGCTGTCCCTCGACCCTGCTGGGCTCTGCCCAGACCCGCCGGCGAACGATCGCCGGTGATCGCTTAAGGTCGAGACCTTAAGAATCCAAAATGCTTCGCATTTTTGGTGTCGCGGATGTGCTGTGCGTGGCGTTGTGTTTTGTTGCGATCGCTTCCCTTCGAATAAAAAAGCCCCCCGAGGCGTGGTGCGTCGGGGGGCCTTTGTTGATTGAGCTAATGGCTCGTGCGCGTTCGGTTTAACCGAGGTGCGCGTTGAGCTTGTTCATGATGTCAATGGCGCATTCGGGGATGTTCGATCCTGGTCCGTAGACGGCGCAGGCACCGTTGTTCAGCAGGAATTCGTAGTCCTGTGCAGGGATGACACCACCCGCGAAGACCATGATGTCAGGGCGACCGAGCTTGGTGAGTTCTTCTACCAGCTGAGGAAGCAGGGTCTTGTGTCCCGCTGCCAGTGAGCTCATGCCGACCATGTGGACGTCGTTCTCAACGGCCATCTTGGCGGTTTCTTCTGGTGTCTGGAACAGAGGTCCTACGTCTACGTCAAAGCCGAGGTCAGCGTAAGCGGAAGAAACAACTTTCGCACCACGGTCATGTCCGTCTTGTCCCATCTTGGCAACGAGGATGCGAGGACGACGGCCTTCTTGCTCGGCGAAGCCGTCCGTGAGGGCGCGGGCTTGCGCGATGAGGGGTTCGTTGTCACCGTAGGTGCTGCCATACACACCTGTGATGAGCTTGATGGGTGCCTTGTGGCGGCCGAAGTGGGCTTCGCAGGCATCGGAGATTTCACCAAGAGAGGCGCGCTTGCGGGCGCAGTCGATGGCGGCTGCGAGAAGATTGCCTTCACCAGAGCCTGCGATTTCGCTGAGCTTGGCCAGGGCGTCTTGGCAGACGGTGTTGTCACGCTCGGTGCGGAGTTTTTCCAGACGTGCGATCTGGGCGAGGCGTACAGCGGAGTTGTCGACTTCGAGGATGTCGAGCGCGTCTTCCTGTGCGAGGCGGTGCTTGTTCACGCCAATAATGGGCTCAGCTCCGGAGTCGATGGCTGCCTGACGGCGTGCTGCGGCTTCTTCGATGCGACGCTTGGGCAGACCGGATTCGATGGCCTTGGCCATGCCGCCGAGTTCTTGGACTTCCATGATGTGCTTCCAGCCGAGCTTGATGAGCTCTTGGGTGAGGCTTTCTACATAGTAGGAGCCGCCCCATGGGTCGATGACCTTGCAGATGTTGGTCTCGTCTTGGAGGTAGAGCTGCGTGTTGCGAGCAATACGTGCCGAGAAGTCGGTGGGCAGCGCGATGGCTTCGTCAAGCGCATTCGTGTGCAGGGACTGGGTGTGACCCAGAGAGGCCGCAAGGGCTTCCATGCAGGTACGCGCGACGTTGTTGTAGGGGTCTTGCTCGGTGAGCGACCATCCCGATGTCTGGGAGTGGGTGCGCAGCGCAAGGGACTTGGGGTTCTTCGGGTTGAAGGTCTTGATGATCTTCGCCCAGAGGACGCGTGCGGCGCGCATCTTGGCGATTTCCATGAAGTAGTTCTTGCCCTGTGCCCAGAAGAAGGAGAGGCGGGGGGCGAATGCATCAATGTCGATGCCTGCCTGGATACCTGCCTTCGCATACTCCCAGCCGTCGGCGAGGGTGTAGGCCATTTCCAAGTCGGCGGTGGCACCTGCTTCTTGCATGTGGTAGCCGGAGATGGAGATGGAGTTGAACTTGGGCATGTTCTGCGAGGTGTACTCGAAGATGTCGGCGATGATCTTCATCGAGGGGGTTGGTGGGTAGATGTAGGTATTACGCACCATGTATTCCTTGAGAATGTCATTCTGGATCGTGCCAGCGAGTTGCTCTTGCTTGACGCCCTGCTCTTCGGCCGCGACGATGTAGAAGGCGAGGACGGGGAGGACCGCGCCGTTCATGGTCATGGAGACGGACATCTTGTCCAGCGGGATGCCGGAGAAGAGGATTTCCATGTCGAGGATGGAGTCGACGGCGACACCTGCCTTGCCGACGTCGCCGACGACGCGGGCGTGGTCGGAGTCGTAGCCACGGTGGGTGGCGAGGTCAAAGGCGATGGAGAGGCCCTTCTGACCTGCGGCGAGGTTGCGGCGGTAGAAGGCGTTGGACTCCTCGGCGGTGGAGAAGCCAGCGTACTGACGCACCGTCCAAGGACGTGAGACGTACATGGTGGCGTAGGGCCCGCGGAGGTTGGGGGCGATGCCAGCGGTGAAGCCGAGCTGGTTGCAGTCGTCGTAGGCGCTCTTGTCGTAGCAGGGGGCGACGGGGATTTGCTCGTTGGTCACCCATGCTGCGCCCGTGGGGCAGGTGTTGGCGCTGACGGGCTTGACGGGGTAGTCAAGATTGGAGAAATTGGGGATTTTGCTCATGTGATGTTGTGTGTGCAAAAAAATTGTTACTTGGGAGGGGATGGATGCTTTAGAGACCCAGCTTGGCTTGGAGGGTGGCGAGGGTTTCGTAGCAGTTGGCTTTCACGTGAATGAAGGCGTCCACTCCTGCGGCCTTGAAGCTCTCGACGTGCTCGACGGGGTAGCCTGCGAGCAGGATGTACATGTCGGGGACGAGGGCGCGGACGGCGGTGACGAATCCGGGGACGATCTCAGGATAGCTGTCATCGGTCGAGCAGATGACGCAGGCCTTGCAGCCAGACTCGGCGGCGAGCTTCGCGATCTCTTCGGCGGTGTCGGCACCTGTGGCGTATTCGGTGTCAAAGCCACCGGCGCGGAGGAAGTCCTGTACGAAGTCGGCGCGCAGCTTGTGCTGGCGCAGAGGTCCGACATTGGCAAGGTGTACCTTGGGACGTGAGCCTGTAGCGGCCTTCACAGCAGCGGCCTTGTCGAGGAGAGCTTCGAAGCGCTCGGAGAGGTGGTGTGCCTCAAGGG
>CAYJID010000179.1:0-4864 GCA_964370135.1 uncultured Akkermansia sp. | reverse complement strand
GCTGCTGGATGGCATGGCAGAGGAGGTCGGCGATGCGTGAGGCGGCGTCGGGGACGCTGAGTGCTTTCATCGCCTGCTCCATCGCGCGGCGTTTTTCGGTGTTGCCGATGATAGCTTGGCTAAAGGCGTGGATGGTGGTGGCGTTGAGCTCGCTTTCGGGGCAGAGGAGGGCGGCTCCGCGTGAGCTAAAGGTGAGCGCATTGTAGGTCTGATGGTCGTCGGCTGCTGCGGGGTAGGGGATGAGTAGCGCGGCTTTGCCCATCAGGGAGAGCTCGGTGAGGGTGGAGGCTCCTGAGCGGCAGATGACGCCGTCGCAGGCGCTGTAGGCCGCGGGCATCTGGTCGCAGAAGCCGAGGATGGTGACGTTGCGCAGCTTTTGCTCCTGGGCTTGTGCGCGGAGCTTTGCCTCATGCGCGCGCCCCGAGATGATGAGGTAGTGCGCCTCGCGGTCTAGCGCAGCGGCGTCGAGGATGTGCTCATTGAGCTTTTGCGCGCCTTGGGAGCCGCCGAGGACGAGCAGGAGGCGACCCTGAGCGGGGATGCGGAGGCGGCGGCGGGATTCGCTGCGGTTGGGCACGCTCTTGTTCTGCGGGTTGAACTCCTCACGCGTCGGGGTGCCGGTGACGATGCATTCTCTGCCGTCAAAGTGGCTCTGCGCATCGGGGAGTCCGATGAGGATGTGCTGGCACCAGCGCGCGGTGAGGCGATTTGACTTGCCCGGCAGTGCATTGGAGTCATGCACCATGCAGGGGAGCTTCTCCTGGGCGCCCGCGACGATGGGGAGAAAGGAGGTGAAGCCCCCCATGCCGAGCACGGCTTGGATGCCGCGCTGGCGGATGAGGCTGCGGCTCAGAAAGAGGGTCTTGATCTGATTGATGGCAAAGGCGGGCCATTTGTGCAGCGCGAGTAGCGAGGGGCGGGGGGCGGCGGGGATGGCGACGTAGTCGAGCTGGCTGTATTTCTGCGTGCCTTCCTTGTCGACAGCCTTGGTCGAGATGAGGAGGGTGGGCTTGTGGCCGCGGCGACGGAGCTCTTGGGCGACGGCGATGCCGGGGAAGAGGTGTCCGCCGGTGCCGCCACAGGCGATGAGGATTGAGAGGGGGCTGCTCATGTATAGGGTGCTTCTTTGATGAGGGGGAGGGGGGTAAAAAATTAACGACGAGTGGAGAATAGCTTGTGCAGAGGCGTGTAGGTGGTCACCTCGGGGATGTGTCGCTGGATGCTGGTGATGATGCCGATGGCGACGATGCTGAAGATGAGGTTCGTCCCGCCGTAGCTGATGAAGGGCAGGGGGAGACCCGTATTGGGCAGCATGCCCGAGACGACCATCATATTGACCATAGCTGGCCAGAAGAGCGTGAAGGCGAGCCCCACGCAGAGATAGCGACCAAAGAGGTCGGTGGTGTGGAGCGCGAGCAGGATGGCGCAGATCATCATCAGGGTGAAGAGGAAGAGCACGCCTGCTGTGCCGACCAAGCCCAGCTCAGAGCCGATGATGGCGTAGATGAAGTCGGTGTGCGCGTAGGGGAGCTCACCGTATTTCTCCGCGCCGTCACCGAGCCCGACGCCGGTGGTGCCTCCGCGCTCAAAGCCCTGCTGGGCGACCCACTGCTGGAGCCCCTGATCGCGGCGGTAGGCTTCGAGGTCTTGGAGCGCCTCGATGCGCCCCATGCGGTTGGGGCTATCGGTGGTGAACTGGAAGAGGACGAGCGCGCCACAGAGCACGGCGAGCGCGAGCACCCACCAGCGTGTGCCCGCAGCGAGCATGAGGCAGAAGCCCGAGAGACCGAGGGCGGCGGCGGTGCCCATGTCTTTCTCAATGAGAATGAGGAAGAGGGGGATGCCAAAGATGAGCCCCGGGATGAGAAAGCCGTAGGTGAGGCTCTTTACCCGCTCGCGGTGCAGCGTATACCAGTGGGCGAGGCAGAGCATGAGGCAGATCTTGGCGAGCTCACTGGGCTGGAATTGGACGCCGAGGTTGATCCAGCGCGACTCACCGTTGAGGGTGAGTCCGACGCCGGGGACAAAGCAGAGGATGAGCAGGATGGTGCAGCCTATCCAGATGTAGGGGACGCAGTAGCGCGCGAGGCGGTAGTCGACGCAGCTGACACCTAGCGCGAGCACCAAGCCCGTCAGGGCAAAGCCTACCTGCTTGAGGAGGAACTCATGGCCATCTCCCCCATCATGCAGGATGTCTACTGTGCTCGTGCTGCCCACCATGATGATGCCAAGGGTGAGCAGCAGGATGAAGCAGATCCAGATGATGGTGATGCAGACTCGGTGCGTCATGAGCAGGGGCTGAGGTCGGGGAGCTTAGCGACGCTTTTTGGTGATGACTTTGACCTTCTGACCTGGCTTGATGCGTCCTGCGCGGCTCTTGGGGATGTTGTTGAGCTTGAGCAGGGCATTGAGTGTCATGCCGTGGCGCTTGGCGATCCTGCTGAGGGTGTCGCCGCGACGGATGCTGTAGACGCTGGTGCCAGCGGGGGATTTCTCGGGCTTCTCGACCTCGGCGACGACCTCACGGGTGGGGGCGACGGAGGGCTCGTCTGCAGGGGGCGTGGGCTGGGAGGGCTCCGCCGTGCTGTCGGCTGTGTTGGTAGACTTATTCTTCTCCGCTTCTAGGATGAGTAGCTCGACGGGGTCGATGTAGGTGGGGTCCATGCGGTCGATGAGATCGCGCTGCCCTGTGGTGGCTGCCGCAGCTCCATTATTCGCGCCACTGGGGCGGAAGGGGGGGGGCTGTGGGGGGGGCGTGCTGCTGCTGGGGATGACGAGCACGGCACCTGGGTAGAGATTCTCATAGTGGAGCATCTCGGGGTTGGCCTTCTTGAGGGCGCTCTCGGAGATGCTATGCTTGGCGGCGACGTGCTGCCATGTCTCGCCTGCGCTGGTCTTGTAGTTGCCTCGCTGGGCTTGACGACGCTGATGGGCGGAGGCGTTGCTGCTGACTGTGATCTGCGCGCGTGGTGTGGTGTCGACGGCGGTCAGGGCTGCATTCTGCCCTGGGGTGTCGACTACGGCGACGAGCTCGACGGGGGCACTGTCACCGGCCGTCGCAGAGTCACTGGGGTTGGCAGGATTGGCAGGGGGGATGGAGCTGATGGCGATGTCGCTGGGGGGAGGGGGCAATACCTCTTGGGGTGTTGCTTGGTAGGTGGCGTCGCGTGCCGTGGCGATGGCGGAGGGCGCGACGGCGGGGGTGGGCTTCTTTGCCACGGTCGTGCTTGTCACCTCGGGGGTGGAGCTCAGCTCGCCTGGTCCGACCGCGTCGGGCTTTTTGCTAAACTCAGGGGTGACTTGGGTCGATTTGCCCATGTTTTCATGGACGAGTACGCCTCCGATGATGACGACGTGGAGGAGGAGCAGACCGAGCGTGATGCGTACGACGGTCTTGGAGCTACTGACTTCTTGGATGGGGGAAGCCTGTACGTAGAGACGGCTGCGCGCGGAGCGCTGCGTGGTGAAGCTCTGGAAGAAGTGGCGCTTGGTGGGCTTGGACCTCATGAAGCGCGACTGCTGGAAGGCGCGTTGGCGCGTGGGGCGATTGTTGAACATGATGAGACAGAGGTTGAGGATTTGAGGATTGGGGGATGAAAGGATGTGGCGTGTGACGATGTTATCGTTGTAAAACGGCGTGGACGGCGTCGCGGAAGCATTGCCCGCGCGCTTCATAGCCGCTGAATTGGTCAAAGGAGGAGGTGCCAGGCGAGAAGAGCACGACATCGCCCTGCTGCGCGAGCTGCGAGGCGCGTGCCACGCACTCACTGACGGTCTCGAGCACCTCGCTCGTGCAGGCCTCACTCAGGCAGTCGCCGAGCTGGCTGGCGATCTGGCCAAAGCAGAGGCAGTGGTTGGCTTTCTGCTGGAGCAGCGGGATGAGGGGCTTGTAGTTGAGTCCCTTGTCCTTGCCTCCGACGATGAGGACGATGGGGCGGGTCTGGGAGTGGATGGCCGCGGCGGTGGAGTGGAGGTTGGTGCTCTTTGAGTCATTCAGCCAGAGCACGCCTGCGCTCTCGGCGACCATCTCACAGCGGTGGCAGGGAGGGGAGAAGTGCGCAATGGAGCGCTCGACGGCGCGGTCGCTGACGCCCAGCGCGCGGCAGGCGAGCAGAGCCGCCATGCAGTTCTCGGCGTTATGCTTTTGCTCCATGCGGGTGCCTGCGAGGCTGAGGCAGGCGCGCGCTCCCTCGTAGATGCTGGAGTCTTTGTAATAAAGGGTGGCGTCGCTGCCCTGTGTCGTGAAGGTCTGCACGCGTGGGGTGAGCTCGCCGAGCTGCTCGCCCTGACGGACGATGGCAATCTGCTCGCCGCTCATGTTGTCAAAGAGGTGCAGCTTCGCGTTGAAGTAGTCTTCTACCTCCTTGTAGCGGTCCATGTGGTCGGGGGCAAAGTTCAGCCAGATGGCGATGTCGGGGCAGAATTGCTCGATGGTCTCGAGCTGGAAGGAGGAGACCTCGAGGACGGCGAGGTTCTTCTCGGGGTGCTGGAGGATGACGTCACTCAGCGGGATGCCGTAGTTGCCACAGGCGATGGCGGCGTGCCCAGCCTCGAGCAGGATGTGCTCGATGAGGGCGGTGGTGGTGGTCTTGCCATTCGTGCCGGTGATGCCGATGATCTTGCCCTCAAAGTAGCTGTAGGCGAACTCGGTCTCGCCGAGCAGCGGGGCGTTCTTTGGCGCGCAGAAGGAGCGGCTCCAGGGGATGTCGGCTTCGATGCCAGGGGAGATGATGACGAGGTCTGCGGCATACTGGGCAGCGTCGGTCTCGGTGGCGGAGGCGATGCAGGTGATGTGGGGGAGGTGGCAGGTGGCCTTGGGCGAGGTGTCAAAGATGCACACCTCGGCGGCTCCACGGGCGAGGGC
>CAYJID010000178.1:0-4890 GCA_964370135.1 uncultured Akkermansia sp. | reverse complement strand
CTTCGTTGAGATGGTAGATCTCGGGCTCGACGCCGAGCTCTTCAAAGAGGCGTGCGCCACCTTGTCCGAGTACGACGTACTGCGAGAGACGTGTCATGGGGTTGGCGTCATAGAGGCGGCGTGTGATACTGCGGCTCATCTCGTCGTTCTCAGGCAGATCCGTGCTCAGGAAGAACATGGGAGCGGTGCCGAATGTATTGGGGTTGAGGTAGTAGGCCTTGACCCAGACTGGGGAGCCGCAGACGCGGATGAGGAACTTGAGGTTGTGGTCTTCGAGGAAGGAGTATTCCTTGCGGATGAACTGCACCGCCATGTTGCCGTCCTCGGCGCGTGCCTGATTGTAGTAGCCGTAGGACCAGAGGATGCCGATGCCGACGAGGTTCTGATGGAGAGCCCCTGCCGAGCGCATGTGGGAGCCGGCAAGGTAGCCGAGGCCACCGGAGTAGATCTTGAAGACATTGTCAATCGCGAACTCCATGCTCAGGTAGGCGACGGACTTCGTGTACTTGGGATTGATGTCGTAGGGGTGCGCGTACTGCGCGGGTAAAAAAGAGGAACTCATGATTGTGTTGCTGTGGTTGTGTTCGTAGAGATGTAGAGACGGGGCATCAAGAGAATGCCCCGCCTTTTATACACTGCGTGATGCGATTAGAAAAGCATATAGTGTTTTCGTTAGGTGTTTTCTCTGCCAGTATGCTTAAGCGTTCTTGATTGTTTCGGCGTCGATGACAATGAGTTCGAAGGGTTTGAGCATGATTGTCTCGATGCGTCCTGCTTGTAGGCTATCAAAGGGCAGTGCGTCGCCCTTTGGCGAGCTCACGCTGTACTGGCAGGGGGCACCGAGGGGGAGCTCGAAGACGCTGGCGGGGTCAAAGCTAAAGCTCTGCTCGCTCGCGGCAGGGTTGCGCAGCACGATGAGTCCCTTGCCAGCCTGCCATGCTCCCCAGCCGTAGACCTCGAGGGCTGCGGGGTCGCCGCCCAGCCAGTGGGAGTCCACCATGATGTCGGCCTGAGCGCGTGCCCACTTGGCCGCATCGGCGAGGTCGTCCCAGTTCTGCTCACTGAGCATGCTAGGGGTGATGTATAGTTCCTGCATCTGGGTGCCGAGGCCAAAGCCGCTCCAGATCTCGCAGGAGAGGTCAAAGTCGGTGGTCTCGGTGAGACCGCCCGCGCCCTTGTTATAAATAAGCCCGTGAGTCATCAGTGAGTTGATGGGGAAGAGAGGCGAGATCTTCGCGTTGTTCTGATAGATCATCGCGTCGCGGAAGGTGATCCAGCGCTGGCGCTGGCTGCCCTCACCCGTGAAGGCGTGGTCCCAGTTGCCGCGCCAGATGGAGTCTGCGACATTGAACCAGAAGGGAGACGCCCAAGTGCCTGTGCTGAGGTTCACAAAGACCTCGGGGCATTCCTCGCGCACCTCGCTGAGTAGGCTGCTGATTGCTTCGAGGTCTGAGCCAAAGGGCGAGCCCTCGGCAGGGGCAGCCTCACCCGAGGTGCCATCGAGCTTGAAGTGGGTGATGCCCTGCTCGCGCACCATCTTGAGGCAGATGTCGCGGAAGTGTTCGTAATAGGTGGCGCCTGTGAGGGCGAAGCCGCGCTCGTTGGTCTCAAAGCGACCTGCTGCGGCCTCGAGGCGCTGCAGCTTGGGCTCACCGTAGCCACCCCAGGGTGAGATCCAGACGCCAGGGGAGGATTTGTAATGCTCGGAGAGCTCTTTGACCTTCGCGAACTCATTGGGCATGCCGGAGTGGAACTCCCAGAGTGTCTCGATATCATCCCAGCCGTCATCCATGACAAAGTTGTCCACCGTGACGCCGCGCTTCACCACGAGCTCTTCGCCGATGATGCGGATGACGTCGAGCGCGTCCTCTTCATTGAAGCGGGTGAAGTAGCCGATGTCGTACCAAGAGTTATAATTCAGACAAGTAGAGTAGGGGCGTGCGCGCTCCGCATTGAGATAATCAATCTGGAAACGGCGGCGCAGCTGGCTAGGCTCGGAGAAGCCGAGCACCGCGCTGAAGCATGACGTGCTGTGGCGAGGGAGATCGGTGCTGCGCTTGAGCAGGCAGCGCAAGCCGCTGGGGCTGACCTCTGCATGACTAGACGGATGCTCAATGCCAGCAAAGAGTCGCTGGCCGGCTGCCACCACAGGAGCTCCCTTCACACTGCCTTCGATACGCGCCTCGGGGGCTTGGATATCCAGCAAGCAGACCTCACGCACGGGCATGGAGAACTGCTCGGGCTTGATGTGAAGACCGACGCGCATGTAGGGGCTATCGTCGCGCAGCTCCGCCCACCAGCTGATGATGCTGCCATCGGTGGAGGTGGCGAACTGCACGGTGACGCGCTGACCTGCCTTGCGCTCGACGAGGCGGCGCGCCGTCGGATTCGCACTCAAGCTCTCAATGGACAGGCTCGCCCCCAAGAGATCGCGCGCGGTGATGGCGTGCGTGGTATCCATGAATTCTTTCTTGGAGCAGGCTTCGTCCGTCTGCTCGTCGAGTACGACGATGCTAAAGATATCGTTGCCGAGGTCGTAGCGTCGGCCATTGGTCTTGTCATAAACGAGCACCGAGTGCAGGCGGCGCGCTGACACGGTGATATCAAGGGAGATATACTTATTTTCTATCATGGATATGAGATATGGTGAGGGTGCGTTATGGTACTATACGCCTCGCTTTTGTGCAAGGAAAATAACAAATTATTTTCATTTAGAATTTACTGTATATGTTTTGTGTTTAATGAAGTATGTATTATTGTTAGATGTTGACATGTCTCGTGACTACGATACAAAAAAGCCCTTGAGTCCAACTCTCAAGGGCTTTTGACTAATTTTCAATAAAGAAGTATCACGTAGCGGTCTACTCCATTATGCACTGGCTGAGCCTCTCTTGCGAGGACGTACCCCGACGGGGTAATTCTTCGTAGGGCTCTCTTTACTATAGTTCTTAAATACGCTCTCAGGATTGAGCGGATTTTTCTTCAACGCCTCGATAATGGCGTCTCTCACCGAGGTAGCTGCTTCTAGTGCAGCCTCTTCACTCCCGTATTGTTTGTCCGAGAAGTAGCGTGTAAAATGAACATTCTTGCGACAGATTGTTACGCGCCATCCCTGAAATGAGGTGAACTCGTAGGTGAAACGTGTGATGTTCTTTAGGTGTTTCATAGCTCCATCATTCTACCAAAGAATTTATTTCAATGTAAGGAAAATCGTACGTATTTTATCAGAATGTGATAAAAAAAATAATTTCGATCTAAAATCTAAATTTTTGTTTGACTTACAGCCTTTAAAAGTATACTGTAAAATTTTCGTGTCTAACTTATATATTACGTTTTACATTAGAATTGTTATTCATTAGTTATACTAGCGTGCAAAAAACGGGTTTGACAAAGCATTAGAAAAAGCCTATGTTATCTGCGATTCTTCCCATATGAAAACACGCTTTGAGTCCATCCACCCCCTTCTGCGACGTGGCGCGACACCATCAGAATGGTCAGATTACCGCTGGCAGCTGCGCCATAGCATCACGCGGATGCAGCAGCTCGAGGGACTGCTCACACTGACAGAAGAGGAGAAAGAGGCGATGCACTTTGAAAAACACCACCTCTCCTTCCGAGTGACGCCGCATTGGCTTAGCCTGATGGATGAGCATGATACACTCGACCCGCTGCGCCTACAGCTCATCCCCCGTGCGCAGGAGTGGGAGTATCACCCAGAGGAGCAGGAAGATCCCCTCCACGAGGAGGGGCATATGGTCGTACCTGGGCTGCTGCATCGCTACCCCGATCGTGTACTCATCCTCTGCCTCGATCGGTGCGCGGGCTACTGCCGCTACTGCACACGCTCGCGCCTCGTCTCAGGAGGTCGCCCCATGAGTACAGCTCTCTCGGAGCGAGGCTTGGCCGCCATCTGTGCCTACCTGCGCGAGCATACCGAGGTGCGCGATGTCCTGCTCTCGGGAGGAGATCCTCTGCTGCTGAGTGATCATCGCCTCGAAACAATACTCACCAAGCTCAAGGCTATCCCCCATATCGAGATCCTGCGCATCGGCTCGCGCATCCCCGTGATGCTCCCCCAGCGCATCACGCCAGCACTCTGCGCTATGCTGCAGCGCCACGCCCCTCTCTATCTCTCGGTACACTGCAATCATGCGCGTGAGCTGAGTGCGGAGGCCAACGAGGCTCTTGGGATGCTCGCCGATCATGGTATTCCACTCGGTAGCCAAACGGTGCTGCTGCGAGGGGTCAACGATACGCTTGAGGCGCAGCGCGACCTCTACCACGCACTACTGCGTGCGCGAGTGCGCCCGTATTACCTCTATCAGTGTGATTTGGTGCGTGGGTCGCGCCATTTTCGCACGAGTGTCAGCGAGGGACTCAAGCTCATGTACGGGTTGCAAGGGCATACCTCGGGCTACGCGCTGCCTCAGTATGTGCTTGATGCCCCTGGGGGTGGAGGCAAGATACCACTCAACCCCCAGATGATTCTATCATTGGATGATGAAGCTGTGCGCGTGCGCAATTACCTCGGGGAGGAGTTTATCTATCCAAATATGTGATTATTTCTATTGGTTATACGTCGATTAGGAGGTGGATGAGAATCTTGCTACATGAAGATATTCTGTGTAATGGCTGAGAGGAATAGCACCTAATCTAAAAATGGAATAATTTAGGCTTGCTACTTGCTACTTGGAATCATATTATATGGGTATACATTTTATCATATAAACCACTAAACCCATCAAGAAACTATGATCAGCACCAGTAAAAGAGCTAGCTCCCGCGAGCAAACAGACTCTCTCATCAAATCAGTTGGCGTGCGCATTACGCGTCAACGTCGTGCTGTCCTTGACACGATCCTCAATTCCAAGGATCACCCCACGGCCAGCC
>CAYJID010000177.1:0-4897 GCA_964370135.1 uncultured Akkermansia sp. | reverse complement strand
AGCTTGACCTGGCGCACAAAGCTCTCGTCATCCTTGTAGATCACCAGCGCGTCTTTCGCCGCATCAACAAGACTATCAGTAGGGAATGCGTGAGCTCGAAGCTCTGTAGCCGCGAGCAGCGATAAAAGAGAGACAGAAAACAGAGAAAATAGTCTATTCATGGGATAAAAATACACCACCAGTGTAGCCCATAGCGAGACTCTTAGCAAGTGTTATATGATTCTTCGGCGACATGACAGGTATTTTTTATTTTAGAATGAATTTAAAATAAATTAAGAGTAAATACTTTTTTAAAGCAAATCTAAAGCCGCCCCGCGCACTTCACAAAATCTCTCTACAATGTATATAAATTTTAGCTTGATTTTCTGCCGCGTTTGTGTAAATTCAATCATGAAAATCAACTCCAGCGTGAGGGTGTCTCACCAACACGCTGTACACGGATACGCGCACCGCAGCATCTCTCCCTAGGTCAGCATCCTGTCGTGTGCGTATCAGCTTTGATCTCCCCCAACAAGCAGCATGAAAACGCACAGAAAACTACCAGCAAAGCGCTCAGGCTTTGCTATCATCGCCACCATGGTCCTCATGGTCCTCATCGCGCTCATTGCGATAGGTCTCATGTCTCTCGTCGCGAGTCGCAACCGCATCGCCGCCCAAAAGCTCCTCGTCGAGGAAGCCCGCCAGCAGGCAAAAGTCGGTCTCGATGCCGCCATCGCCGCCCTACAAGCCGAAGTCGGTCCCGACCAGCGCGTCACGGCAAACTCAGGTATCCTCAACAGCAGCGATGGAGGCTCCAATCCCTACCTTCTCGGCGTTTGGAACAGCTGGGATGGTCCTATCTACGGCGATAGCGTGAGTGGCAAGGCGAGCAAGATCCAAGAGACCTACGAAAAGGGTCGCCCCTCCATGTTCCGCCGCTGGCTCATCTCCTCGCGTGACGAGAAGGCCACGCAGCAGCTCGGTGCCTACAAGCAGCTCAGCAGCCGACAGCCAGGCAAGCGTATCTGCCTCATCGGGGAAGGCACACTGGGCAACTCCGCCTCACGCGATCAGTACATCTATGCCGACCTGATCTCCATGCCCTCACGCGGCAACAACACCACGCAATACGCTTGGTGGGTCGGTGGTGAGAATCAAAAGGCTAAGATCAATATCGAAGAGCTCGAGGAGACCAATGACCCCATCGAGGCTCTGCACCGCACCTGGGACACCCCTCCTCCCTCCTTCGTCGGCAGCCAGCTCTATGAAGAGCTCTCACAGCCCATTGAGAACAATGCGAAGCTGCTCACCCTCCAGACTCTGCCCCTGACGTCCAACAGCTCACGCAGCGCAGGCTCCCCCTACTTCTTCGACATCACCACCTCCTCCTACACCCTGCCCATCAACGTGAGCATGGGTGGACTCAAGCAAGACCTCTCCCTGCTGCTCAACAAGAAAAACCTCGAGGGCACCGAATTCGCCCGCCGTACGAAGCAAGACGCCCCCATCGTCGAAAAGGGCAGCCTCGTCCCCGAGGGGAAGATGCGCGACATGCCCATCGGCAGCATGCAGAACCTCCATGCCTACCACAACACATGGCCGAACGGCGAGGGCAGCCCCAACGCCTTCTCCGCCCGCCTCGTGGGCAACCTCAACAACGCCTACACACGCATGAGCGGCAGCGGCTATGAGGACAAGAAATATGTACGCGACACCAACGCGGCGAAAGAATCCGACTTTGACACCAAGACCATGCTCGAAGAGGGCTCGAGGACAGCTGGCTACGCCCGCGTCCCCGTGCTGCTCTCCTACATGAAGAGCTTCTTCATGTACTGCGAGCCCAGCGGTCAGGATGTCTACAGGCTCAGCGTCGGCTACACCCCCATCGTCCTCTGGTGGAATCCCTACAACGTCCCCATGCGCGTCGCGGGCAAAAAGCTCTGGGTACACACCATCCCCTACAAGACCATGTGGCTGCAGAGCTGGTCACAGCACAGCGATGGCAAGCCCGTCCGCTGGACGAACTACTGCATGATCCAACCCTACGTCCCCGACCCCAACAACTTGTCCTCAGGCGCAGGCGGTACGGCCTATGACATTGCCCAGAGCTTTGGTGAAGACTATGGACAATACTTTGTCAAAACAAAGGGCGATGAGAATGCCGACATCGTCTTCGCCCCTGGTGAGATTCTCATCTTCTCCCCCTCCAATGGTACATCCGCAGGTAGCGACGGTGCTGGAGGTATCACGGGTGCCTTCCAAAACCCCTTCTACAACGAGTATGACCCCAAGACCACCTCAGGTCTCAAGGCCTACTTCTACAGCGGAGCTCCCTCATGGGCACTCAGCACGGAGAACAGATCGCTCAATCTGCGCCTCGGTGGCCACAAAGACCCCGTCTACGGCAATGACATCCCCATCAGCAACCGCAACCTCGGCTACTTCTTCGCGGGCTCGCGCGAGATGCTCACCATCCGCAGTGGCTTCCTCGGTCTCCACAAGGCCGACCGCTCTAGCGATGCCATCGGCAAGTACCTCAACTCGCCCCATCGCTTCACTCTAGGCTGGTACGATCCCGACGCGACCTCAGGCGAAGAGACCAAGCTCGAGATCATGAACAAGACATTCTGGAATCCCACCATGAATGACGTCGATCAGCCCTACTACATCGCCGCCGTCGGCATCGTGCCCAAGTCGGCCAACGGTATCCTCAAGACGCGCTTCTCTACGGGAGACTATAGGACAAAATCGTGGCAATACTCTGGAGCGGCCTTCTTCGGCTCACGCATCGCGGAGCCTGATGAGCAGATGCGCACCTACCACCCCTACCAGCTCGTCAACATCGAGATCGGTGGCGGTCTCACCACCTCCCCGCTGGAGAACATCGGGAAGAATGGTTTCTACGGCGTCTCCAGTGACGGTGAGCAGGTCTCCTTCATCTCCTCCATGGAGATCCCCATGCACCCTCCCTTCTCGCTGGCGGGCTACAGCGGCATGCGCCTCTCACCAGGTTGGTTTGAGAACACACAGCGCACCATCTTCGACGGTGGCAGCTCGAATCTCATCCGCCAGCAGTACCAATCAGGTGTCCCCGCCGTTGGTATAGGCAATGCCTTTGCCGACCCCACCCTGCCCGCGGATGGCATCCACAGCGTCTACAACCACAACTACCCGCTCATCTACGGTCAGGAAGTCATCTTTGACGACTACTACGACCACGGACTGCTCATCAATGACGCGCTCTGGGATCGATTCTTCACCTCCTCCATCTCGGATATGCCCACCAAGAGTGGCACACAGGAGGCGCGCACGACGCTCACCGAGTTCCTCAGTGATCAGAGCCCGCTGCCCGTCTCGCGTATCGTCAAAGCGGACAATCCCTACAGCGACGAGGCCATCATCCAGCGCGTCATGGCTGAGGATGGATGGAAGTACATCGCTCAGTTCGTCATGATCGACGGTGGCTTCAA
This sequence comes from uncultured Akkermansia sp., assembly GCA_964370135.1. Taxonomy (GTDB): domain Bacteria; phylum Verrucomicrobiota; class Verrucomicrobiia; order Verrucomicrobiales; family Akkermansiaceae; genus Akkermansia. The sequence goes on along the minus strand of CAYJID010000177.1, from coordinate 1,448 downwards.
CATCAACTCCACCTCCGTCGAGGCCTGGGCCGCCACGCTGCGCGGTCTCGCCAAGCGCAAGCTGGTGACCAATGTCGATGGCAAGCTCGGCTTTGTCGAGCCAGACAAGGGCGATACCGACGTCCTCTTCTCCCGCTTCATGGTCTCCACGACGGACAAGAGTGTCGACTCCCTCGGTGGCTACAGCATGATGCGTGGCTCGGAGACTCTCCGTGGCGGCGGCGGCCTCGCCTCAGCATGGGGTGAAGTACGCAAGCTGAGCAACGACGCCATCCAGGAGCTCGCCGAGCGCATCGTCGAGCAGGTACGCGAGCGTGGTCCTTTCCTGAGCATGTCCGACTTCATCAACCGCCGCCTCGATGCAGGCAACAAGGAGCACGCCCTCACAGGCGCTCTGCAGGCTGCTATCGACCGCACCTCCATCAATGACAACTTCAAGGAAGTCATGATCACGGATGCCAACGAGGGCAAGTTCTTCAAGTTCTCCGAGGCAGCACTCGGCTCCATCCACACGGCGGCTCCCGGCTACCTCATCCAGAGTGACATCCTCATGTCGCTGAGCAACATCCTCACCCTGCGCGATGACACCTTCATCGTACGCTCCTACGGCTGCGTGCGCAACAGCAATGACGCCATCCTCGCTCAGGCATGGTGTGAGGCCATCGTCCAGCGCACCATCGACTACGTCGACCCCTCGAACAACCCCTACGAGAGTGAGCGCAACCCCGATGGTACTCAGGCGAGTGGCGACTTCTCCGAGATGAACAAGATCATGGGCCGCAAGCTCAAGGTAGTCTCCTTCCGCTGGCTGGATCACTGGGATATCTAAGAGACGCAAAGCCATCTGTTATGAAAAATTTCAAGCCCAAATACAAGGATCGCGAAGCACGTGCCAACAAGCACAGTGTGAGCGAGACAGGCCGTAGCGAGACGATGATCAAGCCTCGCCCCGAGGCCGAGCTCTACGACCTGCTCCAGCAGTACCCACAGGGACTCTACCTCATCCTCGACTGCATCCAAGATCCTCACAACCTCGGTGCCATCCTGCGCACCGCGGACGGGGCAGGTGTCACCGCTGTGATTGCGCCCAAGGACAAGTCCGTGAGCATCACCGAGACCGTCATGCGCGTCTCGGTGGGAGCTGCCCTGCACGTCCCCTTCATCCACGTGACGAACCTCGCACGCACGATGAAGGACATGCAGCAGGCGGGCATCTGGATCACGGGTACGTCAGACAAGGCGGATCGCTCACTCTATGATATGGATCTACGCGGAGGCGTGGCTATCGTCATGGGTGCCGAGGGCAGCGGCATGCGCCGTCTGACCGAGGAGAACTGTGACTACCTCATCAATATCCCTATGCAGGGGCATGTTCCCTGTCTGAATGTATCCGTCGCCACAGGCGTCTGCCTCTACGAGGCACTGCGCCAGCGGCTCAACAGCAGCCC
>CAYJID010000176.1:0-4918 GCA_964370135.1 uncultured Akkermansia sp. | reverse complement strand
CCCCGTCGTGCCATAGACCATGCCGAGGTAGCGATTCCCCCCGCCTTGCAGCATCTCGCTCATGAGTCCCATGGGGATGCCCGAGAAGGTGACGAACCACTCATCCGCATTCATCTGCTCATACTTGAAATGCTCCCCAAACCAGAGTCTATCCACGTAGGGAAAGAAATCCGTATACTGATGCATAGCGCCTTTCGAATAGTTCGTATTGGAATGCAAATCAATAAGCGCCTCGGGGCGGTACTGCGCCATGATCTTGCGCATGCGCTTCATGACATTGCGGTCAAAGGAGACATCATCCATGTAGATGCCATCAATCTCGTAGTTCTCAAACATCCAGCGCAGCCCCTCCAGATAATAATTGATCCAGCGAGAGAATCCACTGAGCACGAGCGCAGCGTCCGCCTCATCATTCGGCAGCTCGGTGTACCACGCGGGGCGGTATCCCTCGATGAGGTGCTCCATGTGCCATGGCGTGCCGTAGCCGCGCCCATCGGCAAAGATCTCTCCATTGAGGCTCATCAGCGCATGGATCTCCGCGCAGTAGTTCGACAGCTCGCGTATGGTGTAGTAGAGCTTCACCTTCCTATCCTGTGCATGCTGCTGCTTGATGAATTTCTTCAAGGGCTCTTGCACAATGAAGGGGTAATTGATCACCGGATTAAGGCTGCGCGAGTGGTGGATATTCGCGATATTCGCCCCTTCCTTCGCTGCCGCGTCAAATTTCTCAGGATGTGAATGGAAGTAACGCTGGGAGAAATGATGCTTCGTATCCAGCTTCTTCACCGGTGTGAGCAGATAGGAAAACTCATAAGTAATACTCTGCCCCGCCGCGAGCTCATAGCTGCCTGTGCTCGCGCTGACGCGGGCCTGCGTCGCGTCCTGCACGAGTGAGACGCGTCCCTTCCCCGCATTGAACCACTGAGGCGCGGGCGCGGGCTTGTAGTCAGCGAGCAAAGGTCCATGGTAGCTACCCCCGCGAAACTCGACATGCGCGCCGAGCAGCGCGCCGCCTATCCAGTAGCTATCCGAGGGACCATCCCAGCTCCATGTATGCTGCGCAGGTGTCGCTCCACCGCTGTAGCCTAGTCCCATAAAATAGGGAGAACTCGCAGGCGTGTAGCTCGCGCTGAGTGTCGTATCAGTCACAGAAATGTCCTGCTTGCTACTCAGTGTGAGCTTATAATTCACATAGCCATCGTACTCGGCGCGCGCCTCGCAGCGCAGGCTGAGTCCCGCGGCCTGCTGCTGGCTGCTCCATGTCACGAGTCCCGTGTCGTCCTGCTTGATCTGGAGCGCGGGCGTGCTCCACTGCGGGGCTCCCTGCTCTGTCTGGACGCTGAACTGGAGAGGTGTTGTAAACAGCTTCTTGCCATCAGCAGAGACATTGTTGATCAATCCATCTGCCCCGAGCTCCAGCTGCTTGCCCGCCAGTGTGATGCGGCGTTCATCGAGTTGCATCGCCGCGTAGGGGGCGACGGGCTTGTCATCCACGCCTATCTGCGAATTGAGCCAACGCAGACGCGAATGCCGCCAGAGATCGCCATCACCGCGATCGGCAAGGATCTTTTCATCCACCTTGATATGAATGGGGATGATCTGAGGCGCGACACCAGCCGCCGTCACGGTGACGGTGCCTGTGTAGGTGCCCGTCGCAGCGTCGCGCGGGATCTGCACGCCGCACCAGAGCGCCTGCACCTGATCATCGGGGACGGAGATGGCCTTCTCAAAGGGCGTGCCATCCCAGTTCACCCCTTCTTGGTTGAAGCAGGTCAGCTCCTTAGCTGGGATAACTGCCTCCCCGCAGCGAAGATCCGAGAACTGGAGCTTCAGCCCCTCAATCGCGCCATGAGCCGCCCATATCCCCAGCTGCCACGTGTAGTACTCGTAGCGTGAGGCCTGACCAGAGAATTGGCTGGGGATCTCGCCCGCGAGCCCCCACTTCGCAGGGAGATGCTTGCGCAGGCGGATGGGGTAGGCTCTATCCTCGGGGATGACGACAGGATTCTGCTTGTACTTCTTGCGCAGTCGCTGCGTCTCTACCTGTGTCGCGACGAGCCCCATGGGGGTGAAAAAATCAAAGCGTGTGCGGCTCTCAAAGGCGATGAGCTCTGTCGAGACATTCTTCCTGACTCTGATATGCTCCAGCCACGCAGGATCGGGCGTGTAGACGGCGGGGAAGTAATCATTCCACGGCTTGCCGTAGCGCGCATCGCCCCACTTGCGCCTGTACTTGTGCGGGAGGTAATAGATCTGGTACACCCCTGCCCCCGCGCGACTATCAAAGCAGACGTAGGAGAACTCTGCAGGCATCCCCGAGACACTCACATTCTCCACGGGCTTGCCATCGGGGTCGAGCACGATGACTTTCTTCTCCTCAGCGCGCAGATCGGCGCGCCTCCAAGGCAGTATCGCAATGGTTGAGGCACTGGGACGCTTCACCCTGACCAGCGCGCGGTGATTGCCTAGGCCATCCACCGCCCAAGGCTGAGCGGCGACGCGAAAGAGCGCGCCATCCGTCTGAAAGTCTCGGTAGGCAGACTCCCCATCAGGGCTGGAGCTAGGACTAGGGCTGGGGCTCGCGACAGCATGCGCCGCCGCCACACAACAGAAAATCGACGAGAAAGGGAGGAATGAATTCATCTCCTCTCATTCTCCTCCAGAGAGCACGTGAGGTCAACTCGATTCTACCGAACACATACAAGGATGACGCGATTTCTAGCATCAAGGAGAAGGCTCTCTTTAGGGGATCTTGCAAAATTAGTTTTCAGAAATTGCAGATTTCGAAAATGAGCGACACAGCACGTCTTTTGCAGCATTTTGGCGAGAATTTGCTAGCAAAATCCGAAGCTGCTAATTTTGCAAGATCCCCTCTACTCGTCGCGACGCGCAAAAAGCCAGCTCGGGGAGCTGGCTTGATCAGGGTAGCTTGCAGAAAAATCCTATTTATAGAACTCGCCGCGTGGTGCTTGCTGGTACACGGGACGCTCGACGTAGACGGGGCGATCCACATACACGGGGCGGTCTACGTAGACGGGCCTCTCCACATAGACGGGACGCTCGACGATCACGCGACGTGGTGGGAGGGGGCGGTATTTTGGACGGCAGTGATGGCGATGGTGGTGCTTGATCACAGGGCGGCGGGGGGCGCAGCGCTGAGGTACGACGACCTTCACCGGTCCGCGCTTCACCACGACGGGGCCGCGATGGTGGTGCGAGTGTCCACGATGTGGGGAGCCGTGATGGGCGGCGGCAGGCAGGGCGAGTGCGGCGGCGAGTACGGCGGCAAAGAGGCTGATGGAGTGATTCATGGTATTGATTTTCTTTTAAGATTGTTTGTTTTGTTTGAGACACGAGTGAGGTGTCGTTATCTTCTAGAACGTCCTAACGCCACGAGAATCTACAGCCCACCTGCGCCCTCCTCCTCCTCGGTCGCGCCCCCATGGCAGCGCGGCGCGCGGCTACTGCGATTCTCCGTAGAGAAATCACATAGCGCAAAAGTCTCAATAATTTCAAAATGAAGGGAAGGGATTCTCGTGAGGTAAGATTTTGAGATGATTGTCAAGTAGGATAAGCAACGGGAAATCCGACTGACAAGCACTCAAAAGCTACCTCGTGCTGCGAGTTTCCCGATGCGCTTATTTAGAATGATGAGTGAACTCCCCTAAAGAGAAATTTGAGCTTGCAGCCACACATAAACGCATGTAAAATAGAGCTCGGATTAGCCTGTTTGGCAATTTTCACAGATTTTTTATTGATAAACACAGCTATCATCATGAACGTACTGCTTGCGCTCGCCGCCCTGCTTGCCCTGCTCCCCATGGGGGCAGCTCAGGAGAATACTCCCTTTTCTCAGCCTCCAGCACCGCTCACGCCCGCTCAGGCAAATGAGGCTATGCTCTTCTTTACCCGAGACGCATCAACAACAACGCGCTTTGAGCTTGATCCTTATTTTTATTACAAGCTGAGCAACGATGAGCTGGCGCAAATCAAACAACTACTCGCCGAGCTGCGCCCCAATCCTCAGCGCAAAAAGAAACTCCCCCCTCAAAAGGCGGGGATGCTCAGCCTGCAGCTTGCTGCCAAGGGGCAGCTGCTCTCCATCGTACAGGGGCGTGACATTGCCGCCACCGCCGAATCTGGCGCCAGCTACCTGCTCTCCGAAGAGCAGCTAGAGGCGTGGGAGGCTTATATGGAGATCTTGAGAGAGCGTCTACATCTTGAGGTCGAGCGAGAAAACAAGCAAGAGCGCGCCCGCGCTGCACATGAGCTGCCTCTCATCCAAAAGGCCAAGGTGGAGGGACTGATGCCTAGCATTCTCTCTGAGGAGATCCACCCTTTCAACCCCTCAGACAGCCAAAAGATACAAGCTATTTTTCAGCGCATGAGACTCAACCCCGAGTGCGTCTCGCCGCTCTACCTCATCGAGCCGCAGGATGCGGGCGGAGCTTCTCTACGCCTCAGAAACAGCGAGGGAGACATCACCTATGTCTCCTTGAGAGCATTGAGCACAAAACCGACAATCTATGCGCGCTACCTGCTGAGCGATCAGGATATGATGACGCTACGGCGCATCTCGATGATGCAGCACGGATAAGATCCCCGCATGGCAGCACGGCTTTTGCTGCTCATTTTGCAAAGTCCCCTTAATCCTATTTTTTGGAAAATACGAGTATAATGGAAAAGTATCGTTACACAACATTCAATTTGTACCCCGCTGAGATCATCGTCCACGGTCTGCTGCTCTGCACGAATGCGTTTTTTGTCTTCATGGTGTCACTAGGGCTCAGCGGTCCTAATTGGGGCGCTTTCCTAGCTATTGTGATTGTGGCGGGAGCGCTTGAGCTGTATGTGGCGGTGCTGTTTTATCACAGGCTGCGGACTCGCTTCGAACTCACTCTGGGGCAGAGGCAGCTGG
>CAYJID010000175.1:2560-4937 GCA_964370135.1 uncultured Akkermansia sp. | reverse complement strand
GGATTCCAGTATGTATAAAACTGCAAGGACAGCTTACATGCCCATGATCTCGTAGCCGCCATCCACATAGATGACCTGCCCCGTGATGCTAGCTGCACCATCGCTCGCAAGGAACGTCGCCGTAGCGCCCAGCTCCTCCAGCGTGCAGGAACGCTGCAAGGGGCAACGCTCTTCATAAACCTTGAACATCGTCGAGAAACCACCAACGCCACGCGCCGCAAGTGTCTGAACAGGTCCCGCCGAGATGCAGTTCACACGGATAGGAGCCTCACGACGACCCAGCGAATACGCCAGATACTTGCTGCTCGTCTCCAGAGCCGCCTTCGAAACAGCCATGAGGTTGTAGTTCGGCACGACCTTCTGGCTCGCATAGTAGCTCAGAGCTGTGATCGAGCCACCCTCCGTCATGAAGGGAGCAACACCACGTGCCAGCGCGATCAGCGAATAAGCCGATATCTCAAGCGACGTGCGGAACGCATCACGTGGGATCTCAGAGAAATCACCACCCAGCGAGCCCTCAGCCTTGGGAGCAAAGGCGATCGCATGCAGCAGCATGTCCACGCGTGGCGTGTGCTGCGCGACAAAGGCGAAGAAGTTAGCAATGGATTCATCGCAGCTCACATCGAGGTCACAGATAGGAGCATCCGCACCAAAGTTTTCCTGCACGAGCTTGATGACGCCGTCCTTGAGACGCTCGCCTTGGTAGTTAAAGATGAGCGTGGCACCAGCGTCATGCCATGCCTTGGCGATGCCAAAGGCGATGCTGCGCTTGTTTGCGATGCCGGTGACGATACCGACCTTTCCTTCGAGGGGTTTTGCAAGTGACATAGTGTATTACTTAGGGATTGATAGTAAGGGAAAAAATTAAAACGTGGTGAACTCCTGCGCAATGATACGCGCATAGGTCTGGCTCATGCTCACGCCGACCGTCTCCATGTGCGCGATCTGCTTGTGAATCTCCTCTGGAGTCAGGTCAGCCGAATTCGGCACATACTTGAGGCGGAAGTAGACAAATCCACCCTCCAGATCAACCAGCAACTGTCCCTCCGTGATGTTCGCATTGAGCGTGAGCAGCAGCATGCTGAGCTCTTGGCGCTCCTCCTCAATCACACGCAAGGCAAAGTGCGCATCAAAGACAAGGGAGGCTGGCTCCTCCAGCTCGGTGAACATGAAGGTACAGGGCATGCCTGTGTCTGTAGTAGGGAGGTAAGCAAGCCCGATGCGCTGACTCCCCTCACCCATGGTGATCCATTCATAATCTTCGTTGTGGAGGATGAGGTATTGGCGTACTTGGGCGAGGAGATTGAGTTGATTCGACATGAGAAAACGTTTGTTAGATGTTAGTATGTTCCATCTACGATGATGAAACTAGAGTACACCTTGGCAGAGGTCTAGTCAAGAAATTCTGTAGGGGAAAATCTAGATGAAATCAGATCAAGCGGGCTGATCAGGCGTCCACTCGACACGGTTCTCGGGCTTCCAGAGCTCTTCCAGACCGTAGAACTCACGCACCTCTCCTGCCATCACATGAATCATGACGTCGATGTAGTCGAGCACCGACCAGAGAGCCTGCGGCGTGCGCTCGGCGTAGACGGCGTCAATCTTGTGATTCTCATAGATTTCTTTGTCAATATCGCGCAGGATCGCGCGCAGATGGGGGACGGAGGTCGCGGTGCAGACCACGGCAAAATCGGTGATGGTGGAGCTGCCGCGCAGGTCGTAGATCTCAATCTGGGTCGCCTTGGTATCACAGGCGATCTGAGCGCAGGCAAAAGCTAGTTCTTGGCTATTCATGGGTGATGATATAAAGTATACTGTATGAGGTGAGATCATAAGGACTTTGAGCTGCAATGTCAAGAATTCTCTCTCGCACGCAGCGATTGCTTCTGACCCACGCGACAAGCTCGCATCTCACCTATCTAACAATCAATACCTCCTATTGTAAGTTAGATCTAACTAACACAACGACTTGACAGAGGCACCTAGATACATTATGATAAATGAGGCAACGACTGACACCAGCACGATGCCACGCAACCTCACACGCTGAAATGATCAACCATCTCTTTAAAGCCACCCTCATCGCACTCCCGCTACTCATCACCTCCTGCTCCCCTGATGGTCGAGGGAAAGACAAAGAGGGAAAAATCAGCGTCATCGCCGCCTCCTTCCCCGAATATGACTGGGTACGCCAGATCGCAGGCGAGCAGAGCGATCGCTTTGATCTACAACTGCTCATTGACAACGGCAGCGACCTGCATAGCTTCACCCCCACCGTCGCCGACATCGCCGACATCGCCCAAGCTGACTTGCTCATCCACAATGGAGGTATCTCCGACTCATGGGTGAGCGATGTCCAACGCCAAGCGGGCAACAA
>CAYJID010000175.1:0-2460 GCA_964370135.1 uncultured Akkermansia sp. | reverse complement strand
GGCACGAGCACGGACACACATGCAGCAGCGGCTGCACCCACAACCATGAGCACGGTGAGAGCTGCAATCACGGAGCTGGAGCCACGCCTGCCTCGGGACTCGTCGAGGGAGACGAGCACATCTGGCTCTCCCTGCGCCATGCCATCATCGCCTGCGAGCGCATCGAGGACGAGCTCTCCGCACTCGACCCTACTAACGCCGACGAATACGAGGCCAACAAGCAGCGCTACATCACCCAGCTCAAGGCTCTCGATGAGCAATACAAAGCCCTCATCGCCGCCGCCCCTCGCGACAGCATCATCATCTGCGACCGTTTCCCCTTCCGCTACCTGCTGCGCGACTACGGCATCAAGCATCTGGCGGCCTTTGACGGCTGCTCGGCGGAGTCCGAAGCCAGCTTCCAGACCATCGCCATGCTCAGTGACCAACTCAAGCAGCGCCAGTATCCCTCCATCTTCATCATCCAAGGCGGGCTCAAATCCCTCGCAGACACCGTCATCAGCAACAGCGGACGCCCCCAGACAGGTATCCTCCACCTCAACGCCATGCAAGCCGTCAAGAAGCCTCAGGAGAGCAGCTACATGGGCATGATGAAGCAGAATCTCCAAACCCTCCACCAAGGCCTCAGCCAATCCTAGACGAAAGACGCCCCCCGCCCATGGAGATCCACTGTCAACACCTCGCCCTCGGCTACAACAAGCACGTCCTGCACCGCAACGTCAACTTCACCATCCCCAGCGGCTCCTACACCGCCATCGTCGGGGACAATGGAGTGGGCAAGAGCACGCTGATCAAGACCATCCTCGGACTCATCCCACCACTTGATGGAGGCATCGAGCTCGGCGAAGGGCTGAAGAACTCCGACATCGGCTACCTGCCCCAGCAATCACAGGCTCAGAAAGACTTCCCCGCCAGCGTGCGCGAAGTCGTCCTCTCGGGTTGTCTGAACAAGATGGGCTGGCGTCCCTTTTACAACAAAGCGGAGAAGGCGCGCATGCGCGAGATGCTCGGCAAGCTCAACATCAGTGATCTCATCGAGAGAAGCTACAGCGAGCTCTCGGGCGGACAGCAGCAGCGCGTCCTGCTCGCGCGTGCGCTGTGCGCAACTAGCAAGGCCATCCTCCTCGACGAGCCTACGGCGAGCCTCGATAGCCACACGCGCATCGAGTTCTACCGCCTGATCAAATCGCTGAATGAAGAGGGCATCACCATCATCATCATCACCCATCATCTCGAGCAGATCAGGGAAGACGTCGATCTCGTCATCTGCCTCGATCACTGCGGGGTGAACTGCCATACAGCTGAAGACTACCACCTCCTCAACGCGAACTCATGAACGACCTACTCCTCTACCTCTCCTTCCCCTTCGTGCAGTACGCTCTCATCGTCGGTGTACTCGTCGCGCTCTGCTCTTCACTTCTGGGGGCGACGCTCGTGCTCAAGCGCCTCTCCTATATTGGGGACGGGCTCTCACACATCGCCTTTGGTGCGATTGCGATTGCGAGCGTGATGGATCTGACGAATGCGACGGCACTCGTCTTCCCTGTGACGGCGCTAGCGGCTATCTTTTTGCTCTGCATGGGGCGGCATACGAAGATACACGGGGATGCGGCCATTGCGATGATGTCGGTGGGGTCGCTGGCGGTGGGTTATCTATTACTCAATGTCTTCTCGGTCTCGACGAACGTCTCGGGGGATGTGTGTACGACGCTCTTTGGGGCGACGTCGATCTTGACCCTGACGGAGGGGGATGTGCAGATGAGCCTCATGCTCTCGTTACTGGTGATGGGGATCTTTGTGATCTTTTATCATCGCATCTTTTCGGTCACCTTTGATGAGACCTTTGCGAGGGCGACAGGGGTGCGCGTGGGATTGTATAATTTTTTGATCGCGGTAACGATTGCGGCGGTGATCGTCGTGGCGATGAACTTGGTGGGCTCGCTGTTGATTAGCGCGTTGGTGGTGTTTCCTGCGTTGTCGGCGATGCGACTGGCGCAGCATTATCGTGGGGTGATCATCCTCTCGGTGGTGATCTCGGTGATCTGTGCGCTGGTGGGGATGCTGCTGTCTATCATGCACGCGACGCCAGTGGGGAGCACGATCGTGGTGATGAATATGCTGGTGTTTTTTGTGAGCGTGGCGAAGGCGAGCTTGCAGAGGAAGCGCGGATAAGGGTGGCACTACCCAAGCGCGACACATCCTGTGGTGTCCAGAACATTTTTCTTTCCGAGGCAAACGCAAAGCCTCACCAGCGTTGCTACATCAGTGAAGACGCTTCGCGCTTGCCTCGGTAGACAAGAGCGATGCTTCGCATCGTAGAGAGACGGGGCGTCAGTGTATAGGCTGTGGCGTCCGTGCAGGGTTTGCCACGCGGGCGTGTCATGTCGAGCTGCACTGACGCCGTGCGGAGGCTTACGCCTCCTTGCTGCCGTGGGCGCACACCTGCGGTGCGCCCGAAGG
>CAYJID010000174.1:3451-4968 GCA_964370135.1 uncultured Akkermansia sp. | reverse complement strand
GAAGAAGTCAGCATCTCGCTGCGCATCGAGAAGGCCGAGGCTCTGCTCCAGACCTCGCTGCACAAGTTCGGCCCTGTCGCCATGTACTACATCGACACCGCCGACAAGGTCATCACGAATGAAGAGCGCTTTGACCGCATCGTCGCCGACAAGAACATCGAGCGTCGCCAGCAGTACATCAACGACATCAAGCAGCTCATCGGCAAGGTCATCGACAGCCACAATGAGACACAGGACGCCTACGCACGCCTCCGTCAGGCACAGCGTCGCAAGCGCTCCGTCGCGCTCTACCTGAACAACTTCAACGAGAACCTCACGACACTCTGCGAGCACTACAAGGATTTCTCCTTCAAGGGCAAGGTCTACGAAGACTTCGTCAACCAGCTGAAGGAGTCCCGCCAGCGCATCCTCAAGCTCCAGCGCACCATCGACTCCACCCCCGATGAGCAGGTGAAGAAGCAGAGTGAGGAAGCCCTCAGCGAGCTCGAATCACGCCTCTGGATGCCCGTCGCCGACTTCCTCGACGAGTACAAGATCATGAAGGCGAGCATGCGCGAAGCCCAGAAGGCCAAGCGCGAGATGATTGAGGCGAATCTCCGACTCGTCATCTCCATCGCGAAAAAGTACACGAACCGCGGCCTCGCCTTCCTCGACCTCATCCAAGAGGGCAACATGGGACTCATGAAGGCGGTCGAGAAGTTCGAATACCGCCGTGGTTACAAGTTCTCCACCTACGCCACGTGGTGGATCCGTCAGGCCATCACGCGATCCATCGCTGACCAAGCGCGCACGATCCGCATCCCTGTCCACATGATTGAGACCATCAACAAGCTCATGCGTGTGCAGAAGAAGCTCGTGCAGGACTTCGGCCGCGAGCCAACACCAGAAGAAATCTCCATCGAGTGCGGCATGCCCGTCGAGCGCGTGAGCAATGTGCTCAAGATGGCGCAGCAGCCCATCTCCATGCAGCAGCCCGTCGGTGACTCCGATGACACCTCCTTCGGTGACTTCCTTGAGGACAAGAGCGCGGAGAACCCCATGGAGGGAGCCTCCTTTGCCTCACTGCGTGAGAAGCTCGGCGGTGTGCTCGGCACACTCAACGAGCGCGAGCGCGCCGTCATCGAGCAGCGATTTGGTCTGAAGGACGGCAACCCCCGTACACTAGAAGAAGTCGGACGCCAGTTCAACGTCACCCGCGAGCGTATCCGCCAGATCGAGGCGAAGGCACTGCGCAAGCTGCGCCACCCAACGCGCATCAGCCGCATCAAGGGCTTCCTCGACTCCACCGAGACTTAAGATATTTTTCTTAACCCACCCCCATCGAGTTTTTCGATTCTCCTCCCCCACCCTGCCACAGCCGGCGTGAAAGACGACCTGACAGCCCATGTGGCACGGACACGGGGATTCTCCCAAGAATTGAAACGACTGCGAGACACAGACACTCGTGAGGTGCCGCTGAGTTTTCAGCGCGTTTGCCTCGCGAGTCTTTCTTTTTACGTCGCCCTCATGGCGCAGGC
>CAYJID010000174.1:0-3351 GCA_964370135.1 uncultured Akkermansia sp. | reverse complement strand
TTCAGCGCGTTTGCCTCGCGAGTCTTTCTTTTTACGTCGCCCTCATGGCGCAGGCACTCAGCAAGAGCAAGGAGACGACGAAAAAACGCCTTTGGATCATCTGCGACGCGCTGCCCATGCAGGAGCGACTCGTCGCCGAGCTCCCCCTCTGGACGAGCGCAGAGTGCGTCAACATCCCTGAGCAGGAGATCCATATCAATCAAGGACTCAGCGATCCCGAGCTCGTCGCCGAGCGACTCCATGCGCTCAAGCGCATCAGCTCGCCCGCGGCCAAGCAGCAGCTCGTCATTGTCACACGTGCTGCGCTGCACCAGTTTGCCCCCCGATTCATCGAGCAGCATAGCAGCACCATCAAGCTGCGCTGCGGTAGCGAGTACGAGCTAGCAGCCCTCGCTGAGCAGCTGGAGCAGGCGGACTTTGAGCGCGTCGATCAGGTCAGCGCACGTGGAGAATGGAGCCTGCGCGGCGGCATCATGGATGTCTTCCCCCTGCAATCCGCGTGGCCGCTGCGTCTGGAATTCTTTGGTGACGAGCTCGAGAGCCTCCGCGCCTTTGACATCGACAGCCAGCTCTCTTTTAAAAAACTCGACGACGCCGAGCTCGTCCTCCACGAGCCCGAGGCCGCCCAGCGGCTCGAGGACTGGATCACCGCCGATGACCTCATCCTCTGCTGCCCAGGGTCGGGCTACGCGGGCGATGTACACTTCTTTGAGCTCCCCCCCGACCTCCCCGAGGGCATGGTCGCCGAGATGGCGGAGCAGCAAGAGGACGCGGAGAAGCTCGCCAGCTTTGCCTCGCCGCTGGGCAGCTTTGAGACGGGGGACTTCGTCATGCAGGAGGCGAAGCGAGAGCTCGCACGCCGCCAGCTCCAGCAGTGGCAGCAGAAGAAATGGCGCGTCGTCATGTACTTCCCCCACGAGGGCGAGAAGGCGCGCTTTGACGAGATCTGCGGGCAGGACGCCGCATGGGACGGTATCGAGTCACGCGACGGCGACCTCCCCTTTGGCTTCTCCATCCCCGCGGCAAAGCTCGCCGTCATCTCGGCGGGCGAGATCTTTGGACGCTACAGCTCGCCGCACGCACGACGACAGGCGAACCGCGAGGAGCAGCTACGCCGCGAGCGTGCGCAGATGCCCCTGCGCGAGATCGAAGAAGGCGACCTCGTCATCCATACCTCGCATGGACTCGGACGCTTCGTCGCCATCATCCGCAATGAGCAGAGCGGGGAAGAAGAGCTCAATATCCAATACGCTGGCGACGTCTTGCTACGCATCCCCCTGAGTCAGAGTCATCTCGTCTCAAAGTACGTCGGACTTGGTGGCAAGACACCCGAGCTCAGCCGCCTCGGCGATGCCCGCTGGCAAAAGGCCTGCGCCGCCGCGCAGCGCGCCATCGCCGACTACGCCGCCCAGCTGCTGGAGGTACACGCCGAGCGCGAGAGCAAGCCCGGGCTCAGCCACCCAGCCGACTCCAGCTGGATGTGGCAATTTGAATCCAGCTTCCCCTACCGCGAGACGCCTGACCAGCTGCGCGCTATTAATCAAGCAAAGGCTGATATGGAGTCGCCGCGCCCTATGGACAGGCTCATCTGTGGGGACGTCGGCTTTGGCAAGACCGAGGTCGCTATCCGCGCGGCGTTCAAATGCGTCACGGGAGGCTTCCAAGCCGCCATCCTCGCCCCCACGACCGTGCTCGCTGACCAGCACTGGCGTAGCTTCCGCGCACGTATGAGCGAATACCCCATCCGCGTCGAGCTGCTCAGCCGCTTCACGAGCACCAAGAAGGCGAAGGAAGTCATTGAGGGACTCGCTACGGGAGATGTTGACATCGTCGTGGGCACGCACCGACTTGTCTCGAAGAACGTCCACTTTGCGAAGCTCGGGCTCGTTGTCATCGACGAAGAGCAGCGATTTGGCGTGAAGCACAAGGAGCAGTTCAAGCGCAGCTTCCGCATGGTTGACATGCTCACGCTCTCTGCTACACCCATCCCGCGCACCCTCTACTCCGCACTCATGGGGGCGCGTGATATGAGCACCATCGAGACGGCACCCCTCAACCGCATCCCTGTGCAGACGGCTGTCTGTCCCTATGATGAGGAGCTGATTCAAAAGGCGATCAAGCGCGAGGTGGAGCGTGGTGGGCAGGTCTTCTTCCTGCACAACCGCGTGCATGACATGGAGCTCGTACGCGCACGGCTGCAAGAGCTCGTGCCTGAGGCGCGCATCGTCATCGGGCATGGGCAGATGGACAAGAGTGATCTGGAAATGGTCATGCGTGATTTCGTCGCGGGCAAGGCCGATGTGCTGCTCTCGACGACGATTATTGAGAGTGGTATTGATATACCGAATGCGAATACTATCATTATTGACCGCGCGGATAGATTTGGACTGGCGGATCTCTACCAGCTGCGCGGACGCGTTGGGCGTGGGGGGCATCGTGCGTATGCGTACCTGCTGCTCCCGCGTGAGGCTGTCTGCACGGGGGATGCGAGGAAGCGTGTCAACGCGATCAAGGAATACACGGAGCTGGGCAGTGGGTTTAAAATCGCTATGCGTGATTTGGAAATACGTGGGGCGGGTAATCTTCTTGGTACGCAGCAGAGTGGGCATATCACGGCGATCGGCTTTGATCTCTACTGTCAGCTGCTCAAGCAATCTATCCAGACACTGCAAGGCAAGCGGCCTGACCTTCGGCATGAGGCGCGATTGAAGGCGGACTTCTTGTACCTGAGTGAAGCGAGTCATTCTGGGAAGGACAAGGCGAGCACGCTGGGGGCGTATATCCCTGCGCACTATATCGCATCGACACAGACGCGCATGAGCGTGTATACGCAGCTGGCGCGGGCGATGACATTGAATGATATCGAGGACTGTGAGAGGCAGTGGATAGACCGCTTTGGAGCGGTGCCGATGGAGGCGAAGCATCTGCTGACGGTGCATAAGATTAAGATCGTGGCGTCGCGGGCGCGCATCAGTGATGTGGAGATCTCGGCGCAGAAGCTGATGCTGACGCGGCATGGGGATTATATTTTGATTGATAAGCGATTTCCGAGACTGCGCTCTATTACGCCAGCGGATAAGCTGCGTGAGACACTGCGGTTGTTGTTGAAGAATGAGGCGTGAGCGCAAGCCGTCTGCAACCCAGCCGCGAAAGAAATTGGATTCTTAAGGTCTAGACCTTAAGCGATCTCCGGCGATCGTTCGCCGGCGGGTCTGGGCACATTTTGCACTGCAAAATGAGACGACGAAAGGGCAGGACACCTCCTGCCCGTCCGAGCGAAGCGAGGTGAGGAGGAACCCAGCGGGTGGAGGGCAGAGCCCTCCTGGGGTGTGGGGCGAAGCCCCGCAAGCA
>CAYJID010000173.1:0-5073 GCA_964370135.1 uncultured Akkermansia sp. | reverse complement strand
CCAAAGACGAAGTACTTGCTGTGCTCCAGACGCAGGCTGCGTGTCGTGGCCTCGTCCATGAGGCGGTAGCCCACGCGCTTGTCGGCAGGGATGGCAGCTTCGTAGCGTCCGAGCTTGTCGGCGATGTACTTGAAGCCCGTGAGCACGTTCACAGTCGCGATGCCGTAGTGGGCAGCGATGGCGTCTTGGAGAGGGGAGGTGACGAATGTCTTGACCTGCACGGCATTGGCGATGTTGTTCTCGTTGATGATGCCCAGCTCGATCATGCTCATGCAGCGGTACCATGACATGAGGCTGCCGATCTGGTTGCCCGTGAGTAGCTCCATTTGCCCCGCCTTGTTGCGTACGGCGATGCCCATGCGGTCGGCGTCGGGGTCGGTGGCGATGACGAGGTCGGCTTGCTCGACGTCGGCTTGCTTCATCGCCATGTCAAGCGCGGGGGGATTCTCAGGGTTGGGGCTGACGACGGTGGGGAAGCGTCCATCGAGGCTGTCTTGTGCGGCGACGGTGCTCACCTGACTGCCGAGCTCCTTGAGCAGTGGGACGATGCAGCGGCCACCCGTGCCGTGGAGGTTCGTAAAGACGACTTTTGCGCTGCTGCCTGCAAAGACGTCGGGGCGCAGGATGATGCCCTTCAGACGGTCGGTGTAGATCTTGTCAAAGCTGGCATCGAGGATGCGCAGCTCTCCCTGTTGGTCGGCAGGCAGAGCGTCGTAGCTGTCGTTCTCCAGAGCGTTGACCTCGGCAATGACGGCCATGTCATGCGGGGTGACGAGCTGGGCGCCCTCATTGAAGTAGGCTTTGAAGCCGTTGTCGTGGGAGGGATTGTGCGAGGCGGTGAGCACGACGCCTGAGTCGGCATTGAGCTCGCGGATGGCAAAGGAGACCTCGGGCGTGGAGCAGGGACCGTCAAAGAGGACGCAGTCGCAGCCGAGCTCTGTGCTGATGCGCGCGCAGTATTCGGCAAAGTCGCGGGAGAAGTGACGGGTGTCGTGCCCGATGATGACGAGGGGCTTTCTGCCGCCACGCTCAGTCTGCGCCTCGACGAAGCGGCGCACGTAGGTGATGAGACCTCGCATGGCGCGTCCGACGTTGAAGTAGTTCATACTCGCCGTGCCGACGCAGGGGAACTCGGGGCGCTCGTTGGGGCCACCTGCACCTTGCTCGACGCTGGTGATGATGCTGCCGATGGAGCGACCACGAAGCCCGCCTGTGCCAAAGGCGAGGGTCTTGAAGAAGCGGTTGTTGAGCTCACCCCATGCTTGCTGGGCGATGAGCTCGTCGATGGCGGCGGGGGCTTCGGGAGCCTGTGTGCCGCGTAGCAGCAGTTGGATGTTCTCAAGGGACTGGGGCAGGAGCGTGCCTGCCTCGACGGCGGATTGGAGTTGTGCTTCTCTAGGAGTGCTCATAATGGAATTGTTAGGAAATAAGGAGAAATAAGGAAAGAGGGAAGGGGGGGAAGGGGGGGCGATTTAGCTGATATCGCCTTCGGGTGTCTCGCCCAGCCAGATGCGGATGGCCTCCAGCGCGTAGGAGCCATACATTGATTTGGGGTCGATGGCGTGCATCTCGTAGTAGAGGGCTAGCAGCATGTCGCGCGGCGCGCCGCCGCGTCTCAGGTGACCGGTGAGGACGGCGAGGAGCTCCTGGCGCTGCTCCTTGGAGTAGGTCGCCTCAGCCATGATACCGCGTATGTAGCGGATGGCCTCGTCGTGGGCGGTCTGCTTGTCCATCTCGACGAGTAGCTGCTCCCAGTTGAATGTGAATTGCTTGGCGAATCCTTCCTTATCATCGACTCCTTCGAGCTGCTTGGTATAGCGGGAGGGGACGGTGAGGCCGATGTCGGCGGCCTCGGCGAGCATCTCGGCGATGCGGTCACCCTTGGCTCCGTCGGCTTTTTTGAGGATTTTTTGCTGGGTTTTGAACTTGTCGACGTAGTCGCGCAGGATCTCGCGGGCGGTGTCGACGTCCTTCATCTCCTCAGAGCTCTGGATGACGGCACGCAGTGTGTTGTCTCGGTCGATGATGGCGATGCTGGGGTAGGAGTAGATGCCGCCAGGGAGGTTCTTGCCGCCCATGATCTTGTCGCGTGCTTTTCGCTCTTTTTTGTTGGGCATCTGGTAGATGGGGATCTCGATGTAGACTTCGGACGTGGAGCCACGAAGAACTTTGCGCGATTTCATGAACTCGTCATACTTTTTCTGACTGAGCTTGTCGTAGTTCGCCCCGTAGCAGAAGGCGATGATGGGACCGTCATCGGCGCGCTTGAGCGCGTCCGCATAGGTGCGGGCGCGTGCGGCGTGGGCGGGGGGCAGCGAGAGCAGCAGGGCGGTGCCTAGGAGGGTGGCGGCGCGGGTGATCATGAGTGTGAGATGGGGGCGAGTCGTGAAGGAAGGTTATTTGTCAGAGGAGGGCGCGTGCTTAGAGGCGTATCTTCTTGCCATAGACGTAGAAGCCAAGGATGCCTTGGCCGTGGAAGTCGGAGGCCTGTAGCGTGCCGCCGCGGCTCAGGCGGATGAAGCGTCCCGACTTCTCCCCGCGTCCGAGCTCGAAGCGCACGACCTGTCCCTCGGCCTTGCCCTCGACGGGGGCGGACCAGTTCTGCCCATCATCAGAGATGGAGATGCTCAGGGGGCGGCTGCTGTTCTGCTCGTTGTTCTTGGAGATGCAGACGACACCTCGGAGGGTGGAGCGCTTCTCGAGCTCGACGGTGATCTCAGATTTCATCTGCATCATGCCGCCTTCCTTTTGCAGGGTGGCCCAGTGGAGGCTGACGGCTTCGTTGTTGTCCATGGTGCGGTCTCCCTTGATGAGGGCGGTGTCGGAGACGAGTGAGCCCGAGAAGCCGCGGAAGCGGAACTTGTTGCGAGGAAAGTATTTCTTGCACTTGCGCTTCGAGAGCTTGGCGATGGCTTGGAACATCTTGCGATCACCATTCTCGACGGCTTGGCGCAGGGCGGTGTTCATCGTGCGCCATGTGGCGTCGAGATTGCGCTTGCGTGAGCTGGTGCGTCCGAGGGCGGAGACGATGACGTCGGTGAACTCTTCCTGGAGTGCTAGCGTCTTGTCATCATCGGGGAGCGTGGAGACGAAGGCGAGACCCCACGCGATGGCGGAGCCAGCGTAGTCGGCGTTCTTGATGAGGGCGCGCAGGGCGGACTTCATGAAGTGGATCTGCTCGTCTCCCTCGGCAAAGGAGGTGAGCTGGCGCGAGAGGATGGCGTTGACATCCCAGCGGTTCGACCCCATGGTCTTGCACTCGTCAAAGAAGGAGGAGAAGAGGCGCGTGAGCTCGCGCTTGTCGGTGACGAGCGGGATGAGGTTGGGGTAGATGTACTTGCTGAGTAGCGTGGCCGACGCGTTGTGGAACTCCTGATTGAGCCCCTCATTGACCATGTCATGGAGCTGCACCCACTTTGCCTTGTCCTTGGGCGCTTTGTCACGCAGGTAGGCGGTGTACTTCAGCCAGAGAGGCCAGTTGTTGCGCTGGGCGAGCAGGGCGTCTTCGTAGCAGATGAAAGCCCCGTGCATCTTGCGGCGTGAGGCGAGGAAGTCGCCGAGTGCTGCGAGCTGGTCGGAGACGAGCGTCTTTTCCGTATCGCTGTAGAGTGCCTGACTGAGGACGAGGAAGTCCCAGCTGTGCTCATTCCAGAAGGTCTTGTGGAGGCTGTGCTGCCAGTAGATGGAGTTCGAGCGCAGCCACTCATTGCCCACGCGTACGGTGTAGGCGCAGTGACCGGGCTCGCCCATGGTGGCCGCTGGGACGCCGTTCGCCACGGCGGCAAAGGTGCCGTAGTGCGAGAGCGCGCCGCAGACGCCGCCTACCTCGCGGTGGGCGTGGGCGATGACGCCGTCATGGTACTTCATGAAGGCGACGAGGTAGTCCGCACCATGGATGGAGTCACCCGCGACGTTGCGGAGACGGTAGGGGACTTGGAAGGCGGCTCCGAGGTAGCCCTCGGCAGGGAGGCGCACGTTGTCACGCAGCCACGCGAGATTCTTCGCACTGCCCCACCCATTCGGCTGGGTGCAGCCCATGAGGTAGCGCGTCTCCCAGTAGTCGAGGTCGTCAAAGGTGACGTTGAGCAGTCCTGCGCTGTAGCTGTCGTAGAAGTAGTTGAAGCGCTCAATGAGGTGCTTGCGCCCCCAGCCTTCGCGGGCGAACTCGAGGGCACCTGTCGTGGCGAGGCGGCGGGCGACGGGGTCGTTGATGAGCTCGTTGCGGCCGCTGAAGACGCTCACGATGTTGTGAATGGCGTCGGGGAAGTTTTTCGTAGGCCCAGAGTAGAGCAGTCCTTGGAGCCACTGGAGGTCATTGCTGAGTGTGGTCAGGGTCATGACGCCTTCGAAGCTGCGGGTGAGCTCCTTGATTTTCTCAGGTGTGGCGAGGGTGATGAATTGGAAGACGGCGAGGTCGCGGCGATTCTGCGGGCTCTGCATGAACTGCCAGATGTTTTTCTCGCTGAATTTGCCTAGTTTTTTTAGCATGCGGTCCGAGAGCGTCTTGCGCAGGGCGACGGGGTTCTGCCAGTCGGCGTTCGTGAAGGTTTCGGGGAGCTTTTTTGCACGCGGTTCGCCTTCTTTGGCGATGATGTTGCCGAGGATGCGTGTCTTGGTCTTGATCTGTACAGGGCGCGAGCTCTTGTAGGGGGCGGTGATGCGGTTCTGGGCTTCGTCGAGGGGGTATTCTTCTTCTTCCTGGACGACGGCGATTTCTTGGACGACGGTGTCGTCGGGTTCAAAGGAGTTGATATCGAAGTCAGCAGGCGTGCTGCTGCTCCCATCGCTGTCTTCTTCTGTAGTATCCTCTGTACCCCAGGTCGCGAGAGCCTTCTCTGCCTCGGCGTCGCTGCCAAACTCATTGCTCTCCACCGAGCCTGTGTAGTCGATGACGATGCCCTCGGGGGCGGTGTAGCTGTCAAGCGCGTCTGACCCTGTATCGGTGGGGGGCATGCTGGGCGCGTCGGCGATGATCTCGGGTGCTTGGCCAAATTTCAGGAGGGGGAAGCTCACGTAGCCGAGGAAGATGGCAGCGAGCATCCCGATGAGCATGTGGGGGAGTTTCGAGTTCAT
>CAYJID010000172.1:0-5073 GCA_964370135.1 uncultured Akkermansia sp. | reverse complement strand
AGGCAGCGGTCGGGGTCGGGATGGCACTGCGCGGCGTGGCGGCAGGGGGAGGGATAGATTGCCCAGGGTAGCCAGCATTGGCCGTCTGCCCGAGCGCGGGCAGGCTCGACGCGGAGGGCAGAGACGAGGTGCTCGTGGGTGAGGGAGTGGTGATACTCGATGTCACGCCCACACCAGCGGGGATCCTCGGGGTAGCAGGGGCAAAGCCCGATGTAGAAGCCATCCCCGAGGCGGGCGATGCGCCTGCTGCTGGAGTGATCCTCGCTGCAGCAGGCGCAGGCGCGAACGCTGAGGTGGCGGCGGGGTAGGTCGAGCTGCTGGGGATGGCCTTGAGCCCCGCAGGGTGGGCGGGGGGCGCGGTAGAGGGGCGCGAGGCCGCGCCCTGTGAGTTGTATTGAACCTTCATGGAGGAGAGAGCGGGGATGGAGAGGAGCGAGGCTTAGCACATCGCGGCGAGAGCCTGAGAGTCCAGTGCGCGGATCAGCGCGCAGCTGAGACGCTGCATGGCGAGCACATCGCGCTCATCGAGGATGCCTTGATGGGAGTGGATGTAGCGCACGGGCACGCCTAGCACGATCGTGGGGATGCCCTGCCAGTTCGAGTAGGAGGCGGCGGCGTCTGTGCCACCTGTGGAGCGCACCGCCCACTGGACGGGGATGTCTTGCTCGGTGGCGATCTGGCGCACGAGACGCGCGAGGGCGGGGTGGGTGAGGTGGGTGGGGTCGTAGAGACGTACCTGCACGCCGTGACCGAGCTGCCCCATGCGACCTGAGGCGGGCATGCCCATCGTATCATCGGCGGGGGGACCCTCGAGGACGATCATCACATCGGGGATGCACTCGCGGGCGAGGGCCTTTGCGCCGCGTGTGCCGAGCTCCTCTTGGACGGTGGCGGCGGCGGAGAGCTGGCAGGGGAGTTTTTTGTTGGATGACTCCTCGGCGAGAGAGCGCATCACTTCAATCATCGTGTAGACGCCCACGCGATTGTCAAAGGCCTTGCCCATCCAGCGGTGGGGGATAGAGAGTGGGGTCACGGACGCCTCGGGGCAGACAGGGCATCCGGGATAGATGCCCAGCTGCTCGACCTCGGAGGCGGAGCTCGCGCCGAGATCAATGCAGAGCGCCTCGTTGGGCAGTACTTGGGTGCGCTGGGCGGCGGGGATGAGGTGGGGGGACTTGGAGCCCACGATGGCGGGATGCTTGGAGCCATCTTCGGCGATGACCGTCATGCGCTGGCTGGGCAGTGTGTGATTCCACCAGCCGCCGAGGGGGACGACGAGGAGATAGCCATCGGGCGTGACGGACTGCACCATGAAGCCCACCTCGTCCATGTGGGCGGCGAGCATCACGCGGGGGGAGTCGGAGGATTCGCAGCTGCTGGCGGGGAGCTCAGCGATGAGATTGCCACTGGGGAAGGAGTGGAGGGAGCAGTGGGGGGCGAGCTCGGTGCGGACAATCTCGCGCACCTCGGATTCGAAACCAGAAACGCCATGCGCGTTGCTGCAACGTGTTAAAAGGGATTGATTTATCATGCCTAGAGTATTGTAACATCATTAGCATTGGCTGTCAATGAGGAGTATACCCACCCAGCCGCGACCAGTCGATGGATTCTTAAGGTCTAGACCTTAAGCGATCTCCGGCGATCGTTCGCCGGCGGGTCTGGGCAGAGCCCAGCGGGGTCAAGGGGCGGAGCCCTTGCAGGGTGTGGGACAGAGTCCCACAAGCAGTGCTGGATCGCAGATCCAGCGGGCGTCAGTTCCGAGTACAGCAGCACGCGCCCGCGTGGCAAACCCAGCATGGAGGCAACGCCGCCAACTGACGCCCCCGTCAATCCCCCGCGCGAAGCGCGGCAAGCTCCCACCGTCGCAAACGCAAAGCGTCCCCACCGCCGCCCCCAAGCACCCCAAGCATTTTTCCTATTGTAAACACATCAGTGATACGCTATAGTTACGCTATGAATAACAAGCTGTCATCAAAAGTCAAGCAATTCCTCTCTGGAAGCATCACAGGATTAGAAAGATTTGCCCAACGCAATGCCAATGCCTATCAATCCCTCCTTCAGGATTTGAAGGGGAACAATCTCATTCCCTTCTGGGGCGCGGGTTTTGTCGCGGGACTATTCCCCACTTGGTCTGCTCTCCTAGAAGAAATTGCAGAGGAATGGGATATCAATCTCTCTCTTGCAACTAAGCAAAGTAATACGAAAGAAGCAACCGAAGAAGACAAAGCTGAATACCTACTTAAAGAAATCGGAGAAGAGACCCTTCACAGAGAACTCATACGCATTTTCTCCCAGCCACGAAGAGAACTCTCCTCCTCGCGCAGCCGTGCGCGAGAGATCTTTCGCTCCTACCATATCACGACGAACTATGACAAAACTATAGAGAATCTTTCTGTCAAGGGCATGCCCCCTCTCAAAGTGGTTCTCCCACAGGATCTGCAGCGGAAGAAAGAACTAGCCTCTCTCATTCAGCAAAATAAGCACAGTATAATAAAATTACATGGAGATATCGAAGACTCTAAAAGGTTAATTTTATCACAACGATCCTACAATATTTATTATCCATCCCAGAAAAATGACTCTACCGTCCAACAGGTACTCTCAGCTATACTGGCATCAACACCTGTCATTTTTATCGGATCTAGTTTAGAGCGAGACAGGACACTGAGCATTGTGAGGCGATATGCTAAGCAGGGTTGCAGATTCTATGCACTTCTTTCTCTGCCTGAGAGTACGGTGAATAAGAATGATCCCTACATGCCTCTCATTCGCGAGGGGCAGGGGCATACGGACTATCTAAAGCAACAAAAATCTCTCGCAGCACTCAATGTCACGCCCATCTGGTACCCCTACGGGGAGCATGGCTTTGTCGATGGCTTTCTTGACCTCCTGCATGGGGAGGTCGTGGCACCTATAGCAAAGCCCAACGAGTATAAAAAGATCGACTTCCTCCCCGACGAGGCTTACAAGGGGCGCGAGCAGGAGAAGAGGGCGCTCTACCAGACCTTGGAGAGTGGGCGCATCGCGTGGGTGTCAGGAGGTCCTGGTATTGGAAAATCACAGTTATGCCACCAAGTGATGGCGCGTCGGCAGGCGGAGAACTCCGCGCGGGTGTATCTCACGGTGGATTGTCAGGAGCTTTCTTCTTTGGAGGCTTTGTATCTGAGCTGCATTCTTGCCTGCAATCCCAAGGCGGACAAGGAAGCCGTGCAGAAGTCAGGCGAGGCGCTGCGCACGCAGGCGTTGCGTCTCTGCGCAGAGGTGGGGAGTCTGGGGCTGTTGATTGACAATTTTGAGATGCTCAATGATGCTGCGTGCAAGGGGGCATTTTCACCTGAGATGATTGAGTTTTTCTATGATTTACATGGGCAGGGTGTAGAGCTCATCATGGCGTCGCGTTATTCCGATATGCAGTGCCATGAGTTGTCACCGAGTAGAGCTCGCTTCCGAGCTCAGCGTGATCAGATTGCGGTGTATCCCTTGAGTGATGCAGAGGCGCGCGCGCTGTTTGAATACCATGTAGAGGGGGATCTCGTGTGCGAGGGCGACGACTTTGAGCAGTTGCTTTCCCTGATGGAGGGGCATCCCATGTCTATTATGCTGGTGGCGGGCTTATGTGAGGAAAATATGACCTGGGGCTTTTTGTTGCAAGATTTCAAGAATAACGCTGGCAAAGAGACTACGGTGACGACGAGCTGCTGTCGTGCGTGGACTCTGCTTCAGGAGAATGAGCGGGCGAGGACTCTCTGGGGGGTACTCGCATGGAGCACTCAGCCCATGCCTGTATCGTGGATCTTTGATAAGGGAGACGAGGCGCAGCAGTGGAATGCTGCTCTGGCGCGTTTGACACGTTTGAACCTTGTGTCTGTGCAGGATGATCAGGTGACGATGCTCATGCCCATCAAGCAGGAGTTTCACAAGATGGAGCTGGCGGGAGAGGGAGAGCCGTTCAATCAGTCGCGCGCGGAATGGTGGGTCGAGCGTATCGACTCACTGGCGACTGGGGCATTCAATGTCGAACTGGTACGGCATCTTTCTGAAGTCTTGCAGGTGATGATGAAGCTATTACAGGTGTGTAATGTCGAGGACATTGTGCGCTTATGTGAGGAGCTAAGGCGATATTATTCTAGTGATTTAGTTGCGTCTAAGGAGTACTTGGATGCGTTGTTCGCTGTTTCTTCAGAGATGGGGCGTTTGCGAGCTGCGGCCCGTATTGGGCTGGGGATTTGCTGCTACTTTAGAAATCAGTACGATGAGGCAATATGCCTGTTCCAAGAAGCAGGGGAGTTTTATTCTTCAGTTGATGACCGATGCTATGCTTATTGCCTGTGGCGCATGGGGGATGCTGAACGCTTTCGCGATCGATACGACGAGGCAATTGCATTTATACGGCTCGCGGAGCGTCTTTATATTAAAGTGAAAGATCATCTTGGGCTAGCGCAGAGTTTGAAGAGCATGGGGGATGTAGCGCGTATGCGCCATCAATACAGTAAGGCTAACTCGCTTTACCAACGCGCAGAACATCTTTATGTTCAAGTAGAGGATCATCTCGGGCTGGCGCAGACCCTGTCTAGTATGGGTGATATGGCGCGTATGTGTAATCAGTATGATAAGGCAGTCACGCTTTACGAACGAGCGGAGCTCCTTTATGCTCAAGTAGAGGATAATCGAGGGCTGGCGCAGACCTTGTGGAGCATGGGGGATGTGGCACGTATGTGTAATCAGTACGATAAAGCAGTCGCGCTCTTTGAGCGTGCGGAGCTCCTCTATATTCAAGTGGAGTCAAATCTCGGTCTAGCATGGACCCTATCAAGCATGGGGGATGTAGCGCGTATGCGGGAGCAATACGATAAGGCAGTAAAACTCTATAAGCAAGCAGAGCATCTTTATGTCCTAGTACAGTCAAATCTTGGGCTGGCGTATGTGCTGCTGAATCAGGGGCAGGTTTGCTATATACAAGATCAAAGCAATATGGCATTGGAATATTATGACAAGGCAGAGGTGATCTTCGTCGCTGTAGGGGACCTTGCGAAATTAGCAGCCCCATGCTTTGGATGGATGCTTGAGGCTAGC
>CAYJID010000171.1:0-5074 GCA_964370135.1 uncultured Akkermansia sp. | reverse complement strand
GACGGAAGCCACCTTCGCCACGAGGCTTGAAACCGCCTTCGCCACGGGGACGGAAGCCACCTTCGCCGCGAGGACGGAATTCACCATCACCACGGGGGCGGAAACCACCTTCACCGCGAGGACGGAATTCACCATCACCACGGGGACGGAAGCCACCTTCGCCACGGGGGCGGAAGCCACCTTCGCCACGAGGGCGGAAGCCACCTTCACCACGGGGGCGGAAGCCACCTTCACCACGAGGACGGAAGCCGCCTTCGCCACGGGGGCGGAAGCCACCACGATCGCCACCGCGATCACCGCCAGGGGCGCGTCCGAAGGGACGAGAACCGCCACGCTCGGGCTCATAGGCCTCGCCTTCTTCAAAGCGGGTGGCGACGCCGAATTCGGCTTCATCCTCTGTTTCAAAATCTTCGATGTTGAAGATGTAATCATCTTCTTTCTCCTCTGTCGTGTCAGTCTCTGCTTCAGGAGCTGGTGTTGGGCGGGGCTTGAAGGCCTGCTTGACACCGATGAGCTTCGCGCGGCGCTTGGGATTGACACAGGCGAGTGCTACCTCTTCGGGGGTGAGGAGGCGGGATGCACCAGGCTCGAGGTCACCACCCCAGAGCGAGCCGATACGGACGCGGACGAGCTTCTTCACACGCAGACCGAGGCAGGAGAACATCTGGCGCACCTGGCGCTTGAGCCCTTGCTCCAGTACGATGACAGCGCGACGCGCGGAGAGGCGTGAGACGTACTTCGCCTTTGCCTGTCCCTCGGGGAGGCGCAGCCCCTTGAGCATCTGGATGAGCACACTGTTGTCAAAGCTCTGATCGAGCGTCACCCAGTATTCCTTCTCGATGCCGCCGCTGGGGTGGGTGAGATTCTGACTGAGCTGTCCGTTGTTGGTAAAGATGAGCAGACCTTCGCTGTCTGCATCGAGACGACCGACGTAGGAGACGTGGCGGTACTTGGGCAGCAGCAGATCATAGACGGTGGCGGGAGCACCCTGTGCCTCACGGCTTGCGACGACACCACGGGGCTTGTTGAGCAGGAGGATGACCTCAGGCTTGGGGGTGGCCTGACGTCCGTCTACTTTTACAAAATCGGAGGGGAGAACACGGATACCAGGGGTATCGACAATTTGACCATTGATCTCAACGCGGTGCTCGGCGATGAGGCGGTCGGCGGCGCGGCGGGATTCATAGCCGCAGGAAGCCAAAAACTTGTTGAGGCGGATGCTACCTTCGGGAGGTGCGGGATAGGAGTTTTCTTCTGACATATCGGGGAATCGTTCTATTATATTGCTAGTCGCTTTTGTGTGACTTTCGTACACAGCTAGTCAAGCATGGTGGGGGCAGCAGGAAGGGAAAAATATCCCGTCGCTGAGTTAAAAATTATGATGAAGAGAGCAAAAGTCTCTCGGCGTTTTGACCGAGAGACTCTAAAACTGCTTTGTAAATATTTCCCCTGTTACAGGGAAAGACGCGTAGTGCGGATTAGGCTTCGAACTTAGTCTTAGGAAGACCAATAGGGCTTTGACCCTGCTTCCATTGACCGCGGTCCTTGAGGACTTTTACGCGTTCGAAACGCTTGAGAACGGAACGCTTACCGCCTACGGTACCTGTAGCTTTGAGTGTAGAATGCTTGGACATGTCTGTATATTTGTGTATAAAAGAAGTTGTGTGAACCGCATCTCTGCGATTTCTTGGTGGGAGTTTATAAACTTTTCTTGAGTGTTTGGCAAGCAAAATCTCTTTCTTCTTGCCAAAATTTTTCTACGCGTAAAGATCGCGTCGCGCTCAGTGACGCTCGTGGTTGTCGAGCTGGTGGAGCATCTCAGCGGCCTGTGCATGTCCCCTGATCATGGCATTCTCCAGCCAGTAGCGAGCCTTGTCCTTCACCTTTCTCTTTTTGTTGAGGTAGTAGCGGCCTAGCTCATACATCGCGCGCGCATCTCCCTGCTCAGCGGCAGTCGTGTACCAATGTAGAGCCTTGCGCTGATTCTTTGCGAGACCTACTCCCTTGTCAAAACAGGAGGCGAGCTCATATTGAGCATCCGCATCTCCCCCCTGTGAGGCAAGCATCAGATATTGCACCGCCTCAGCGGCGCTCTTTCGCTTGCCAAATCCGTGCATGTAGCACATCGCCAGAGCACTGAGTGCTGCGGGATAGAGCTGCTGTGCAGCTTTGGTGTACCAGTACACCGCCTTGATCGCATTCTGGGTGAGTGGAGGGATTCCTAATTCATAAAATCCCCCCATCAGAAATTGAGCCTCTACAGCTCCCAGCTTTGCGGCCTGCTCGAACCAATAAAGCGACTTCTCGTTGCTCTGCTCAATGCAGACACCATCTCCACGATAATACCAGCTACCAAGCTCAAGTTGAGCCTCACGTACGCCTGCTTCGGCGGCCTGCTTCAGACCATTGATAGTACGATCTAAATATGTTTTACTCTTGGGCATATTGCAATCCTCAGTGGATCTCCTCGCCAGACGCCAGAGTAGTCATCTGTAGGAGGAAACCCATCATCCTTTCAAAGAAGGAGTATTGCAAAGATTATATGAAAAGTCAAATAAAAACAGCACCAAGAAGTCTAATACTATATTGATTCTGAATGCGCATACTAAATATTATGCCTGCATAAATAGACGTTTCACTGATAGGTATCATGGTTTCCTCAGCATTTCTATCGCGTCGAGCGACTCAGGAACTCCGAGGGCAGCAGCCGTTCTAAACCAGTGCAGGGCGTGCCCCTTGTTGGGCTGCATGCCCAATTCACCATTGCGGTAGAACTCTCCGAGCTCCATCGCGGCTTTTGCCGAGCCATTGCGATGCGCGAGCGTGTACCATGCGATCGTCTCATCGCTGTTGGGCGCGACACCTACCCCCTCGCGATAGCAGCGCGCGAGCTCTAGCTGAGCCTGAGGGCTCTTGAGCTTTGCGCCTCGGCTCAGGTAGCTCACGGCGAGCCTCGGATTGCCCGCCTTGTAAAGTAGCCCGAGCTTGGTGTAGGCCTCAGCTTCTCCCTGAGCGGCGGCCTTGCGCCACCAAGAGATAGCCTTGCTCACATCCTTGGGGACGCTGCCATGCAAATCGTCATCCATGTAGTCGTTGCCCAGCTGGAGCTGTGCTCGCGCGTCCCCCTGCTGCGCTTGCTTTACATAGCGATGCTGAGGCCGGGGGAATGCTGGCAGCTGCTGCAAGTCGGTCTGGACGCTGCGATTCGCCCCTTTGACGGGATAAAACCACCACGTGGGGATGTCACCGAGTGATTTACCATTCTTGTCAAAGACCTCGAAGTGGTACACATAGGAAGGCTCGATACAGACCGTATCACCATTGCGGATGCGCGAATAGCGCCAGTGCTCCACCTCGAGCCAGCGCGCCAGCAAGGCGTCGAGCTCGGGGCTGCGCTCCAGATAGGAGCTGCTATTCTCGACATCGACGAGGGCGGCAGCGATGCTCACCTTGATACGATGCCCCGATGAGGCAAAGAGCTTTAACTGCTCTCGGATGTTATCATTCTCGCGATCGCCTGCCTTCTCTATCTTGAAGAAGTCATCGAAGTTGCTCGTTTGAGCGTAGATGTTTTTATCTTGGCAGCCTGTTGTGAGAGCCATCATGAGGATGGCTGCGCAGGCGCTGACGTAGTTGGGGGGACGTTTCATCTTTAGGGATTGTTATATAGTTATTTCCTCTGGCTTTGAGACCACGCCATTCGTACCCGCGCGGCTGTACCATTGACGCGCGAGCTGCGCATCGGCGATGACACCGCGTCCGTACTCATAGGCTTCTGCGAGAGCCCACTGGGCTTGGGCGTGATTGAGCTCTGCAGCTTGAGCGAGTAGGTAGACCGTTTTGCTATCATTTTGGGCGACACCATAGCCCGCGGCATAGCAGCGTGAGAGGGTGTAGCAGGCATCGGCGACTCCGCCTGTGGCGGCGGTTTTGAGCCAATAAATAGCCTCGGATAGGTCGCGGTATTTTTTGTTGGATTCAAGGTAGAGTTTTCCCAAGAGGTATTGTGCCTCGAGCTCGCCCTGCTCGGCGGCTTTCTTCCACCAATAGAGGGCGAGGTCAAAGCGGGGCGGCTCCAAGGCCGTGCCCATGTGGTGCAATCCGAGCTGGAGCTGCGCGAGCGCATTGCCCTGCTCGGCGGCGATCTCCCACCAGTGCATCGCCTGACGCCTATCAGCGATCACGCCCTCGCCCTTCGAATAGGCTAGAGCGAGGCTGAGCTGGGCGGGGACGATGCCCTGTTTGGCTGATTTTTTCCACCAAGTGATGGCTTTTTTGTCATTGGATTCGACCCCCTCGCCGTAGCGGTAGCGCGTCGCTACCTCGTGCTGGGCGTCGGCATGCCCCTGCTCGGCCGCCTTGAGACACCAGGAGAAGATCTCCTCCTGCTTCTCTTTGGCCTCAGCGGAGTCTTGCAGACAGAGGGCGTATTCGAACTGGGCCACGGCATCCCCGAGCTCTGCGCCGCGGTGGAAGCAAAAGAGAGCCTTGCTCTCATCAGCCGCACAGCCCTCTCCCGTCAGGTAACAGAAGGCCAAAAAGCGGTAGGCCTGCGCGTAGTCTTGGGCGGAGGACTTCTTCCACCAATACACGGCACGTGAGGCATTCTCCTCCACGCCCAGCCCCTTCATATAGCAATAGCCCAGCAGCTGCTGCGAGGCGGCATCTCCCAGCTTCGCCGACTGATACCACCAGCCAGCCGCCTTCTCGGCACTCTGATGCACCCCCTCACCACGCTGGTAGCGGTAGCCGAGAAGACGCTGAGCCTCAGCGTCTCCCCCTTCAGCATCTATCATGAGTACCTCCAGCGTGGGCTCTGCGCGAGCCGTGCTGCAGTGGAGTATTTTTTTTAATCGTTCAAGCAGTGACATAAGCTCGTGTGAAATTGGAAACTTGTATAGCATCGCAACGACAGCATGTCATTTGCGATTGTCCTATTCTAATTCCAAATTCGTCACAAGTCAACCTAGATTTGCTTGTATGCCGTACTTGGTTTATGAAGCAAATTATTTAGGGGACCTTGCAAAATTAGCAGCTTCGGATTTTGCTGGCAGTTTGGATGAGAATTTGCGGC
>CAYJID010000170.1:0-5081 GCA_964370135.1 uncultured Akkermansia sp. | reverse complement strand
CCACCTGAGCCCAAGCCTACCGCGATGCCTGTGCCGGCTGTCGCCTTGACGGATCCTAGGAGCTGACCGTCATGGAGATCGATACCATTGAGCCAGACGGCGACGGTCGTGCCTGTACCTGTCGTGGTATGGATGATGTTGTTTTTGCCAAGGATGGTGCTTTGCAAATCCATGTCATTGACCTGCTCCGTGCCTACGATAACAGAGCCTACGGCGAGACCTGCGTCGCGGTTGATGTACATGCTGGTGTTGCTCCAGTCGATATCAAAGCCCTTGGAGCTAGCTTTACCGTCTGTGGCGTTGGTGTTTTTGAAGCCGAGAGATACGTCGGTGGATCCCAGCTCGGAGCCGAGGATGTAGCCTACGCTCACGTCGAGGTAGGAAGAGCTTTCGCTGCTCTGGGAGTTCATCGTGAATGAGCCTGAGATCTTGCCAATCCCGCCATTGGTGATGGTGGTATCGGTCAGGTGGGCGGTAGCAAAGCTCAGCTGCCCCGATTTGCCTGTCACGACGAGCTCCGCATTCTTGACCACGTAGCCATCGTTGGTTGTCGCGGGGTTGAAGGCGAGGCTGGTTCCTTCACCGAGGAACATACCTGAGGCCGAGGCCGTGTCACCGGTGGTTGTGATCTCCATCTTGACATTGTTCATGTAGCCCATGAGTGTATTGGGCTCTCCGAGCGTCGTGCCGCCCGCGGCATAGATCCCTACAGCGGCTCCCTCGGAGGTGGCTGTGATATGAGAATCGGTGATGGAGCCGATGCTGCCGTATTCCAAGCTGATGGCAGAGGCTGTGCCGACGCTGCCCGTGGCCTTGGCGTGGATGTCAGCGGAGATATTGCCCAGCGACGAGTGCACTCCTGACTCAGCGTAATTAGTGCCCGAGAGTCGCAGGCCCGTGGCTTGTTTCGTGCCTGTGACGTCGATGGTGCCATCGACTAGCCCGACTGACGAGGCACTGATACTCATACCAAGTACGCCTGAGCCCACCACATCGTTCGTGATGGTGATGGTGTCGCCCTCACCGAGTACGGGGACGGGGGCATCGGGGTTGTCATCTGATGCGCCTTCGAGCGAAGCTCCGATGAGGTAGTGGTCGACGAGCTTGTCTTTGCTACCGACTTCAAAGGCGGAATCTTGTGTGGCGGTGATGCTACCGATGCTGCCTGTGAGAGCTCCTGTCGTTTTGTCTACGATAACGGGGACGGTGTGCAGGAGTGTACCCTCACCAGACGATCCCGTAGAGCCTTGCTCCTCGGTGGTCGCGTAAACCTGAGCATCAAAAATGCTTCCGGTTGCGAGTGTTACGCAGAGTGCGGGTGTTATTTTTCTCAATAATGTTGATGTTTTCATAAGGGTGTGTCTAATTGTTAGGTGTGTGAGTGTATTATAATGGCTACTCCTTACAAGTCAAGATTTTTACATTAGAAAACATAATATATTATGTTTATGTATTGCATTTATGGGCTAAATATTATTTATTGCTGAGCTCTTTGTATGTCTGGTATTATTCTAATCTATTCAAATATAGCAGAGAGTTTTTTCGCTTCTTTCAATGGAGGATTGGGTGAAATTTAAATACTTTTTGTTTTGTTTTTGTAATATTTAAATATAAATATATTAATAAAATGCCTAAATTTGATATTATTCGTATTTGTAAAATAAAAGAGTGCTCTCTGAAGAGAGCACCCTTGGGTATGTGATCTGTAGAATGATCTGAAATCAGCCGAAGAATGTGCCGAAGATAAAGCCTGCGATCGTGGCCATCACGATGACGAGCACCACGTAGACGGCAGTCTTCTTCACTCCCATGACGCCATTGATGACGAGCATATTAGGAAGGGAGAGCGAGGGTCCCGCGAGCATGAGCGCGAGGGCGGGACCTTTCCCCATTCCTGAGGAGAGCAGACCCTGAATGATGGGCACCTCCGTGAGGGTGGCGAAGTACATGAACGCACCGGCGAAGCTGGCGAAGAAGTTCGAAAGCAGGGAGTTGCCACCCACGG
Source organism: uncultured Akkermansia sp. (assembly GCA_964370135.1). Lineage (GTDB taxonomy): Bacteria > Verrucomicrobiota > Verrucomicrobiia > Verrucomicrobiales > Akkermansiaceae > Akkermansia. The sequence continues at coordinate 3,076 of CAYJID010000170.1, read as the reverse complement.
CCCACTCGACCCAGCTATTGGGGATGATGCCGGCAATCGCGGTGTTGTCATGCGTGGAGCCCAGCAGGAAGCCCGCTGTGACGACGCCGATGGCGAGAAGCGGCATGATCTGCTTGGCAAAGCCCCAGCTGGAGAGCGTCCATTCGCGGTTCTCTTCGTTCTTCTTGTCCATCAGAGTCATCAGCGAGAGTGAGGCGATACCGACGAGCATGGGGACGAGGGGGGCGAGCTTGGGCTCAGGCACATAGATGCCGGCGAGCCAAGCGGAGCCTGCGGTGGCAGCTGCGCCGAGGATGACCCAGATGGGTTTGATCTTGAGGATATTGATCAGTGAGAAGCAGAGCAGCAGGGAGAAGCCGCCTGTGATGAGCCACTTGTTCTCAAAGATGCTGTGCCAGATGCCAGGCTCGCTGCCGGGGGCAGGTGCGCCCCAGTTCGCAAAGACGAGGATGAAGACGAGGGTGAAGAAGTGGAAGGAGGTCTGCCACATGGGGCGCTCCTCGGGGGGGGCTTCGATGTTCATCTGATCTTCCTTCTTCGCCTGCTCTTCCTTGCGGAAGATGAACGCCATGGTGAGGCCGATGACGATGGAGAAGACGACAGCTCCTACGGTGCGCGCGATGCCGAGCTCAGGACCGAGGATGCGTGCGGTGAGGATGATGGAGAGGATGCTGATGGCAGGACCCGAGTAGAGGAAGGCAACCGCTGGACCGAGACCCGCACCGCGCTTGTAGATGCTGGTGAAGAGCGGCAGGATGGTGCAGGAGCAGACAGCGAGGATGCCACCTGAGACGGCGGCGACGGTGTAGGAGACCCACTTTTTCGCATTCGCGCCAAAGTACTTGATGACAGCGCCTTGACTGACGAAGATGGAGATGACGCCAGCAATGAAGAAGGCGGGCAGCAGGCAGAGCACGACGTGCTCCTGCGCGTACCACTTCGCTAGATCGAGCGTGGCGGCGACGGCGGTCTGGAAGGCGGCATTGTCAATGGGCATGAAGAAGACCGCACTGAAGATGACGATGAGCCAGAGGAGGAATTTGAGTTCTTTTTTAGCTTCCATATGGGGGAGGGGGTAGGGGGCTTAGGAGACGAAGAGGATGTTGATGCAGATATAGTAGATACCGATGAGCAGCAGGATGATGCCGGTGCCCATCTTGATGTAGGGCTGGGCGATCATGATGCGCTTCATCAGTGCCTTTGCATGACGGACGCTGAAGATGAGTAGCAGGGCGATGACGACGACGGGCAGGGCCGTGCCGATGCCAAAGAGCGTGAGCCCTGAGACGAGTCCCATCATGTCGTGCTGTGCTGCCGTGGGGATGACGTTGAAGAAGAGGATGGCGGCCGAGGAGGGGCACAGCGCGAGGGCGAAGAGGAAGCCCATGCCCAGAGCGCTCACGCAGGTGGAGAGCAGACCCGAGGATTCCCTTTGGAAGGCGTCACTCTTCTTCCCAATAGCGGGGAAGGGGATAAAGTCCATGAGGATGAGGCCCGCGATGCAGAGCAGAGGTCCCATGTAGACGGGGAGCTCATTTTGCAAGAAGTAGTTGAACGCACCGCTGAAGCTCAGGCTAAAGCCGATGATGATGCCAATGAGGATGTAGGCGAGCACGCGGCCGAGCGTGTAGAGGAGCGCGGCGAGGACAGAGCCGCGTGCCGAGGCGACCTGGCGCATCAGAAAGCTGACGGCTGCGATGTTGGTTGCCAGGGGGCAGGGCATCACCGCGCTGGTGATGCCGAGCCCTAGCATGACTAAGAGGAACCAAGTCATGGGGAGTTTTTTTTGGTTAGAGATTAGGATTGGGCGAGTGCCTTCTTGATCTCGTCGACGACGTAGGCCTTGAATGCGGCTTCATCGCCCTTGTGCTGCCAGATCTTTTCTGCATTGACGAAGCTCTTTTCGGCGCCGCTCTCGATGTTCTTCACAATGAGGCTCGCGTACTGGAGCTTGTACTTGTCATCGGGGGAGATGCGCAGGGACTTCATCGCGAGCTTGCCGGACTGGAGCTCGGTGGCGAAGTTGGCTTCGACGGCTTCCTTGATCCACTTTTCCATCTTGTTGCAGGTCACGCAGCGTTGGACGTTGTGGTAGTAGATGGCTTCGACGCCAGATTCGATGGCGGGGGCCGCTGCTGCGGCGGCATCAGCGGCGGCGGCTTTCTTGTTGTCCATGGCCTTGTAGATGGCAAAGCCGACGAGGATGAGGATGACCCAGACGACGAGCTGCTTGCCCATGTTGCCGCCCTTTTCCGAGGAGCAGCAGCCACCACCGCTACCACAGCCGCAGCCAGAGGCGGCGGCGGGTTTTTCTTCGGGGGCTTTTTCTGCTGCGGGAGCTTCGCAGGCACCGCCGCAGTCGCAGGATTCGGCGGGAGCGGGCTTTTCTTCGGCTGGAGCTGCGGGGGCTTCGCAGGCTCCACCGCAGTCGCAGCCGCCCGTGGGGATGCCGCTGTTCTTCAGGATCTCGCTGAGCTGCTCGTGCGTGGGGACGTGTCCCTTCACCATTACCTTGCCATCAATAGCGAGGGCGGGGGTAGCCATGACGCCGTCGGCTGCCATGTCCATGGGGTCGGAGATCTTGACGAGCTCGCAGTTGAGGTTCTGCTCGGCGATGATTTGCTTGGTGAGGTCGGTGAGGTCGCTGCACTTCTTGCATCCAGGTCCGTAGATTTTGATGGTATTCATGAGTTTGAGTTGTGGTGGGGTTATTTTTGATATGTTGGGGGGAAAGGGGGAGGGGGGGTGTTATGCTTCTTGCGAGTTTTCGATAAAGCGGTCGATGCAGCTGAAGAGTGTGCTCAGGCAGCAGATATTGAGGCTGTAGAATACCTGTTTGCCCACTTGGCGGCATTTGATGATCTGTGAGGACTTGAGCACCTTGAGATGGCTGGAGATGGTGGACATGTCTCGCTGCGAGTGCTCGTGGAGATCGCAGACGCATCTCTCTCCATCCATGAGGGTCTGCACGATACGCAGGCGGATGGGGTGGCCGAGGGCTTTGAAGATAGCCGCCTTTTTTTCGAGAGTCGCCGCGCAGAGCGAGAGGCTGTCGGGGGTAGCAGGCTGTGCGAGT
>CAYJID010000169.1:0-5090 GCA_964370135.1 uncultured Akkermansia sp. | reverse complement strand
TCGAGCTGGTGCGCACCAGCTTCACCGATGCCCTCGTCTGGAAGAGCCTCGTGCGACCGGGCCGCAAGATGAAGCTCGGCCGTCAGGTGCAGGTGGGCGAGGCCACAGGCACCGTCGAGCATATCGACGAGGAGGGCTACCGCTATATACGCTGGGATAGCCCCGTGGACGACGCAGCTCATGCCCAGCTTGCGCTGCCTCATTATATGAATCGCGAGAGCGAGCAGGCGGATGCCGAGCGCTACCAGACCGTCTATGCGCGTGAGGAGGGTGCCATTGCCGCGCCCACGGCGGGGCTGCACTTCACCCCTGAGATCATGGCGCAGCTGCCCCACAGCTTTGTCACGCTGCATGTAGGAGTTGGCACCTTCCGCCCTGTGAAGGTGGAGAATATCCTCGACCACCAGATGCACAGCGAGCCCTACTACCTCAGCTCAGAGACGGCCCAAGCCATCGAGCGCGCCCAGCGCAACATCCTCGTCGGCACGACCAGTGTGCGTGTGCTCGAGAGCGTTGCCGCTCAGCAGGGACGCCCCCTGCGCGAGGCCTCGGGGGAGACGCAGATTTTTATCTACCCTGGCTATGAATTCCGTGTGACAGATGCCTTGCTTACGAATTTCCACCTGCCCCAGAGCACACTCATCATGCTCGTGAGTGCCTTCGCGGGCAAGGAGCTCATCATGCGAGCCTATGAGGAGGCGGTGCGCGAGCGCTACCGCTTCTTCTCCTACGGCGACTGCATGCTTATTCTGTAAATCCGTCCTGCAGTGCGTTTATTTGGATTTTTTCTATTTTGCATCACTAGGTGCAGATAGGCAAAATCCAGTGTAAAGTATGCTTCGTTTTGCAAAATAGTCATACAATACGCTAGTATTGCCCCATCGAGTGTACTTCTTGTTTGACATTACGCCTCGTTTGTTTTATAGTCAGCGGTCAAGAAACAGTGCTATTTTGATGAATTACCCTTTAGTAACAAAAATTTGTACCAGCATGCTGCTTGCTCTCTCTCTTCATACGAGCCATGCCACAACAGAGAGCCGCGCGCTCGACCGCACCCAGATACAAGCCAAACGAGGGGATGCCGAGGCGCAATTCATCCTCGGGCAGGCCTACGAATACGGCGAGGGTATCGAGCTCGACGTTCGCAAGGCGCTTACGTGGTACACCCTCGCCGCCAAGCAAGGGCATGCGGCAGCCCAGACCAGTCTCGGCGTCTGCTACGAACATGGCAAGGCCATGCCTCAGGATCCTACCGAAGCTGTCAAGTGGTACAGCCGCGCCGCCGCGCAGGGCTACGCCCCTGCGCAGACCAATCTCGCCTACTGCTACCAGCATGGCATCGGCACCCCACTCAATGCGAAGCAAGCGGTGACGTGGTACACCCGCGCGGCTGAGCAGGGGCATGCACGCGCCCAGACGAATCTCGCTTACTGTTATGCGAATGGCTTTGGCGTGCGCAAGGACGACGCGCAGGCGGTGACGTGGTACAAGCGCGCCGCCGAGCAGGGCTACGCCCGCGCCCAGACCAATCTCGGTGTGTGCTATGAGCAAGGCAGCGGCGTCACCGCGAATCGAGAAGAGGCGCTCAAATGGTTCGCCCTCGCCGCCGAGCAAGGCTATGCGCCCGCGCAGACCAATCTCGCCTACGCCTACGAGCTCGGCTACGGAGTCGAACAAGATGAACGCGAAGCTGTCAAGTGGTACACACGCGCCGCCGAGCAGGGTGTTGCCATGGCGCAGTATAATCTAGGCGTCTGCTACGAACAGGGCAAGGGCGTGAGGCGCGATCTCGAAGAGGCCATCCACTGGTACACCCTCGCCGCGGAGCAAGGGATGGATATCGCGAGCTCCGCGCTCAAATCATTGAAACGCGCTGAGAAGAAACGCTCCTCCTCCTAGTAGCAGATCATTCACTCTGCTGCGCCATCTCGCGTCGCGCACGTCGTCGCTCGCGCGTGACCTGATCTTCGCTCGCGCCGAGGCTGCGCAGCAGATGGCTCGTCATGCTCAGCGCGACCTCCTCCTCCCCTGAGAACACCGTCTGCGCACCTTGACTGCGCAGCGCCATCGCATCGCTCAGGTAGCTCGTATGCGCCATGACCTTGATCTCAGGATTGAGGGCGCGCGCAGCCGTGGCGATCTCCTGACTGGGGGCGGCAGCGGCCGTGATGATGATGGCGCGTGCATGACTGATGCCCGCCATCTCGAGGATGGAGCGATGCCGTGCGTCGCCAAGCATCGCGGGGAGGTGCTCCTCGGCGAGCTTGTTGACCGTATCAATATTCATCTCGAGGATAAAGACATCCAGATCGTAGCTGCGCAGCACGCGCGCGAGGATCTGACCACAGGGACCGTAGCCCACGAGGATGATGCGATGATTATCCTCATCAGGGAATTCTGGGAGCTGCGCATTCTTTTGCTTGAGTAGCCCGATGTTGCGCCGTTCGAAGAACTGCGTCATCTGTGGGGTGAAGCGGTAGAGGATAGAATTGAGCGTGATGGTGATCATCGCCACACCCGTGATCACATTCGCCGCCGAGGGAGGCAGCAGAAAATACGTCCCCGCCGCCAAGGAGGCAAGGATGAAGGAGAACTCACCTATCTGCGAGAGAGCCGCCGCCACCCCCACGGCCATGCGGCTCGTCTTGCCCAGCAGCAGCATCACCGTAAAAGCAATCAGAGGCTTGGCAAAGAAACTCAGGCAAAAGGTCGCTACCGCCAGCGGCCAGTGCGCCACGAGCCCCGACCAGCTAAAGCCCATGCCAATCGAGACAAAAAACAGCACCGCAAAGGCATCGCGCATAGGCAGCGCGTCACTCGCCGCACGTGCAGAAAAGCGGCTCTGCCCCACCACCATCCCCGAGAGGAAGGCACCGAGCTCCATCGAGGCATTGAACACATAGGATGAGATCACCGCAATGCCCAGCGCGAGCACGAGTACGGTGAGGGTGAAGAGATCACTCGAGCTGCTGCGTGAGACATGCCCGAGGATATAGGGGATGACCTTGCGACCGAGCAGGCCGACGCCGAGGACGAGTAGCCCCAGCTTGAGCACCATCCAGCCGAGAGCCGCCGCCACACTCGCCACACCGACCCCCTCCGCACCGTCGAGTATATCGACGATGACGGGCAGCAACACGAGTAGCATGATGGTGACGATATCTTCCACCACCAGCCAGCCGACCCCCGTATGACCTATGGGCGTCTGAAGGACATGGTTGTCCGCGAGCACACGCGTGAGCACCACGGTCGAGGAGACGCAGATGCAGAGCCCATACATGATAGGGCTAAAAGAGTAGGGGTCTCCCTCGCCCAAAAAGAAATAAGCACTCGCCCCGAGACACACACTCGTGACGATGCAGACGAGAGCACCCGGGATGACCACACGGCGCACCGCGAGCAGATCCTTGAAGTGGAACTGCAAGCCCACGCCGAATAGCAGCAAGATCACCCCCACATGGGAGAACTCCGCTACCAGATGGCTATCCACCCGCATCCCCCAGAGATGCCCCGCCGCGATCATCCCCGCCAGCAGGTAGCCGACGAGAGGCGAGAGGCGTAGGCGCTGGGCGATGATGCCCAGCACGAGAGCGAGACTCAGACCGATAGCCAGTGTTGCGATCATGACATCAGGCGAGCCCAGAGGACCTTCAGATAGCGACCCTCGGGATAGGTGGAGAGATAGGGGTGATCCCAACCAGGACCTGACATCTCCACGATCTGGAGACGACGCCCGAGACGCTGCGCGGCCTTGATCACCGTCTTCTCAAACTCATGAGCCGAGAGTAGCCCCGAGCAGGAGCAGGTGACGAAGAGACCACCAGGGCGCACGCACTGCATGCCCAGCATATTGAGATCATAGTATTTCTTGATCCCCTCCTCCTTCTCCTCATCGCGACCGAGGACGAACTTGGGAGGATCGAGCAGCACCACATCAAAGAGCTTGCCATTGCGCACCATCTGGCGCGCGTAGACGAAGGCGTCCGCGTGGACAAAATCAATGCGGTGCTGCGGATGATTGATATTCGCATTGCGCTTCGCCATCGCGATCGCCTTCTCATCGAGGTCGACTGCCGTCACCTCGGAGGCACCGCCATGGAGCTTCGCTTGGATGGAGAAGCCACCCGAGTAGCAGCAGAGATCGAGCATGGTCTTGCCTTCGACAAGCTTGGAAAGCTTCACACGGTTGTCACGCTGGTCGCAGAAAAAGCCCGTCTTGTGACCTTGGGCAAAATCCACTTCATACTGCACGCCATACTCCTCCACGCGCACAATGCGCACCGCCTCACTCTCGGGAGCGGTCTCAGGATCAATGCCCTCCATGCGCGCGATGCTGGGATCGACGTGGATGACATGACGGCGTGTGCCGCAGAGCTCGTGCAGGATGGGCATCCAGTCGACGAGCCTATTCCATACGCCCAATGTCGTGACATCGAGACTGAGCACGTCAGCGTAGCGGTCGACGATGAGTCCACCCACGCCGTCCGAGTCGCCATGCAGGACGCGGTAGGCATTCGTATGGGCGTCGAGCTTGAGCTCATCGCGACGCCACGTGACCGCCTTTTTCAGAGCCTCGATGAGATTTTTTTCCTCGATGGCATCGCGGCTGTGCGTGAGCATGCGCAGCGGCGTGCGGCTCTTTGCATTCCAGAACCCACCGCCGAAGAGCTCGCCGTTCTTGTCATAGACATGGATGAGCTCGCCATCTTGGGCATCACGGCTCACCGCCCCAAGCATGCGGGGGAAGACGGCGGGATTATAGGTGAAATACTTCAACTGCACCCAAGGTGAGAGCCATTGCTCGCTGCCCTCAGGAGCCTCTCCGCCGACAAAGGCACGGCGAGGCTGCGGACGCGACGCGCCCTGATCACGGCGATCATGCGAGCGGAACGAAGGACGGTCACGGAAGCCGCCCCTATCTTCACGAGGACGGAAGCCACCGCGATCCTCGCGGTCACGGAAGCCGCCCCTATCTTCACGAGGACGGAAGCCACCGCGGTCCTCGCGGTCACGGAAGCCGCCCCTATCTTCACGAGGACGGAAGCCACCGCGGTCCTCGCGGTCACGGAAGCCGCCCCTATCTTCACGAG
>CAYJID010000168.1:0-5094 GCA_964370135.1 uncultured Akkermansia sp. | reverse complement strand
TTTCTGTATTTGCTTATTTAGAATGACGAGAATTTAGAAGCCCCCTTTAGAATGACGAGAATTTAGAAGCACCCTATATTCAATAATTGATAGATTTTCAGTTCAGATACCTTCATAGCGCGCCTCGACCTTCTTCCAGTCAAGGATATCCCAAGAGCTCTTGAGGCTCTTGGCGCGCAGATTCTGATAGTCCAGATAATAGGCGTGCTCCCAAACATCCATTGTCATCAGGGGGGTGAGTCCCTGTGTGAGCGGCGTGTCGGCATTGCCTGTACTGCAGATGGAGAGTGCTCCCTGTGCATCAGACACGAGCCATGCCCAGCCTGAGCCGAACTGACCGATACCCGCCTTCTCAAAGGCTTCTTGGAAGGAGTCCACACTGCCCCAGACAGCGACGATGGCGTCGAGCAGGCGTCCCGTGGGTGCCTTTTGAGCGACAGTCACAGGGGAGAAATTGTCAAAGTAGAGGCGGTGGTTGTAGATCTGCCCCGCGTTATTAAAGATGGGACCCTTGCTGCTTTTGACGATCTGCTCGAGGCTCTTGCCCTCGTACTCCGTGCCCTTGATGAGGCCATTGAGATTCGTCACGTAGGTCTGCAAGTGCTTGCCGTAGTGATAGGAGATCGTCTCCGCGGAGATCACTGGCGCGAGCGCATCAGACGCGTAGGGCAGAGGGATCTGGACAAAGGCGTCCTCACACGCCGTCGCCTGAGCTGCCGTCAATGCCGCGTCGTAGTCAGGCTCATCGGTGAGCTCGTGCACGTACTCCACATGCGTGACGACGCCCTCGGGGTCGATGACGACGATGCCGCGGGCGAGCAGGCTGGGATCCTCCAGTAGGAAGCCGTAGCGTGTGCCAAAGTCCTCGTAGGCGAGGTCGCTGAGATTCACCAAGCGCTCGATGCCCTCGGCGGCGCAGAATTCTTTGTAATCAGCGATCGTGTCACGCGCCACAGAGACAATGACAATGCTCTCGCCGAGGCGCGCTGCGCGCTGGTTGAACTGGCGCGCCTGCAGCTGACAGACGGGCGTGGTGATGGAGGGGAAGACACTGAGGATGACGGTGCGCCCGCGCAGATCGCTGAGGCGACAGTCGCCACCGGCGGCGCACTGGGCGATGAAATCAGGTGCCTGCTCTCCAGCTGATATCTGTGTACCGAGGAGTGTCAGGGGGGTGTCGCCATGCTTGACGAGTGTCGTATTCTTTTGCATAGATGTATAGATTTGTTAACGGTTGCTAAAAACAAGTAACGGATAATCAAATAGTAATAGAATCATTCTACAAATGCAAGCAAGAATCACGTAATATTTATGTTAGACAGTGATCACGATTCCTATCTCACTGCCAATTCTCCGATACTCAGGGCGAATCCGCCCCCTGCCCACTAGATAAAAAAAAATCACGCCTCCTCCACCAGACACAACAAGACCGCATCAATCAGGACTGATGCGGTCTCATGTTGAGGTTAAAACGAATGTTGTGCTAGATCAAGCCTTGAGCTCCGTGCCGAGCTCGATGATGGAGTACTCCCCAGGCAGCGTGCGGTAGACGATCTGGAGGACGTTGCGGCGTGCATTGCGGTAGAGCAGGAAGGGCTTGCCAGAGATCTCGAGCTCCATGATAGCATTCTCCTTGTACATGGTCTTGAGGTCGTAGCCTTCGCGGGTGATGCGCACGGGGGCGGGATCCTCAGGGGCGTCGAAGTCGACGTCATCATCAAGCAGATCCTCGGCATAGACCTTCTCATCGAGCTTGCGGATGGATGTCTGGCGGTGAGGGCGGTAGTGCTTCATGAGACGCGTCTTGTGCTTGCGCATGCGGCGCGTGATCTTGGAGATGGTCTCATCAATGGCGGCGTAGAGATTCGCATTGGTTGTCGAGGCTTGAATGGTGATATGATCAGCACAAAACAAGACAATCTCGGCTGTCTGCCTATCCTTCTGCACATCGACGATGACGCGAGCCTCGATGATGCGAGGGTAGTCAATGTGGATGCCTTGCACCTTTTTGATGGCGAAGTCGCGGATAGCGTCAGTGATCTCAATGTGTCTTCCCGTCAGGGTGATGTTCATATCAACATTTGATGTATTCATAGCACAGATTTTCTTTCTTTGTGTTTATTGCATGATTGGCGCGAATAGACGATAGTGTCTATCGGCATCTGTTATCATAACCCCACGGAGACGCGTTAGCAAGAAAAAATCATGTTTTCAGCATAAGAATTTTGAAAGCGGTTTTTTTCCTTGTGCATTGCAATGAAATATGTTACCCTATTTAACACTGGAATAGTCCCTTGAATAGAAAGACCTCTCTCCCTGTGGGGAAAGAGGTCTTGTCGAATAAAAGAAAAAAGAGGAGGAAGCGCTTAGTCTACGTTGTCAAAGAGCTCGCTTTCGAGGAAAAAGCGCTTGATCTCGATGGCGGCACTCTCGGGGGAGTCCGAGGCGTGGCAGATATTGAGCATGCTGTTGGTGCCAAAGTCACCGCGTATCGTGCCTGGCTCAGCCTTCAGCGAGTTCGTCGGTCCGATGATGCTGCGTATGCGCTGGATGGCACCAGGCCCTGAGAGGACAAGAGCGAGCACAGGGCTGCTCTGCATAAAGGCATTGAGCTTGGGAAAGAGAGGCTCATCGTCGATGATGAGATCCAGAATGTGAGCGTAGTGCTCCTTGAGGAGCTCGTCGGTGAGCTGGATCATTTTCATGGCGCGCAGGCGGAATCCATCAGCGAGAAAGCGCTGGAGAACGACACCTGAGAGGTTTTTGCGGACGCAGTCTGGCTTGAAGAGAACCAGAGTTTTTTCATCACGGTTGTGCATATTTGGCAGGGGGGGGGATGGGGATAGGGACTAAGGTAGAGGGAAGAGGGTACGCAAGAGCCTCACGGCCCTTCAATAGATCATGTTCCTTGATTTAGATGGAGGTTGAACTTGTTTTACAATATCATGTCACTCATGACTCATCGGCTGAGAGCATGTCAGCACTCACGACATACTCAGCCGCACAGCGGGGGCAGCCAATCTCAATCTGACCATCCTCATTCACCAAGTCCTCGATCTTGCCCTTGAAGCTACGCAGCGTAGGTAGAACCTTGTCGAGGGTGCAGCCGCAGCGGAACTTGAAGCGGCGCGTTTCCAAAACTTTTGTCTCATCCTCTGTCTCACCCGCGAGGAGAGCGGAGATGCCGTCAGCATCGAGTGCATCGAGCCAGTCATGGTCGGCACCAGGCTCTGCTGTGACAAGCACATAGCTATCATCTGCCACGCGGCAGGCGCGCGCCTGACGCTGCTCGCTCTGACGGTAATAGTCCTCTATCCATGCTGCGAGATGCGCACCATGCACCTCGATGATGGAGGTCTGGGGCTCGCGGTTGCGCAGGATATTCTGCGTGTAGAGTGTATTGTTCTCAGGGATGCGCACGTCCTCGGTGATGACACGTCCGATCACGTCCTCAGTGAGCGAGGAGCCAGAGACGAAGAGTGTGCCCTCGACGGGCTTGCAGAGATTGAGCGTCCACGCATGATACTCCGCCCAGGGGCGTGAGACGAGATGCAGGGTGAAGTAGGCGAGCAGATCCTTGAAGATGGCATCCTGCTCATCGGTGTAGCGTCGCCCCTGCTGCATGAGATGCAGGTAGTGGTCGACAAAGAGGGGTGAAAAGTCTGCCTTGAGTAACAAACAATTACGATGCCTCACAAAGATTGACTCTACTGTGGTGTATTCAGCTGCCGCTTGAGGCGTAGAAGATGAGGATGGAGCGTCCATGTGATGATGCGTACGTCGCGTCGCGCTAGCATAGCCTCTCATCCTCCATCTGGCAAGCCCAAAATGTCGACATGGCGTGAGATTTTTCCAAAGTTGTTTTATTCGTTTCTCTGTCTCTGTGATGCAGGCACGCTATTGGAGATGGTTACGTATCACAAATCTTAACTTATCGAAAGGTCTAATTTTTTCATTTTTTATTGACATTGTGCTAAAATTCGTTAGGCTTTTTGAATGAAAACCCTCTCTTGTATTCCACCTACGCGCGCTTTGCTTTACCTCGGTCTGGGCAGCCTGATCCTAGGTGAGCTGGGCTACGCGAGCAACAACACAGCCTCTATAGAGCGACGCACGCGCGAGAGGATGGAGGAGGATTTCTATGATCTAGACAGCAATGACTTGTCATCATCCAAATCCTCGCGCAGCAGCTCAGGCACATCTAGAGCGCCGAGCAGCTCTGCGAGCGCCTCTCCCAAGGCGACAAACCCCAAGACGGCTAACCGTGCGAAAGTCGCAACACCTCCCCCAGCCACCCAAGTGACGCGTAGTACGAGGGACAGTGCACGCAGCGCTCCGAGTACTCCGACTGCGCGCCTCGTCGATCATGATTACACGAGATACAGCCCCGAAGACCTCCTGAAGCATATGATGTATAGCGAGCAGGTGCTGCTCGATGCCGTGGGAGAGTGGTTCTACGATCTGGATGTCCGAGGCTACCGAATCAGAAACTACACCTTCATCGACAATGCCGATGCGCCCTACGAGCGCAATATCCGCCTCCAGCTCGTACGCGGGGAGGAGAGCGTCACCATACAAATCACCTTTGATGAGCGCAACCAAATCAAGAATCTGCGCGAGATAAAGCAGCTCAATCAAGAAGCGGAGGCGTGGAAGATCGTGCGCCGCGTCGTCATGGAAACAAACAGGGGCTCCGTGCTGGGCCAGCTGGACTGCTACGCCGATGTCGTCTCCCCCTATTTCGACAAGGGCACGCTGGAAAAACGCGAGATCAGACAGCATCTGCGCGACTGGCGCACCTACTACCAACACTACCACATGCGCACCATCTGGACACATGTGCGGAAAACGAGGAGGGCTGATGGTATCTCTGACTACAAGGTGGATGTGAAGTTCGAAGTCAGCTGGAAGGCGGCGACGGGGCGATTCAAGCATAGCCGCACCTACATCATCACCTATGGAGTGCGCGCTGGCGATGAGCCAAAGATCGTCTCCGCCGTCCTCAAAAAACGCTAATGGGGGCTTCTATTTTCTCGCGGGGTAAGATTTTGAGATGATTTTCAAGTTGGATTTCTTTCGAATTGATGGCTCAGA
>CAYJID010000167.1:0-5098 GCA_964370135.1 uncultured Akkermansia sp. | reverse complement strand
AAGCGATTTTCTGAATTTTCTTATTTAGAATGACGAGAATTTAGAAGCCCCCCTTAAAAACCATCTTTAGGGGATCTTGCAAAATCCGAAGCTGCGGCGCGCATTTTCGAAATCTGCAATTTCTGAAAACTAATTTTGCAAGGTCCCCTTTAGCCTTTCCTCCTCCCCCAGCGTGCCACGAGTGCATAGCAAAAGGGATTAAAGAAGATACAGATAAAGGCCGCTGCACACATCCCGCCCACGACGCATATCCCCACGGCATGCCTAGACCCAGCCCCAGCCCCCGTGGCAAAGACGAGCGGCAAGCACCCGCAGATAAACGCCAGACTCGTCATCAATATAGGGCGCAAGCGAACCTGTGCCGCGAGCATCGTCGCCTGAATAATACCCAAGCCCTCTGCACGCCTATTCTGGGCGAACTCGACGACTAGGATAGCATTCTTCGCCGCAAGACCTATCAGCATAATGAGACCAATCTCGGTGTAGAGATTCAAACTCTGCCCCGCTAGCCAGAGCACGACCAGAGCCCCCAGAATAGCCACAGGGATACTCATGAGCACCGCCAGAGGCAAGATCCAGCTCTCGTAGAGCGAGGCCAGCAGGAGATAAGCCACCAAGCCCGAGAGCGCAAAGATCATCGCGAGGCTCACCCCCTGCTGCGATTTCTGCTCCTGATAGCTCATCGCTGTATACGAGTAGCCCATGTCACTAGGCATATGCTCGCGAAAGCTGCGCTCCAGCGCGGCCATGAGCTGCTCCTGCGTGTAGCCAGGCTTGCCGACAATATCGAGCATGCTCGCGTTGTACATATTTTGACGCACGAGGTAGTCGGGACCGGACTGATTTTCTACCTCCACGATGGAGCTCAACGGCACCTGCACGCCATCCTTGCCCGGTAGGTAGAATCGCTCCAGCCCCGCTCTATCCATACGTGCTGATTGCTCCGCTTGCATATATACCTGCCATTGATAACCGAAGCGATTAAAATAATTCACAAACACACTGCCTAGGTAGCATTGCAGAGTCAGGTAGGCCTCCTCTAGATCCACCCCCTGCGAGAGGGCTTTTTTGACATTGAGTTTCAGATAAATCTGAGGTGTGCTACTCGCCATGAGATTCTGCACCATCATGATCTCAGGGCAGGCCTGCGCGGCTTTGATGAAAGCTGCCGTTTGCGCGCGTAGATACTCCTCACCCCTCCCCGCTCTATCCTCGAGCATCATGCTAACATCAGACGAGACCCCGAGACTAGGGATGGCAGGCGGCGTGAAGGCAAATCCGAGGCCTCCCGTATTGAGTCCATTCATCCCCTGAGAGAACTCTTCTGAAAGCAACTGCGCATTTTGAGTCTTCGCATTACGCTCATCCCACTCCTTGAGATCGACAAAGAAAAAAGCCTGATTCGGACTCTCAACCCCCGTGAGGAGGTTAAAACCATTCACCGCCACGACATCCTGGATAGCCGCATTGTCCATTGCCATCTGAGATACCTGAGTGCTCGCTTTCTGCGTGACCTCACGCGAGGTTCCATAAGGCAGCTCCAACAATCCAAAAAAATACCCCTCATCCTCACTAGGAAGGAATCCCGCGGGAATCTGCATACTGACAGGATAGATACCCGCGATGGCCGCGAGCAGCAGCAAGCCTGTCAAGACCCCACGACGAATGAAAAATCCCGATACGCGTACATAACGCAAGCGAAACGAGCTAAAAAGGCGATTGAACCCCGCCCCTGCCCTCGCGAGCACACTGCGCGGTGGTGTCTTGGCGCGCAAGAGCATAGCGGCCAAGGCAGGACTCAGGCTCAGCGCATTAAAAGCGGAGAGCACGATGGCCACCCCCATCGTGATGGAGAACTGCGCAAAGAGCTCGCCTGTGATACCGGGGAGCAACATACAGGGGAAGAACACCGCCGCAAGCACGAGCGCCGTCGTGACAATAGGGCTCGCCACCTCCCGCATCGCCGCCTCAGTCGCAGCAATAGGCTCCATCCCCTCATCGAGTCGCATCTGCACCGCCTCGACCACGACAATAGCATCATCCACCACAAGCCCGATGGCAAGCACCATACCCATGAGGCATATCGTATTGATCGTCATATCAAAAAGAGGAAAGAACAGAAATGAGCCCACAATACTCACAGGCACGACAGCCAGCGCAATGACAGAGGCTCGCCACCCCTGCAAGAAGATAAAAATCACAAGCATGACAAGCAACAGTGCCAATATGAGTGTCTCAATGATCTCTCTGATACCGAGACTCACGCTCGTGGTCGTGTTGAGCACCTCATCTAGCTGCATACCGCTGGGGAGGGGATGAGCGGCGAGCGTCTCCCGTACGGCTTTTACTGTCTCTAGCGCATTGCTATCGGGGCTCTGCGAGATAGCGATAAGCGCGCAGGGTGAGCCGTTGTTTGTCGCGGTGACATCGTAGTTCTGCGCCCCTAGCTCGACACGGGCGACATCCTTGAGGTAGACGAGCTCATTGCCCTGAGCACGCACGATGATGTTCTCGAACTCCTCGGCACTCGTCAGGCGCCCCTGACTGAGCACCGTGTAGGTGCTAGCCTGATTAGCTGGCGCGGGATTCGCCCCGAGGTTGCCCACAGGGTTGATGCTATTCTGCGCAGCGATAGCAGCCTTTATCTCAGAGACAGTCATGCCCAGAGCCGCCATGCGATCGGGGCGCAGCCAGATACGCATGGCATAAGAGCCCGCACCAAAGATCTGTACGTTTCCTACGCCCTTGGTGCGTAGCAGGGGATTGATGAGATTGATGCGCGCATAGTTCGCCATCCATGCGGCGTGATAGAGCCCCTCCTCAGAGTTCAGTGCAAAGACGAGCATGGGCACCCCGCTTGTCGCCTGCAGATCCACGCCCATCTCTTGTGCCTCAGTAGGCAGCTGTGCGCTCGCCTCCGCGTAGCGCAGGTAGGCATGCACCTCATCCATGTCGACATCACTGCCTATCTCAAAATAAATATTCAGGGTGTAGGCTCCCGAATTCGTCGAAAAGGAGGTCATGTAGTCCATGCCCTCCACGCCACTCATCTGCTGCTCGATAGGAGAGGCGATGGAGTCAGCGATCGTGGAGCAGTCTGCCCCAGGTAAGCTCGTCGAGATGACGATCTGCGGGGGAACCACATTGGGATACTGGGTGATAGGAAGTGATAGAGCCGTGATCAGACCGCCGAGAAAGATAAGCAGCGAGAGACAGATGGCTACGATAGGACGTCGAATGAAGAAGGAATACATGCCAGTAGATCAGACATAGTACGCGAGCATCTTGTCGCATATATTTTATTTTTTGTTTGTTGCACCGGCAATATGGAGAGTGCAGCGCCCCGCCGCGGCCATCATGCCCTGCTGCGTCCCATTGGTGATGATACGTGTACTCGCTGTGATCCCCTTGCCTACAATGACGACGCGCTCGCCCTCACTCATCCCCAGCTCGACTGGGATCATACTGACCTTTCCCCCTTCGGGATAGGCTAGCACAAAACTCATCCCCTGCAGCCGGGCAATAGCACTCTGGGGCACCCAGAGCACATCCTTTTGCAGCTCCGTGAGCGCGCGTACTTTCGCAAACATCCCAGGGCGCAAGAGACCCTGAGGGTTGCTCACATGTGCGTCTAGCATGAGGCTCCCCGTGGCGGTATTGACCTTATTATCCACGCCCTCGATGCTTGCTTTCTGAGGGTAAGATGCACCATCTGCGAGCAGTAGATCGACTTCTTTTCCTGGGCTGAGTGCCCCCTTTGCGCCACCTTGGCTGAGCCATTCTTGCTCCGTGATAGCAAAATTGATGCGTATAGGGTCGAGGCGCGTGACCTCGACAAGGGCACTCCCATTGGGTGAGACATAGGCTCCTGCATAGGACTGGGCAAAGCCGACCACTCCAGCTATAGGAGATCTCAGGGTGCAGTAGCCGAGATTGATCTGCGCCTGCTGCGCCGCGGCACGCGCCGCCTCCAGTGCGGCCTGAGACTCTTTGACGGCTTGCTGCGCATCCGTGTAGGATTGCCGCGAGATGGCTTCCTTTCCGATGAGAGCGGCGTAGTAGTCGAGATTCTGCTTTGCCTTATCAAGAGCAGCTTGCTTTTGTGCGACTCCTTGTTGGGCTTGTTTCAAGGCCTGTTGGTAAAGCTGAGGGTCGATTTGGTAGAGAATGTCACCTTCCTTGACCATCTGACCATTCTTGAATCTGCGCTCCGTAATGTATCCGCTTATTTGCGGCAGAATGGAGGCCTTCTGCATGCTTGTGACTTCACCTATCCACTCACGATAGTGCTGCGCCTCGCCTAGCAGGGGGTAGCCGACGCTGACGGTGAATTCGGGTAAACTAGCAGTGTGTTCTTGATTATCTGTACAAGAAGCAAGCAAGGGTAGGGGCAAGAGGTAAAAGTATCGGTTCACAGAGCATGAGACATTCACGTGCCGTCTCACATTCGATACCTGTTATAGAATTATTAATGATATAGCACCCTCATCTTTGCCCATCCCGATTCGGGCAAAATTCAGCCTAAAGCACTTAAAAGCGGCCTCGTGACGCGCATTATTTAATTCGCATCTTTAGAATGACGAGAATTTAGCCCCCCTCCCCCCATAAGGCTATCGCGATTAATCCTTGAGACGTCATGAGAATCGGTGACGCTGCGCGTGGAGAAGGTGCTCTTGACATCGGGGCTTGATGTGGTATGATTGCCTTGAGCCTGATGAGGGGAATGGGGGTTATGTGATTACCTTCTTCCAATGACCCATCAGGCTCGTTTATTGGTGCTTCACTAGGGAAAGATGGCTTGACATCGGGGCTTGATGGAGTATGATTGACACGAGCCTGATGAGGGGTATGAGCAGAAGCTGATTCATTGCTTCTTTCTACCAATGACCCATCAGGCTCATTTATTGGTGCTTCGCTAGGGGCAGATGGCTTGACATCGGGGATTGATGGGGTATGATCAACACGAGCTTGGTTGGTCAGTTGCGCTTATTCGTTTGGATAGGTTGCGCTGTATTTTTCCCCAAGCTCACCTTCGTCTATTTCTAGGGGGCTTCTAATTTCTCGCGAGGTAAGATTTTGAGATGATTTTAGAGTTGGA
>CAYJID010000166.1:0-5175 GCA_964370135.1 uncultured Akkermansia sp. | reverse complement strand
TTGGTGCCTGTGCCGCAGTTCACGTCGATGGTGGGGGTGCTCTTGAGGAACCAGACGCGCATCTTGAAGCGGAAGTCCTTGCTCGTGAGTGCGCCCACGGGGCAGAGGTCGACGACGTTCATCGAGTAGTTGCTCGTGAGCTCGAGGCCGGGGTAGCAGGAGATGGCGTTGTGCGTGCCGCGTCCGACGACACCGAGGACTTCTTCACCGACGACGTCGCGCATGAAGCGTACGCAGCGGGTGCAGAGCACGCAGCGTTCTTGGTCGAGGTTGACGCGGGGACCGACGGAGAGGTTCTTGCCCTTCTTGGTCTTGTCCTCTTGGAAGCGGCTCGTGCCAGCTCCGTGGTCGTCGGAGTATTCTTGGAGCTTGCACTCACCTGCTTGGTCGCAGATGGGGCAGTCGAGGGGGTGATTGCTCAGCAGGAACTCCAGCACGCTGCGGCGCGCCTCTTCGGTGAGGGCTCCGGTGGTGCGGATGGCCATGTTCTCCGCGACGGTGTTCGCGCAGGCGATGACGGCGCGGGGCATCCACTGGATGCTCTGGTAGCCGTCGGCGTTGTACTGGGGGGCTTGGCCGGGTGCGGGGCGGGGGGGCATGCCCTGCTCGACGAGGCACATGCGGCAGGAGCCAGCAAGCGCGAGCTTGGGATGGTAACAGAAGCGGGGTACGGTGGCTCCGACGGAGTCGCAGACGTCAATGATGCGTGCGCCCTGAGGGACGCGGTGCCATGTGCCATTGATCTGGACATTGACCATGCCCTCCGCGGCGGCGGCGTCCTTGGGAAGTGGTGTCTGTGTGGTACTCATGGGATGAGAAAAGGGAGAGGGGGATGGTGTGGTTTACTTGGCATCTCGGCGTCCGAGGTACTGCGTGGCGGCTTTTTGCTCGTCGTTCTGGGGCTTGAGAGCGTTGAAGGTATCGGTCATGGCGAGGAATTCTTCGCGGAACTTGCCAACGAAGGCTTGTGTCGGCCAAGAGCAGGCTTCGCCAAAGGCGCAGACGGTCTTGCCGCAGATCTGGTCGGCGACCTTCACGAGCATGTCGACGTCCGCTGGGGCGGCCTTGCCACTGACGATGCGGCTGGAGAGCTTGTACATCCAAGGATTGCCCTCGCGGCAGGGGCTGCACTGTCCGCAGGATTCCCAGTTGTAGAATCGATTCAGGTTGTTGAGCATGTGGGGCATGCTGCGGCTGTCGTCCATGACGATGACGCCACCCGAGCCGCTCATCGAGCCGTGGGCGGCGATGGAGTCGAGGTCGAGGGGGATGTCAAAGACGCTGATGCTGCCCATGGTGCCATCGGGCATACGCTGGGGGAGCTTCTCATCGCAGCGCATGACCTTGGAGGAGGAGCCGCCGGGGATGATGGCCTTGAAGCTGCGTCCTTCTTTAGGACCGCCGCAGAGGTCGTTGAGCAGCTCACCAAAGGTGATGGAGCCAGAGATGACTTCGTAGTAGCCGGGCTTCTTCACGTCGCCTGAGACACCGATGATGCGGGTGCCAGGGGAGCGCTGCGCGCCTTCGGCGGCGTAGGCTTCGCCACCCATGAGCATGACTTGGCGCACTTGGCAGAGCGACTCGACGTTGTTCACGATGGTGGGGCAGTCGTAGAGACCGATGGCGGCGGGGAAGTAGGGGGGCTTGATGCGGGGGTAGGGGCGCTTGCCTTCGATGGAGTTGATGAGGCTGGTTTCTTCCCCACAGATGTAGGCACCCGCTCCGCGATGGAGGACGATTTCGAGCTCGTATTCGGTGTCGAGGATGTTCTTTCCGAGGAAGTTGCGCTCCTTGGCCTCCTCGATAGCGCGCGTCATGATGGCGGCGGCCTCGGGGAATTCTTCGCGCATGTAGAGCACGGCAAAATGAGCTCCGACCGCGTAGCTGGAGATGATCATGCCCTCGATGAGCTGGTGGGGGTCTTGGTGGACGATGTAGCGGTCCTTGAAGGTGCCAGGCTCGGACTCATCGCAGTTGCAGACGAGGTAGACGGGCTTCGTGTTGCCCTTGGGGATGAAGGTCCACTTCACGCCAGTGGGGAAGCCAGCGCCGCCGCGTCCGCGCAGGCCACTCTTCTTCACCTCTTCGATGATGTCGGAGGGCTGCATGCACATGGCTTTCTTGAGCATCTCATAGCCGCCGTCTTGGAGGTAGCAGTCGATGGAGGGGTTGTAGTCGACGCGATCAATGTTGCGGAAGATGCGGCGGGTTTCTTTGGGATGGGGTTCCTTGCCCTGATGATACTGGATCTCACTCATGCTGTAGGGAGGGGGTCGTGTGTTGTGATAGGGGACGCGGGGGAGTGTATGGCTTAGACGGACTGGCTGTATTCAGCGATGAGTTCGTCAACTTTCTGCTTGTCTACCTGTGAGTAGAGCTTGCTGTTGATGAGGACGTTGGGGCCGAATCCACAGTTGGCGAGGCATTCGACGGCCTCGATGCTCCAGACGCCGTCGTCGCTGATGCCGACGTAGTTCTCATCGGTGATGGCTTGGCGGTTGATGCCTGTTTTCTCACAGAGGTAGGCGAAGAGTTCTTCACCGCCGTTGAGCGCGCAGGAGAGCGTGCGGCAGATGCGGATGTGGAACTTGCCTGGGCAGTGGCGGTGGAGGCCGGGGTAGAAGGTGACGACACCTGTGACGTGGATGACGCTGGTCTGGGTCATCTCGGCGGTCCACTTGATGCTGGGCTCAGAGATGTAGCCGAACTTCTCCTGCACGAGGTGGAGGATGGGGAGGACGGCGGACTTGGATTTCCCCTCGGGGTAGAGTGCCACGAGTTCTTGCGCGCGCTGGGTCAGCTCGGGGCTGATTTCAAAGCTGGGGTAGAACTTCTCGCCAGGCGAGCTGTGCTCGTGGGCGAGGGCGTTGATGGGATTCATAGAATCAGAGGACATGAAATGAGATAAGAATGGTGAGATGGTCGGTGGCGTGATTAACGGTCGCACTCCCCTTGCACGAAGTCAAAGGAGCCGAGGATGGCGGGGATGTCGCTGACGAGGTGCCCTGGCAGGAGGTCGGGCAGGATGGAGAGCGAGCAGAAGGAGGGGCTGCGCATCTTGAGACGGTTGGGGACGCCGCCGCCTTGGGAGTCGATGAAGAAGCCGAGCTCGCCCTTGGGGTTCTCTGCGGCAAAGAAGACCTGTCCCGCAGGGGCATTCACGGAATGCGTGGAGACCATGAACTGGCGGATGAGCTCCTCCATGCCCATGAGGGCGGCTTCCTTCGGAGGCAGGATGCCCTTGTCGAGCTGGACGCAGATAGGACCGCTGGGGAGGCGATCAATGGCCTGTCGCAGGATGCGCACGGACTGGCGCATCTCGGTGAGGCGCAGCTGGAAGCGTGCGTAGCAGTCGCCTTCCTGAGCGACGGGGACGTCAAAGTCGTACTGCTCGTAGCCGAGGTAGGGGTTCGTCTTGCGCAGGTCGCGTGCCACGCCGCTCGCGCGGAGGTTGGGGCCGGTCATGCCGTGGTTGAGTGCCATCTCGCGAGGGATGGTGCCGACGCCGACGAGGCGGTCGATGAAAATCTTGTTGTGCAGCAGCAGGGCCTCCATCTCGTCGATGGCGTGCAGGGAGCTGTCGCAGAAGGCGAGCACGTCTTTCTCAAATCCCTCGGGGAAGTCGCGCGTCATGCCGCCGATACGTGTGTAGCTGCTGGTGAAGCGCGCCCCACAGATTTTCTCGTAAAAGTTGTGTACCTTTTCCTTCTCCTCATAGCAGTAGAGGAAGACGGTCATGGCGCCTACGTCCATCGCAAACACACCCATCCCGAGGAAGTAGGAGGAGAGGCGCGAGAGCTCCGAGCAGATCACGCGGATGGCTTGACCGCGCTCGGGGAGCTCCCAACCGAGGAGTTTCTCCACCGCGCAGGCATAAGCAATGTTGTTGCTCATGGGCGCGAGGTAGTCCATGCGGTCGGTGTAGGTGACGAATTGGTTGTAGTGGAAATTCTCAGCGATCTTTTCCATCCCACGATGCAGGTGACCGACGACGGGGTCGCAGCTCACGATGAGCTCTCCATCAAGGACGAGCTTGAGACGCAGCACCCCGTGGGTGGCTGGGTGAGAGGGGCCCATGTTCAGTGTCATGTGGTCTCCTGTGTCGACGGCGTCATTGCTCATATAGTTCAGAGCAGCAGTCGAATCTGGCATTTCAAATGTGGTTTGTGTCTTCATAAGCATCGGCTCAGCACGGCACAGGGGTTGCAGCGGTGCGCGTCTATTAAACACCTGCAATCAGTATATTTCAAGACTAAAATGATCTCTCATTCTAATCGCTATGGAAATTTTTCATGTTAGCTAAAACTAACACGCCGTGGCACTTTTTTCGCGATGCGCAGTCTGTCCGCGTCGACAGACTGCGCATCGCCCTGTCGCACACTTGAGCGGTCATGGGGAATCTGCCATGCTCGGGGATATGGCTATTCGTATGAAAGAATGGGGCATGCTCGCCCCAGCACCAGAAAACGTGGATCGCTCGGGGCAGAAACGCGCCATCCTCGATCACATCGACATCGCCCAAGCGCGTGGCAACAGTCTGCGTCATCTCGGCGAGGGCGTCGCCACCTACACACAGGGTGAAGGCGATCGTGAGGAGAATCGCAAGAAACGCGAGGAGGAAGAGCTGCTCAACCAGATCCAAAGCACGGGTGAGCTCACCGAGCTCATGAATCAGCTCCAGCACGCCTCCGCGCGCGCAGCCGCAGAGATGGAGGACCTCAGTGCTGAGGATGACTTCGACTACGCGTGGCGGGAGCGCGCCACGCCCCACTATAGAGAAGCCCTCGCTGAGCTCTCCCCTGCGTCGCGCGAAGCGGGGCAGAAACTCGCCGATATCTACAGCAAGCGCGACGAGATCCAAGTGAGGCAGCAAAAGAAGATCTCTCTCATCGACCGCGCCCGCTCGCTGTGGAATAGCTCGCTGCAGCGCAGCGTGAGCGAAGGCGATGAGACGACGGCTGCGCTCAAGATTGACAGCGCGGCGAATATCTTCATCCCGCAGCAGGATATTGACAAGGCGAAGCAGACGGCGGCGAGTGCGGCGAGCTTTTCTCGTTGGAACAAGGACTTTAAAACCGCCCCTATCCAGACACTCGCCCGCTACAAAAAAGCTGCGGGCGACCAACTCCCCCGCAATAAAGAGCACCGCGACAGTCTCACCACCCTCTCACGCGA
>CAYJID010000165.1:0-5197 GCA_964370135.1 uncultured Akkermansia sp. | reverse complement strand
AGCATATAGGCGAGAAATGTACACTTCATCCGCTGTCTATTATACTGAGTCACGCCCAACATGCAAGGCGTGATTGAGCCAGTAGAGAAAAAAGTGTTTCTGACCAAGCGCGTGATTATTCAAGAATTGACTTAAGAGTCGAAACTATGCTAGAATGGTCGTGATGAACGCAACGCATGCTCCACTGATCTCTTTAGTCGTCCCTTGCTACAATGAGGAGCCTACCGTGCCTCTTTTTTATGAGGCATTCGATGCCTTTTCCCAGACGATGATTGGGCGGGCGCGTTTTGAGGTGATATTCGTCGATGATGGCTCGAGGGACAAGACGGTGGAGGTGATACGAGAGGTCGCAGCCAAAGATGAGCGCGTGCGCTATATCTCCTTTTCTCGCAACTTTGGCAAAGAGCCCGCCATGCTCGCGGGCTTCAAGAAATGCAGTGGCGACTACGTTGCTATCATGGACGTGGATTTGCAAGATCCGCTCGAGATGCTCCCCGACATGCTCACAGGCATCCAAGAAGAAGGTTATGACTGCGTGGCAGCGCGTCGCACGACGCGTGAGGGTGAACCTGTCTTGCGCTCGCTCTTTGCACGCACATTCTACTACCTTATCAACAAGATTTCAATGACGCCCATCGTGGATGGAGCGCGCGATTTCCGCCTAATGACGCGCCAGATGCTTAATGCCATCATTGACATGCCTGAGTACAACCGCTTTTCGAAGGGCATTTTTAGCTTTGTTGGCTTCAAGACAAAGTGGCTGCCCTACCACAACATCCAGCGCGTGGCAGGCAATACATCTTGGTCATTCTGGGGGCTCTTCAAGTACTCGATTGAAGGGGTGCTCTCCTTCTCCACAGCGCCACTTCAGATTGCGTCGCTGCTGGGGCTAGTCACCTGCGTGGTGAGTTTTGCCTTTATCTGCTGCATGTTTGTCAATACGCTTATTTGGGACAATCCTGTGAAGGGCTACCCTTCCCTCGTGTGCATCATCGGCTTTCTCGGTGGATGCCAGCTACTCACGATTGGCATTCTGGGTCAGTACATGTCCAAGCTCTATCTGGAGGCAAAGAGACGCCCCATCTACATCATCAAGGAGGAGAAGTAATTTTTTATCAGCTGCTCAGCTCGGCAAGGAGGCGTTCTGTGAAGTCGCTATTGTGCAGGCAGCGGTGGAGGTAGGTTCCTAATATTCTACCCTCTCCGTAGCCTAGCGGCTTGTCTTCCTCATCCCAGAAGCAAACAGGGGCATCGCCGTCACTGATGCCGCGATGGCTCTCAAAGCCTCTTAACGCATGCCCCCAAGGGGATCTTGCTCGACGTAGATGTCTGAGGATGAATTGTTTTTGGAATCGCGTTGTGATCTCCAATAAGCCCAGCATCTCTTTGTCTACAAAGCGATAGCGTACGTGATCGGCATCATCGAGCGCACGCCCCATGAGCTGGAGCCCGCCACAGATGCCGAAGATGCCTTTTCCTGCCTCGGCGTGGCGGTGTATTTCTCTATCCAGTCCATGGCTGACAAGCTCATCGTAGTCTGCCGCAACGTCCGTGCTACCGGGTAGCATGATGATATCGGCGTCGACGAGTGCCGATGCCTCCTTAATCTGGGTCACAAGCAGGCGGGCGTCCTGCTCTAAGGGGGCGAAATCTTCCAGCTCATAGGCATGGCTCATGGAGATGAGGGCGATGCGGAGAGGCTCGTGCATGTGGATGCTAGTAGGACTCAGGTAAAACGGCTTTGGCAAAAAATTATTCGCTCTCTTCCTCCTCCTCGGGGGCGTCGATGAGGATATCGCGCTCACTCTTGCCACCGCGCGGAGCGGAGACGACTCCATTCTGCTCGAGGGTCTCCATGATGAGTGACGCCCTGTTGTAGCCGACGCGGAAGCGACGCTGTATCATCGACGTGCTCGCCTTGCGCTCGCGGATGATCATCTCGACGCATCGGTCGTAGAGCTCATCCACGACGGCCTCCTGAGAGACGGCGGCTCCGCTACCCTTGGCACCTGCTGCGCCTGAGGCGCAGTTGTTGAGCTCAGCGGTGGCTGATTTGATGAATCGCTGGCGCACCTGAGTGGCGCAGTGGATCACGACATTTTGAATCTCACGGTCGGAGACAAAAGCACCCTGAGCGCGCGTCAGCCCGACGACCCCCGTAGGGGGCAAGAAGAGGCAGTCACCGCGTCCCAGTAGATTGTCCGCGCCGTCCATATCGAGGATGATGCGACTATCCAGAGGGCTGCTCACCTTGAAGGCGATGCGGCTGGGGATATTCGCCTTGATGATACCTGTGACGACATTGGAACGAGGGGTCTGCGTGGCGACGACGAGGTGGATGCCAGCCGCACGCGCCTTTTGTGTCAGGCGGGCGACGTAGTTCTCCAGATCCTCCTTGACGATCATCATGAGGTCGGCGAGCTCGTCGATGATGATGACGATGTAGGGGAGCTTCTCTGGGACATCCTCGAGGGCGTCGAGCTCGAGCTCCTCGGGGTCTTCCTCTTCGAGGGGGATGCCTGAGGCACCCTGTCGCTCGAGCTCCTCGGCCATGGCCTCGATGCGTTCGTAATCGACCTCGTCGTCCTCTACATCGTCCCAGTAGTTGTGCTGGTCGGGCAGCTCGTCTTTGGAGCAGGCGTTGTAATCTTCGTAATTGCGCACGCCGAATCGGCTAAAGAGGCGGTAGCGGTGCTCCATCTCATTGACAGCCCAGCGTAGCGCCCCGATGGCGCGCGCGGGCTCCGTGACGACGGGGCAGGCGAGGTGCGGGATGCGCAGGTAGGGCTGCATCTCCACCGTCTTGGGGTCGATGAGCACGAGCTTGAGATCTGCGGGGGTGAACTTGTAGAGCATGGAGATGATCATGCAATTGATGCACACCGATTTCCCTGATCCTGTCGTCCCCGCCACGAGGGTATGGGGCATGCTGGCGAGGTCTCCAATGACGGTCTTGCCATAGACGTCCTTGCCAAGCGCGACGGGGATGCGGTAGCGATCAGATAAAAAACTCTCATCCTGCAGCAGCTCACGGAGGAAGACGGGCGACTTCTTCTCATTGGCCAGCTCGATGCCAATTGAGTTCTTCCCCGGGATGGGGGCGATGATGTTGATGGACTCGGAGCTCGTCGCGAGCATGAGGTCCTTGCGCAGCGCGGTGATGCGGTTGATACGCAGCCCCTTCGCTGGATAGATCTCGTAGCGCGTGATACTGGGACCGCGCGTGATATCACCTGGCTCGACCTCATAGCCAAAGGAGCTCAGCGTCTCGAGAAGCAGGATCTGCATGCGCTGCATCTCCTCCTGCGCTGCCTGATCGACCTCGGCGGAGACGGGCTCATAGTGTAGGATGTTCAGCGGGGGAAAGTCGTAGCCGCTCATGTCTTGGGCGGCAATGACGCGGTGCGAGGGCAGCTTGGGCGCGGGGGGCGAGGGTGGGCTGGCTGGCTGGGCAGGGCGCGCGGCGGGGAGGGGGGCGTTCTTCGGCACGGGGGTGCCTGCGGGAGTGGGTGTGCTGGCCGAGGGGGGCAGAGGACTAGGGGTGCTGGGGGTGCTGGGGGAGCTAGGGGAGCTAGGGGAGCTAGGGGCGCTGGGGCTCGCGGTAGGTCTCTGATAGTTGCGTGGTGCTGGGGGGGCGTCTTCCTCGTCCTGCTCTGGTGTCAGCGTGTGATGTGGGGCGAGGGTGGGGGGGGGCTGCTGGGTTTCCTCGGCGCGATTGCGCGCGGTGGGGAGCTGCTGCTTGCTCGTCTTGGCACTGCTGCGCGGGGGATTGGAGGTGCTGTTGTCGTCGGACTGCTGCTCGCCTGACGACTTGGCGACGTGGAGGGGATTGCTGGCTGTGGGCTGGATGATGCCTTGTTTCTCCTGCTCTTGCTGGCGCTCTAGCTCTTGCTTGATCTCCTTCCATGTCGTAGGCGTGCCATGATCTTTTCTGCTGAGGCGGCGTCTCATGTTGCGGCAGTCCTGACAGAAGAAGTGTACGACTTGCTTGATACTACTATCGCTATAGTAAATCAACGCGATGGCATGGAGGATGAGCAGGGGGATGAGGGCGAGGGCGATACCCGAGACGGGGAGGAGGAGATCGGTGCCGATGAGATGCCCGAGTAGCCCACCCGCATCAGATGAGGTGTGTGCCTGCGCCCAGTGCACCAGCAGCCAGGGCTGGATAGAGAGAGTCGCGGTCGAGGTGAGGGTGATGGCGATGAGGCAGATGAGCTGCCTGAATAGAGAGGCGTGTGGGATGAGCAGCAAGCGCGCAGGAATATAGAAGAGCAGCAGCGTGATCCACCAGCTCGCCGCCCCGAGGAGATGAAAGCTCATCCCTGCGACGTAGAGACCCACGAGACCTAGTGTATTGGAATTCGCCGTATTGGGAGCTGCTGCATCGGCGTGGGGGTTGATGGTCTGCCAGTTGATTTCATCGAGCTTGAAGCTCGCGAGGCTCACCATCATGCCAATCAGGGCAAGCAAAAGCAAGGCGGCGCCGAAGCGCGGCAGCAGCGTCGAGGGTGGGGTGAGGGCAGATTTGTTTCTAAAAGAGTCGATGGAGGAGGGCTTCATTTCAGTCAGACAATGATAGAATGCAGAACGTGAACTGGCAAGTTTAAAGTGAGTCCAGAAGGCTATCGGCGCGATTCTGGTTGAAAAAATCACCCCCCTTCGTCTCGCGCAGCGATGGGAAGGGGGGTAATCTGAACGAGGAGTAGATACTCCTTTATGATTCAAAATTAGATGTTATACATCTTGCTGTAGTACTCATCGGCCATGCGGTCGGAGTTGAAGGCGGGGTCGACGTCTGTCATGCCTTGGAAGACGACATCCATCCATCCGTCGTTGTTGTCATAGTACAGAGGCAGTACCTTTGTCTCCATGACGTTGTAGAAGTTGTCACGATCGGAGCGATCGCGTGCCTCGGGGGAGAGGCCTTCCTTTGCCTCGGGGATGATGAAGCAGTTCTCCGTATCCTTGGCGAACTCGCATACCCAGCCGTCGTTGGTGGAGATGGAGACCGAGCCGTTCATCGCGGCGGACATGCCCGAGGTGCCGGAGGCTTCGCGGGTGACGATGGGGTTGTTCAGCCAGACGTCGGAGCCGTTCTTGAGGAGGCGCGAGAGTGCGAGCTCGTAGCCTGTGAGGACGGCGCAGCGGGGGTACTTGGAGCTCAGGTGATTGAGCTCGTTGAACATGTCGACCG
>CAYJID010000164.1:0-5221 GCA_964370135.1 uncultured Akkermansia sp. | reverse complement strand
GCCACGACGCCTGCGTGCTGCCGCGCGCCGTGCCCATCGTCGAGGCGATGGCCGCTCTCGTCCTCTGCGACCATGTGCTGCGTCAGCGCAGCGCGCAGATTTGATCTCTAGCAAACGGGAATACAATTTCTCCTCCTTATTAAGCCGATGCTTCTAGCGAGCATCGGCTTATTTTGCGCCTGCCACACAAGAGACAAAACTGTTAAACATAAAAATATTAACGGTTATCAATATAGATTTACAATTATTACATCATGGATATGATTAGGAATACACAGACACCCTCATCATATGAATCATCACCCGATCAACTACACCCGCCTAGGCGCCCTCCTGCTCGGACTGAGCATCGCGCCCCTCCATGCCCAAGGAAGCAATGTCAATAACTCCATTCTCATCCCCACTCCCACCTCAGAAGACGGCGTGTGGAGCGTAGGCACTGATAACTCCCTCGTTGGAGATTCGGATTTCCACAAGGGCTACCTGCTCCCCATAGCCGACTATGACGGAGCATCACGCATCACAGGTCGTGTGGACGCTAAACTCGGTCCAGCAAAAGATGCCCATGACTACGACTCATGGGAGGTCGTACGCCTCACCGACGGTGCGGGCCTCTCCCCTAGCTGGACGCTGGCACTCGATGTCAAGATATCAAGCATCGAGGGAGAGCTATCAGACGCCGCCTATGGCATCATCCTACATGACTACAAGTCCATCACCACCACCTACAGCGAGATACACGAGGTGGCGGGTAGCGTCACCATCATAGATTTCGAAGGAGACAGCACAGAGAAGACGCGCCCCGCCGCCTACGGCGTCGAGGTCGGCGCCTACTACGATGTCGAGACGCTCTCGACGCATGTCAGAGCCAGCGATAGCAGTGCCGCCATCGGCTACCAATTCAACGCTGGCACACGCATCGGCGTCACGAGTGACGGCACCGCGATTAAGGGCGCTGGCATCACAGGCAAGATTGAGATCGACGAGGTCTCGCAAGGGGTGGGCATATACTTCAACGGCGTTGATGACTTCAACTCCAACGCCGCTGAGCCCGCCGTCGGCTACATCAGCTCCGAGATCAGCATCAAGAGTACGGACAAGGCTGTAGACGCCGCCATCGGCATCTACGTCGACGGCACAGGAGCGGACAATGATGTCAAAGGCGAGCTCTCGGGCATCTTCGCGGGCAGCATCGCCATCGACGTGCTCTACGACAGCGTCGCACAGACATCGCTCAACCCCATCGTCTCAGGCATCCTCATCAGTCAGAAGGCAGGCGAGACAGACTTGAGCGACAGCATGACCTTCGGCGATGGAGCCTATATCTCCGCCCAGTACAAGATCGCTGGCAGCGAGACACGCCTTCTGGGCGATTCCATCGACTTTGAAAGCTCCAGCGACAATGCTCTGCAAATCACTACGGAGAACGACGGCGACACGGTCACCCTCATCGGCAACATCCGCAGCTACAGCAACACGGGGAAGACTCCGCGCCAAAACGACCTCGTGCTACTCCAAGGCGACTACCGCCTCACCGCCGATGAGATCGAAGCAAGCAAGCTATCCCTAGGCAGCCTCGAGAGCGGAGCTATCAGTGACGCGTCACTCACGCTCACGCAGCAGACGCTCATCGAGGATATTCAGAGTATCGCACTAGCAGTACATAGCAGTGAGGCAGGCGATTTCTCCCACATCATCATCGAGGAGGGCGTCACGCTCGATGCTAGCAATCTCCAGTCGATCGACATCCATCTCGGCGACATCCTAGAGACGAGCACGGACTACTCCATCACCGTCATCTCGGGGCTACTCGATGAGCTCAACTCGGTGGTCAATATCTATGATGAGGCAGGCACTGAGCTCTGGAGCATTGATCTGAGTGCTGAGGCGAGCCAGCTCTATGAGACGCGCGCGCTGAGCGCGGGTATCTTTCAGGTCGCGTATAATCCTACAGGCTTGACGATCTCGTCCTATTTGCCTGAAAATTTTGATATCGCGCCCGAGCCGACGACCGGGACGCTGAGTCTGCTTGCGCTCACGCTGCTGATCACCCGCAGACGACGAGGGAATTGAGCGAGCCGCGAGCGAGCGCATGGGGCTGATGGCGAGATAGCTCGGTCCCGCGCGCTCGCTTTTATCTTGCCTCCTCACGAGCACTCTGCTAATAATACCCTATGCGCTTTCTCTCCCTCCCCCTGCTGCTCGCCTCGCTCAGTTCTCCTTTCATCACCTCCGCCCTCGCGGATACCGCACCCCAGAGGGTGATGTATGTCGGCGACTCGCTCACGCATGGCTACAGCAGTGCCTCCTACCGCTGGCATCTGCACAAGATCTTCGTCGATGCGCAGCGCCCTTACCAAGAGCTCGGCATTCTCACAGGCAATACAGGGAGAGACACGCTCAAGCCCGGCACGCCCTACCGCGGCGTCCCCTTTGCCAATGTCCACTCGGCTCAATCCAGTGCCCGCGCGTGGGAGATCTCAGGGCTGCGCGCAGGGGCTCGCTTCGGCGGGAGCAAGCTGGATAACTGGCTCGGATTTGATGAGCACACCGCCGCAGACAAGCCCTACAGCGGCAAGACATTTTCTGGTAAAAATGCCCCCGAGCTCTTCGTGCTCATGATCGGGACGAATGATCTGCTCTCTGACAACGAGCGCGCGCCGCAGGGGCTACCCGCCATCGCCGCGCGCGAGAGCAAAGAGCTACTCGCGGAGGTCAACAAGATCTACAAGAGCATGCGCCGCGCCAATCCGAAAGCACAGATCTACTTCTGCACTGTCCCCGCATGGGGGCCGCATCGCACACTCGACAAGGAGGACTGGCGCAAGGCCGTCGATCAATACAACCGCCAGCTGACACGCTGGGCGAAGTCGAAAAAAAATCTCAAGCTGGTGAACAGCAGCCGCGGTCTCGTTGCCTCGGGGCTAGAGGCAAACGAAAATTTCTTCATCGCCGATGGCCTCCACTTCAACGAGCAAGGCAACCTCCTCCTCGCGGGCAACATCGCGCGCGCCATGGGACTAGACGGTCGTACAGCAGGGCTGCCGCGCCGCGCGCATGAGAATCTGAAGAGAGATAGTTCCGCCAAGGCGGGCTGCATCACGGTCAGCATTGATGCCAGCGCTCTAGGTGAGTATGGCATAGGCAACGGCGCGGAGGCTGGGGTGCTCCTCCTCTCCAAGCGCGGCATCGACTGGCTCGCAGGGAGGGTGACGCTGCCTCTCTACGCGGGCGACCTGCGCCAGAGCAAGGAAAAAATCCGCGTCGCGTGGGTGGAGGGTGATGCCTCCCAAGGCATCGCACGTGGCTATTACGTCTGGCTGGCGGGCCAGCTCATCGGCGAGGCTCTCCCCTACCGCAGCAATATCTCCTCTCAGGGCGTCTACCCTGACAAGGGGAACAAGCACCAGCCTGTCGCCGACCCTAGCGGCAACTACGCACCCTGATCATAGTACGAATGCAGAGCCCAAACATCACGCCAAACTTCCACGAAAAGCTAATTTTCTAATTCGTTTATTGAGAATGACGAGAATAGAAGTCCCCTCTAACATACATACTAGATCTGTTAGGATGCGATAGGGAGTGAAAAATTATCTTTTGCAGTATTTCTCAAAATTCAACGTATTACCTTCTTAATTATTATATATCTAACTATTAGAAACATCAGTTTTTTCTTGATATATTTTTCTATAATGATAAAATTGCAGAGATTTTTCAATTCTCAACACAGAATACACCTAATACATCATTTATGAAACTATTACTTCCAAGAAAGCTCTACACCGCCCTGCGTGCCTGCGTCCTGAGTGCCTCCACACTCCTCGCGACCGCGGTGTTGGCCACGAGCCCTCTAGCTCAGGCTACTGATATGACCTACATCTACACAGGCAATGGTGGCAATATCACCACGGCAGGCTCACTCGGCTTCGTCAATGACGAGGATGCATGGGAGACCTACTCTTATGTACGAGCCAATTGGCTTGACGGCACAACTGCGGATAAAAATAACGTGATTCGTTTTGTCGACGCGGCGACCTACCTGCGCTTGTCTAATAGCGCGATAGGCTCGGGTCAGAGCATCGGCATTGATGCTGGCACGATGAATCTAGGCGGCTTCATCGTTGACACAGGGGCGACAGGCTATAGCTACGTCGCGCCATCCTCTGGATCAGATCGCAATATCTACTTCCACGGAGATGATTCGACGGATAGCAACAGTGCCGCCGTCTTCACGATCAACGAGAACTTCACCTTGCGCAATAATAGTACCTCGACCAGTCCGATCGGGCGCAATTTCAGCCTCTTGGCTGATGCGAACGTGACAGTGGCTAGTGGCAAGACCTTCACCGTCTTGGGCAACTGGGCCGATGGCGCAGGCAAGACCCTCTCCCTCTCGGGTGGTGGTACCATGCACTATACAGACACGGGAGTCAGCACCGCGACAGCGGCTGCTTTCGATTGGGATATCTCGGGAGGCTCGGTACTCCGACTCAGTGGCAGCAATATCTCCAATGGCAACGCGGTACTGGGCAGTGGCACAGTCTCTCTCTCTGGTGATTCGACCATCCTGATTGATGTCGCTGGCTCTGAGCTCACGGGCGACTTTGCCGTCGGCACAGGTGGAGCCCTCATCACAGGCGCGAACATCACGCTCAGCGGTAGTCTCACCTACAGCGATTACCTCAATGACCTGCTCACGATTGATGGCAGCTTCCTCCTCGGGGAGCTCACCCTTGATCTGGGCTTGGAGACAGTCGGCAATGGAGACTACACCATCATGAGGCGCGCAGATGACACCTCCACCTTCAGCACAGATCTGGGCAGCTTGACCATTTTGGGCGTCGATGGTCTGAAAAATACCTCATTCGCGTGGGACGCTGATAATAATCTCGTCCTGACGATTGCCGACTTCACGGGTACTCAGCTCAGCTGGACTGGCGGCTCTGATACGTGGAGCACCAGTCCTGAGAGCACGGCTTGGAGCGGAGGTCCTTACACGCAAGGTGACGTCGTGACCTTTGAGAACAATGTCGAAGGTACGACCAACACAATCACGCTTGAGGGGGCTCTCTCGCCATCTGGTGTGATCACCGTCAATGGCGCGGGCAACACGACCTTCGACGCTGCTGATCTAGATCCTACAAATAATCAGATCGTGGGCAGTGCTTCCCTCGAGAAGAACGGCAGCGGTGAGCTCAGAATCAACGGAACCAATAGCTAT
>CAYJID010000163.1:0-5223 GCA_964370135.1 uncultured Akkermansia sp. | reverse complement strand
GTGAGCTCAATTTCTACACCAACAGCATGGCTGACTCCTCTCAGCTGCTGGTCGGCGAGGGATTGACGCTGAACTTTGACGGTCTCACGGAGGTGAATGTCTACCTCACGGGGGCGGCGGATGACTACGGCAAGCTCTACTTTGTCGATGCGCAGTCGGCGGCGGGATTTGATGATGACAACACGGGTATTACCTACAATATTTATATGAATGGATCACTCTACGATCAGACTGCGGAGTTCCGCCTTGTGCATGATGCATCGGGTATCTATCTGGATACGGCGAATGATATCATCCCTGAGCCTAGCACGATCACACTGAGTCTGATGGCGCTGGCAGGTGTGTTGGCACGCCGCCGCCGCCGCGCGATCATGCTCGCTGCTGCTTAGCGGGCAGTGGGATAGAAAAGTTTTGCTGATGATACCGTCGTGTTTCATACGCCACCTCGATCCTATTAAACCAATCGAGTGATACAGGCATCATCGGCAAAAACGGGGGGCTTCATCGGGTAGGGTGAAGCCCCTCAACCTTGATGCTTGTTGCGTATTGGCGCGTTGGCGTATTGAGAATGGATGAATATCTACCCCTCTAGGGGATCTTGCAAAATGAGCAGCTTCGGATTTTGCTAGTAGTTTGGATGAGAATTTGTGGTGTTTGGGTGCGCATAGCGAGCTATGTAAGCCCAAAAAGCCTCAAATTCTCGCCAAAATGCTGCAAAAGACGTGCTGTGGTGCTCATTTTCGAAATTTGCAATTTCTGAAAACTAATTTTGCCAGGTACCCTCTAAGCCTTGATTCTGGCCGTGAAATGAATCTTCATCTTCAGCAGGATGATGCAGGGGAGCAAGACGACGCAGGTAAAGATCAGCGAGTAGGCGATCGTGGTGAGTAGCAGCTGTGCTTGTGGCAGGAAATCAAAAATGTGATACATGTTGTCAAAAAGCCAGTTCTGAAGAGTCCATCCCGCCTCATCGCCAAACCTTGTGATATTCAGGCCTAGCGCATAGGATAGCAGGAGGGCGGAGAGGTAGGCGGCGAGGGGATTTTCCCCCATGATGCGCGCAGGTGTGGAGAGGGTCATGATGATAGGAAAGCGGCTCGCATGGGTGCATATACCGAGTAGTCCCATGCTCAGTCCCGCCGTGAGGAGTACGTAGCTACTCGTCCAGAGCGGTCTGCTGATGGGCACGTCGCGGCTGAGAAACAAGGCTGCGACGATACAGAGAATGCACAGCACGCTGAGCACGCGCAGCTGGGTGTCGATATCGCGCCCCTGTCGTAGGATACTGCTGGTGAGATAGCCGAATAGTAATGTGGCGCTGCCTGAGAGGACGCCCAGCAGGCCATAGGGGTCAAAGACGCCTTCGTACTGAGGGGTGAGGCGCGCGGCTCCGATGAGATAGAGGTCGATGCGGCTGGCGATCTGGGCATCGAGTGTATAGGCCAGCGCGATGCTCTCGGGGCTGTCTGCGGCGTGGATGAGGATCCAGCCGTGGAGGACGAGTAGCCCAGCGGCTGCGAGGGCGATGATGACATTGAGCCGTAGCAGCAGCACGAGCAGGGCACTGAGCAGCGTGCAGAGGGCGAGGCGCTGGAGGAGTCCATAGATGGGGACGGCATTCCACCTCGCGCTCACAGATTCCAGCATCGGCGACATCTCTCCTGACGAGGGGAATAGGGTGGTGAGTGTATTGATCAGCAGTCCGAGGATGAAGAGGAAGACGACGCGCAGCAAGATGTACTGGAGTCGCTGCCATGGCGTGCGCATCGCACGATGAGCGAGGGCGCAGGACAGCGACGCGCCGGAGAGAAAGAGGAAGAGCGCAAAGATAAGCTCCGTGGCATAGCAGCCTGTCCATCTATCGAGCTGGAGCCAGGGAAAGCTCATCGCATCTGGATGGGGGAAGAGCGCGAAGATCATGCCCACGAGGCACAAGCCGCGCAGGATGTCGATGGCTGCGTGCCGCGCAGGCTGGGGCGGGGGAAAGCCCTGCGCGTGCTGAGGGGCAGGATGGGGGGTGCGTGAGAGGGGAGGCGCGCTGATATTGCGAGCTATGGCAGCCGCGGCAGGGGGTACGGGCGTCATCGCAGGACTGATGTTGCGTTGTACGGAGGCGCCAGCAGGGGGCTTGGGTGGTGTTGTGGATGAGGTGATGCGCATGGCGAGAGAGGGGGTGAGTGAGAGTCAGGATAGGGGGGTGGCCTTGAGACGCTCCCTACAGGGGGCCTTGCAAAATTAGTTTTCAGAAATTGCAGATTTCGAAAATGAGCGTCACAGCTTCGGATTTTGCAGCATTTTGGTGAGAATTTGCTAGCAAAATCCGAAGCTGCTAATTTTGCAAGATCCCCTACAGGGTGTCGAGACGGAGGAGGCGTGAGAGGAGGCACTGACTGCCGCGGCTATGGCGGAAGGATGGCAGGGCGGCAGCCAGCGTAAAGAGGAGCCCCCTCATATGCGAATGATTACATCAAGCCTTCTGAGAATAGAGAGGCGCTCCCCCTCATGAGATTAGGCTAGCTCACTGAGCACGCGGCGCAGGACGCTGAGTCCCTCGCGCAGGGTCTCCTCAGAGATGGTCAGCGCAGGGATGAGGCGCAGGGTGGAGGGACCCGCGGGGCAGCAGAGTAGCCCCGCCTCGAGGCAGAGTCCGTTGAGGTAGACGGAGGGGAGCTTGTCTGCGGGTAGACCGCGCAGGCTGCCCTCACGCAGGCCGATGCCGCGCAGCAGTCCCTTGCCGCGTACGCACTCTACCTGTGGGAGATCCCAGCTGAGCACCTCTTGCTCGATGAGGTCTCCGAGGGCGGCGGCGCGTGCGGTGAGATCCTCCTCGAGGATGGTGCGCAGCACGGCGAGTGAGGTGGCGCAGGCGAGGGGATTGCCCCCGTAGGTGGAGCCATGTGAGCCCGGTCCCATGATGGAGGAGAGCGCTGTGCCCGCCTCGTCGATGGCGCGATCACTGATCCAGAACGCCCCGATGGGGAAGCCTCCTCCCATGCCCTTTGCGCAGGAGACGACGTCAGGCGTGATCTCGGGGCAGACGGACTGCCAGCCCATGCGTGCTCCCGTGCGGGCGAATCCGCACTGCACCTCATCGAGCATGAGCAGCAGGTCGTGCTGCTGGCAGAGCTCGGCGACGGCGCGGAGGAACTCGGGGGTGACGGGGTTGACCCCTCCCTCGCCTTGGACGGCCTCGAGCATGATGGCGCAGGTCTGTGGGGTGATGGCGGCGCGCAGCGCGTCGAGATTGTTGAACTCCACGTGGACGAAGCCGGGGAGCAGTGGGTTGAACTCCTCTTTGATCTTGTCCTGTCCCGTCGCGGCGAGTGAGCCGAGCGTACGACCGTGGAAGCTCTGCTGGAAGGTGATGACCTCGTAGCGTATGCTGCCGTCGGCGGCGGGGCGGCGGTGGCCAAAGCGGCGCGCGGTCTTGATGATGCCGTCGTTGGACTCTGCCCCTGAGTTCGAGAAGAAGACCTTGCCCTCCGCGCGCATGAACTGCGTGCTGATGAGCTCGGCGAGCTGCTCCTGCTGCGGGATGTGGTAGAGGTTCGAGCAGTGCATGAGGGTGGCTGCTTGCTCGCTGATGGCCTCGACGATGCGGGGATGCGCGTGTCCGAGGCTCGCCGTGGCGATGCCGGCGCAGAGGTCGATGTAGCGTGTGCCCTCGCTGTCGTAGAGGTGGCAGCCTTCTCCCTTGACGATGCTGATGGGGGCGCGAGCGTAGCTTGGTAATACGTAACTCATGGTAAAAATGTACTCTGGGGAGGCATGGCTGTCAATTCTTTTTCTTGACTCGACAGCAGGGGGGCTGATGTGTTAGTCTTTGGGGATGCGATTGTTTGCTTTATTTGCTGGTGCGGGATTGGGGGCAGGCGTGCTCGTTTGGGCGATGGGGTCGGGGGTTTTTAGTTCTGGACTCGCCGCAGAGATGGAGAAGCGGCCTGCGGGGGCATCGGTTGTGCTGCTTGGTGAAGCTGCTGATGAGATTGAGATTCTCTCCCTCTCGGAGCAGGATATGGCGGGAGATGAGCAGTGGGAGCCCGATGCTGAGGAGGGGCAAGCGGAGCAAGGGGGGCTAGAGGAGGATGAGAAGTCAGATGGGGGTGCCTTTCCTCCGTTCACTCCGTTTGATTTTAGCTACTCGACGTCGCTGATGGAGGAGATGGAGGCTTTCCAGCAGCTGCCTGTGGACGCAGCGAAGGGGCAGGGGAGGGAGGTGATCTTGCTCGCGCAGAATGGGGACGCCGCCGCTCAGTACCGTGTGGGGCTAGCGATGATTGCCTTTCGCTTTCATGAGAGCGACAAGGTGATGCAGGTGCGTGAGAGCTGGCTGACCCAAGCGGCGGAGCGTGGCTATCTGCCTGCGCAGAAGCTGCTGTATTATCTCTATTTGCGAGGCTATGGCTCAGATAGGCCCGATCTGGGCAAGGCGATTTCTTATTTGCGCGCCGCAGTCGCGCAGGGGGATGCTGTGGCGGAGCTGGAGTATGATTTTCTCGTGTCTCAGGATTGGATTGAGGATGAAGAGCCTCAGGCGGGGCTGGAGAGGCTGCACCAGCACGCGGCTATGGAGAAGGGGCGGGCTCTGGGGGATCTGGGAGCACAGGAGCTAGAGGCGGTCTATGCGGCGCGTGTGGCACTGGGTCTCTCCTATGCGATTGGGCTGGGGGAGCTGGAGCGTGATGTGCCTCTGTCTCTGCGCTATTTCAAGGCGGTGCGTGAGATGCGTGAGGATGATTTTATTGATGTGTTTCTCTTTGAGTTGGAGAGATTGGTGGAGCCTGATGCGGCGGGGAGCTCGTGGCTGGTGCAGCTGCGCGATCTGGTGCTAGCCCCGATGCCTGAGGGGGAGGAGGCGCGCGCTCTGCGTCTGGAGGCGCAGTATCTCTATGGATTTCTCTTGATCGAGGGGGCTCTTGATCTGGAGGGCGATACGCTGGAGCAGGGGACGGAGTATTTGCGCGCGATTGCGCCGCAGCATGCGGGGGCGAGTTTTGCGTTGGCTCTGGTGGCCTTTGACCCGTGGTGCAGGGAGCTGGAGGCGGGTGATGAGCCGCGTGTGCGTGAGGCCTGTGCTCTCTATGCTCAGGCGCAGCGTCTCGGCAGCGATGGGGCGGTGTCGCGTCTGGCGCGCTGTTATGAGCTGCTCGGTGAGCCTCTGCGCGCGATGGATCTCTTGCAGCAGTCCGTGGAGGCGGGCGGCTTGACGCGACGCTCCGATCT
>CAYJID010000162.1:0-5230 GCA_964370135.1 uncultured Akkermansia sp. | reverse complement strand
CAATTGCCACCCCTATCAAGCTATGCTAGAATACGAGCACATGCTCGCGCCGCTCAAACTCTTTGCCACCAAACTCGCGATTTTCTCCATCGTCCTGCTCTATTTGGCACTCGATCTATGGGCTTTCCAAGGGCCGGTCTGGAGTCTCATCCACAGTGACGCGCAGCTCAAGAATGATCAAGATCCTCGCATCGCCACACTCTACGGCAAGCCCCTGCGCCAGAGCGACTGGGAGGCGCAGGCCGCCGCCATGGCCTACGAGCGAGGGCTAGAGAGCATGCCTGAGTCTGCACGCGCCTCCGTACTCATGGAGCTGCTGCGCCACGAGCTGCTGGCGATACGCGTGCACTACAATGAGAACAATGTCGCCCGGTTCCACGACGAGGCGCGTGCCGAGATGGCGCGCATGGCGAGCCGCGCGCCCAGCCCCGAGGCGTGGAAAGAGCTCCTAGCCACGCAGGGCATGACCGAGGAGAGCTATATGGCCGATATCGAAGCCACCCTACGCCAAGAATACCTCCTCACGCGCTCCATCCAAGAGGCGACACGCGTCACCGATGAGGAGGTCGCGCAGTACTATGAAGCTCTCAAAGAGCAGCTGCGCATCCCCGCCTCGCGCCGCGCGCGCCACCTCTTCCTGCGCGCGCTCAATCAAGATCCCGCCGCGCTCCAGCAGCGCGCCGAGGCACTCTACCAGCGCGTCCTCGCGGGGGAATCCCTCGCCGATCTCGCGCGCCAATACAGCGATGACGCCGCCACCGCCGCCCGAGGCGGTGATCTCGGTGTGCTCTATGACGGCGTCGAGCTGCCCCTGCCCGAGCTCGACCTCTTTGGCGATCAAGCAATCGCCGCGGCGACTCCTGTGCTGAAGAAAAGCCGCTGGGGCTGGCACATCGTGCAGGCCACCGCCCTCACCCCCTCGCGCCTCCCCCGTCTGGAGGAGGCCGCCCCCAGCCTCAGGACGGCTCTGCAGAGCGCGCGTCGCAGCTGGGCGAGCGATCACTATTTCCAACGCAGCTTCCGAGAACTATTCCACGACAAGCATCTGAAAATTAAGAAATAAAAGAAAAACATGAGTGAAAGCACCCTCACCGTATCTCGCGCCCGCCAAGGCATCCGCGCCACCCTCACCGTCCCCGGCGACAAGAGCATCTCGCACCGCGTCGCGCTGCTAGGCGCGATGGCAGAGGGCAGCATGCGCGTGGAGAACTTCCTCTGTAGCGAAGACTGCCTCAATACCCTGCGCGCCATGGAGCAGCTCGGCGCACGCGTCACGGAGCGCCGCTCGGACGACCCAAGCAGCTTCTGCCTGACGGGGGTTGCCATGCAGCCACAAGCACCTGCGCAGGACATCGACTGTGGGAACTCAGGCACAGGCATGCGCCTCATGGCGGGACTGCTCGCGGGGCTCCCTTTCGCCTCACGCATGTATGGTGACGCCTCACTCTGCTCACGCCCGATGAAGCGCATCATCGACCCACTCAGCCTCATGGGCGCACGCCTCAAGGCCGTGGGTGAGAAGGAAGGCTGCGCGCCGCTTGAGATAGACGGCACCACCCTCACCCCCATTCACTATGAGCTCCCCATGGCCAGCGCGCAGGTGAAGAGTGCCGTCATCCTCGCAGGTCTCCTCGCCGAGGGCACGACCTCTGTCCACCAGCCCGCCCTCACGCGCGACCACACGGAGCGACTGCTCGCCCACTTTGGCGTCCCCTGTGAGGTCTCAGAAGACGGACTCGACGTCGCCGTTACAGGTCCTATTGCCTTGCAGGCACGCGACATCATCATCCCCTCGGACATCTCGAGTGCGGCTTTCTGGATCGTCGCCGCACTCATCGTCCCCGATAGCGATCTGCTGCTCAAGAATGTCGGGCTCAATCCCACGCGTGACGCCATCATCCACGTACTCCAGCGCATGGGCGGTGACATCAGTATCTCTCCTGTCGAGGAGTCCCTCACGGGTGAGCCCTACGGTGATATCCGTGTGCGCTACAGCCCTGAGCTCTGCGGCACGGAGCTACTCGCAGACGAGATCCCCAATCTGATTGATGAGATCCCCATCCTCAGCGTTGCGGCCGCCATGGCGCAGGGCGTCACGTCCATCCGCCATGCCAAGGAGCTGCGCGTGAAGGAAAGCGACCGCATTACCACCACTGTGCAGAATCTCCGCGCCATGGGCGCGCAGGTGGAGGAGTTCGAAGACGGCATGGAGATCACAGGAGGCGCCCCTCTGCATGGCGCGACTATGGACAGCCATGGTGATCACCGCATCGCGATGAGTTTCCTGATGGCGGGGCTCTGCGCCGAGGGTGAGACGACGCTCGAGCGTTGTGAGAATATCAATACCTCCTACCCCGGATTTGCGCAGCACCTCGCGGAGCTGGTGGGGAGCTGATTTTATCAATAGCGACATGGGGCAGACCTGCTGCCCCATGTCCTGTAATAAGGGGACTCTGGCAGAGCTGGAGTCCCCCTATATTTTTTCTAGAAAGAAAGCCCTTTCTGTTTTTTCTAGAAAGAAAGCCCTTTCTGCTCGGCTTCTGTGGGACCGTACTGCTTGGGCTGCTGTGGCTGCTGCTGTTGCTTGGGTTGCTGAGGTGCAGGCTGGGCTGGCTGCTGCTCTCGCTGCGGCAGCTGGTAGGACTGCCCTTGTTGATTGTCTTGCTGATTGCCTTGGATAGGCTCACGAGTGTAGGGATCGACCTCGACGCCATTGATGAAGAGACGATCAACAAAGCTATCCGTGTTCGGATCATAGGCGCGGGAACGCTCGATGCGCTCCGTGCGGCCATTCGTGATATTGATTGAGACCTCGCGGTAGTTGCCGCGATTGCGGTTGCGACGTGGGGTCACGACCTGATTTGGATAGAGCTGCTGAGGGTAGCCGCCGTAGTTTGGCTGAGCGGGAGGTGTGGGGCTGGGATTGTCAGCGGCGAATCGGACACAGGGGCGAATGATGCGCCCACCAGCCTCTCCGTCCTGATCA
Organism: uncultured Akkermansia sp.; assembly: GCA_964370135.1. Classification (GTDB taxonomy): domain Bacteria; phylum Verrucomicrobiota; class Verrucomicrobiia; order Verrucomicrobiales; family Akkermansiaceae; genus Akkermansia. The sequence goes on along the minus strand of CAYJID010000162.1, from coordinate 2,244 downwards.
TCGAGGAACAATGTACTCATGAGCAAGACGGCAGAATCACCCTCGCGCAGCATGGAGATCTGGCGGCTCACCTCATTGGGCTGACCGTAGAGATTGGGCTCGAGGTTGACCACGAATTGATCGCCAATCTCGAGGCGCGGCGAGCCGTGGGGGGCGTCGATTTGGTAAGCAAGCGATTCTGTGACCTCAAAGATGGCGTGCAGGGAGGTACGAGGGGAATGAGGGGCACTGGGCATGTCTTGCAAGCCGCGGAACTTTGCCCGCACCGTATTGGAGGAGAGGTGCTCGCTATTCGCGGTGGAGGCTCCTGCGCGAGGCTGCGCTTGCGCGTGGCTGGGAGCTGTGCTGAGTAGCGGGAGAGCCGCGAGACAGAGACTGAGGATGGAGGCTGATGTTTTCATATTGTTAAAAAAATAGAGAAAAAATCTATACCACGTATACTAGGGAATTTCCTCGCAGCTGGCAAGAAGGAAAATCGGCTGATTCATCCTGCTGACAGTATAACTTTCCTTTGCTCAGTGCGTGCAGCTGATTGGGGAGCATGGCACTCGTCCACTCGGCAAGCACGCTGAGCCCCAGTGAGCTTTCAAGCATGGAGTTCACCCAGCAGTGGATGCCGAGTGAGTGGGCGTGGTGGATGAGCAGCTCGCAGGTGCTCAGGCCGCCGTGGAGGCTGGGCTTGAGCACGAGGCCGTGGGGGCGTAGGTCAGTGAGGATTTTTTCTATATTCTCTGGGGTGTTGATACCGATGAGCTGCTCATCGAGAGCGATGGGGATGGGGGAGCTGGCGATGAGTGAGCGCAGCTCGTGGTAGCAGGAGGGAGGGAGGGGCTGCTCGATCCAGGCGATATCGAGGGCGGCGAGCTGCTGGAGGCGGGTGTGGGCGGATGGGAGGGGGAGTGAGCCGTTGGCATCGACGCGCAGCTCGATGTGGGGGTGCTGGTGGCGTAGATGGGTGAGCAGGGAGAGCTCCTGATCCCATGGGTGGGTGCCTATCTTGAGCTTGAGGCAGGTGAAGCCGGCGGAGACGCCCTCGTCGGCCTGCTGGAGCATGTGGGGGAGTGTATCCATCCAGATGAGGTGGTGGATGGGGATGGGGGCTTCTCCGCGGGTGAAGGGGGTGTCCCAGATGGGCTTGTCGGCGGCGTGGGCGCGGAGGAGGGAGCTTTCTAGGGCGAAGCGGATGGAGCTCTGGTCGCAGTATAGCTGGGGGGGGAGCTGCTGGAGCTGGGTGACGTGATCGCAGGCTTGGGTGAGGAGGCGGGTGAACTGCTCGTGGTCTTGGTACTCGGGGGAGAGCTGGGGGATGGGGCAGGCCTCGCCGTGGGTGGTGGGGTGTCCTGTGCGGGAGCAGGAGATGGTGTAGAGGGGGCGGCTGTAGTGGAGGCCACGGGTGGTGCGGCGTGGGGTGGTGTAGGTGAGTGTGGATTGCTGCCAGCTGAGGGTGAAGGGGGTGGCGAGCGGGGGGCTGAGGCGGGAGGCGGTGGGCATGGGGGAAAAACTAAGCGGTGGCTCTACAATAAGAATGCGAAGCATTCTGGATTCTTAAGGCATGTTGCATGTCAACATGAGACGAAGAGAGTCCAAGACACTTCTTGGACGGTTTTCGCGCAGCGAAAACTCTGAGGATAGACCTTAAGCGATCTCTGGCGATCGTTCGCCAGTGGGGTGAAGGTCATTTTGCATGTCAAAATGAGACGACGAAAGGGCAGGACACCTCCTGCCCGGCCTGAGCGTAGCGAAGGTGAGGAGGATAAGCCCCTTCGGGCGCACCGCAGGTGTGCGCCCATAGGCAGTGAGGAGGCGTAGCCTCCGATAGGCGACAGTTCACTTTTGACAGCACAAGCCCGAGATGAACAGGATGCATGGTATTTCTGCCAGTTCAACTGTCGCCCCCTCTTCCGCTGCCCGTAGGGCAGGAAATTTCTTACAGATGAAGGCGCGATGCGTCCGTGTGCATGAGGATAGCTGATGTTGGACGCTTCGCGTTTGCGGCGGTAGAAATTTGTCGCGCTTCGCGCGCAGGGTAACGGGGGCGTCAGTTGGCGGCGTTGCTGCCATGCAGAGTTTGCCGCGCAGGCGTGTGCTACAAAACTCGGAACTGACGCCCTGCTGGATCTGCGATCCAGCACTTCCTCGGGCTCTGCCCGAACCCGCAAGGGGCTTTGCCCCTTGACCCCAGTGGGGCGCTGCCCCACACCCCGCTGGGCTCTGCCCAGACCCGCCGGCGAACGATCGCCGGAG
>CAYJID010000161.1:2481-5331 GCA_964370135.1 uncultured Akkermansia sp. | reverse complement strand
GAGGAGCAATCCACCTCCGTACTCGAGCCTGACCTCATCCGCGCATGGCTGCCGCGCCGCGGCTATGATACCTACAAGAACCGTCAGGGACATGTCGCCATCGTCGCAGGCAGCCGCGGCTACATCGGTGCCGCGCAGATAGCCGCCGAGGCGGCGCAGGCGGTGGGAGCGGGTCTCGTCACGCTGTACTGCCGCGATGAGGCCTACGACATCCTCGCCGCCCGCGTGCGCCCCGAGATCATGGTGCAGCCTCTAGGCGATGGCGAGGCCTTTTTCAACGGTCACTACGACTGCGCGCTCATCGGCCCAGGGCTCGGCACACCTCCCGAGGAGCTCCAGCAGCGATTAGCTCAGTTCGTCCGCGAGCCGAGTTGCCCCGTGGTGCTCGATGCCGACGGGATCAATCTCGCCGCCGCTCAGGGCTGGACGCTACCCGCTCAGGTGCTGCTCACGCCCCACCCCGGCGAGATGGCACGCCTGATAGGGAAGATGTCCGATACACGCCTCAAGTGGGTCGAGCAGTTCCTCAGCAAGCACGAGGCCACCGTCCTCCTGAAGGGAGCGCGCAGCATCATCGCCTCGCGCGAGTCTATCTATTACAATGCCACGGGAGGCTCCTTCATGGCGAATGGAGGGCAGGGGGATGCACTGGCAGGCTGCATCGCCTCGCTCTGCGCTCAGGGCACCGAGCTGCTCCACGCCGCCGCCTGCGGAGCATGGGTCTGTGGCGCTGCCGCCGAGCGCGCACAGGTACAGGCGGGACTCGTGAGCGCAATCTCAGCTAGTCAGATGATAGCCCAGCTTCCGCGCGCCTGCGTGGAGCTTTCCTATTAAAAGGGTGCTCGCGCCTGCTCGCATGGCAGGATTTGAGCTGAGCTTGCCACCGATAGCTCAGTGGGTTCTCAGATGCGTAAGCAAGTCCCCGATATCCTAACTCTCCGCAGCCTCGCAACGTGTATTCGAATATCATCCCATTTTGTAATGACGACAGTAGAGAAATCTCCCTCTCCCTCCCCCCTCTTAGGGGAGACTCATCAACCTGCTCGTTATGAGGCTCTGCGCTCCCGTGCCGTCTATGACTGTAGTTGCTGTAAAGCAATGCTACGTTGTGGTACGAGTAAGCAGAATAGGCAAAGTAGGATCAGAATCGTGTAAAGAGGAGTCTCACCTATGCCACTGTCGATCAGAGAGGTGACCAAATGGAGAATGATACCGATGACTAATACTAAGAAGTAGACTTTATATCCGAAGCGAAGCCCCGCGTTGCGCAGACGCGCGACCGTAATGAAGAAAAGTAAAAGAAAATAGAGGGCATAGATTGCAATCGAGGCGATCTGATAGCTAGTTTGGGTGTGATCAAGGAAGTGCCGCGCCGATTTTTGGGCAGTCCAAAATGTGCCATGCGCTAGTAGACAAGACAAAATAAAGCCAACTCGGTTCATACTGGGCTCTTTTCGCTGCTGCGCGAGCCACAACGCGATGTGCCCTTGCCATGTGGTGGTTTTTTTTCTTTGTATAGGTGGCGTCTTCGGTGGGGTGTAGGTAGGACCTTTGGGGGGATAGGTGGTGATTGACTTGCCCTGTGGTGGGGTTTTGCCTTCTTTGGCTTGCTCGACGTTGGGGATATTGTCTAGTGATGTACTCTCTAGACCCTTCGCAATGACCTCGGCCCAATAGGCCATGTGGGTGGAGTGCGCAGTAAGCTTTTTGAAGATATCAGATGCGCGGAAGTTCGCATAATCGCGCATGCCAAAGATTAGGTAATCCGTTTGTGCAAAACGACTGTCGATGGCATCCGGATTTTCAGCTAGGTATAATATGGATGTGTAGATGATTAATTCGGAGAACGCATCTATATTGGCAGAGGCGTAAATTACTTTTTTTCTACTCGGATGCTGGTAGTCCCATTTACCTTGGACGAGAGCAGAGATTTGTCCCATGGAGGGGTGGTAGACGGAGTCATAATCCAGCAGGACGATCTCACCATTCTCCCTGACCACGATATTGTCATGATTGAGATCACCGTGCGAGAGCTTTGCGTGATGCAAGGCGCAGCACATGGCGTAGAAATCCTCCGCGAGCTTCTTGAGCTTATTGGGATTGCCTTTATTGGCGATTATATACGCTTTGAGATTCAATGCCTCTACCCATTCCATTCTGACGATGGGCTCTCGAGTGCCATCAGCCATCAGCAATGCCTTATCTACATAGTCAAAATGCACAAAGTAGGGCAGCTTTGCGTTGTTAATTTTCTCCGATACCTCACGACAGCGTTTCTGCGCGAACTCGATGTGGGAGTGCCAGCATCGTACGGCGTATTGTTGACCATTCTTTGCTACGAGATGGAAGACGATGCAAAATCCGCCAGCACTTCTCCAAGGAAATAGACCATTGGGCAGCATCTTGACCGTAGCATCTTTGAGTACTGGGTCGTTGAGGCGGTTGGGCAGGGAAATGATGTCAATATAATCCTCAATTTTTCTCATGATTGTAATAATTTGTTATATAGTAGATTGTTGTTGAACTCTTGTTGATATCTGTGATAGTTTGTATCTGATTGAGTTAGGAGAGCTTATATTGTGCTTTCTGCAAGGCTTTAGATGCCCATTGAGTTGAGTGTCAGACGCCGAGCCGCCGCTTAGGCAGTGGGTTCATTCGCTTCAGAGAGCAGATCTTTGGCTAAATTCCATGAGATAGTTAACGAAAGTCTAGTTTGAACCATTTGGAAATTTTCTCCAAAACAGTTTTCCAGAATCCTTTTTTAGCGTGATGAACAGTGTTAATACTATGATTTGAAGCTTGAGTCTCTTTAATAATCACAGCAACAGCAGCTGATGTCACAGGAGTCAC
>CAYJID010000161.1:0-2381 GCA_964370135.1 uncultured Akkermansia sp. | reverse complement strand
GGTCGGTGATTTAGCAGATTAGACCATAATTTGGCAAGAGCGATGGATTTCGCTTGCTCGAGATTGGGAATATTGTTTAGTGACGGATTCTCTGGAGTATTTGTCATGCTCTCGACTCTCGAGTTAGTCGAGGCTGTGCTACTCCATGTCTGATTGTTACTCACTCCACGATAGTTGATTAGTTCGTTATCGCAGATATTATAACAGTCATTTGATAGGGCTAGCTCTTGTGAATCAGTGCATTTGACATGTACGAGGGTTGTGTCATCGTTGGGCAAGAGCTGCTCTTTTCTGAAAAAGTCAACACAATTGCCGAATTCTTCATGATCTTTGAGCTGCGTCAGTAGATCGATAATTTCTTCACTGTAATTGCTCTTGATACATTTATTGATTAGCGAAAAAAGGGCATCGCTGACGAGGAGCAAGTCGTCACCATCTTCAAACTCAAATGAGCCTAGACGCACTACCCCTCGACCTCTCCGCATGGGGTCGCTATCTACATAGTCTTTAATTGCGCTGAGCTCTTGATTCTCGCTGAGTGTTGGTATGGTTTCTTTGATGCGACCTTGGTGTACATGGATGAGGCAGCTATTGCCGAGCACTTCATAATGCACGATCGAACCTCGGATGCGTATGCCGACAAAGGTGCTGGCAGCAGACTGATTCGCGTAGTACTGGTTCTCCATCATCCATGCTAGAGAGTGATTCTCTGCAAGCCGTCGATCGAGCTCGTGTTTGAAGTACGCTTTCCATTGCTTGCGTAGATCGTCGACTTTCTCGTTATCTGCCAATGAGAAAGAGGAGTCGCATACAAATTGATGCGTTAGCAAGTCTGCCCATGCTTTGGCGAGCATGGTCTGCGTCATTCCATCAGCAAGTGCAATGGACGCGTTTTCTGACGAGATGCTGTAAGAGTCTTGACAGTTGGAATATATCTCTGACTGTCTGTGAGTGATAAATGCCTTTACAGAGTTCTTGCCCTGTGTGCTTGGAAGGGGCAGTTCGCCTTGTTTGGCTTGCTCGACGTTGGGGATGCTATCTAAAGAGCTACATTCTAGACTCTTCGCAATGATCTCGACCCAAAAGGCCATGAGGCTAGAGTGCGCGGAAAGCTCCTTGTAAATATTAGATGTGCGCAAGTCCTCATAATCACGCATGCCAAAGAGCAAGTAATCCGTTAGAGCAAAATAGTCATCAATGCTATTCGGATTGTCAGCAAAGTATAATAATGACGTGTAGATGATTAATTCGGAGAAAGCATCTATATGGGTTGAGGCGTCAGTTGTATTTCTTCTACATGGATGCTGGTAGTTGCCGTTACCTCGGACGAGGGCGGAGACTTTGCCCATGGAGGGGTGGTAGACGGAGTCATAATCCAGCAGGATGAGCTCTCCATTCTCCCTCACCATAATATTTTCATGATGCAGGTCGCCATGCGAGAGCTTTGTACGGTGCAAGGCACAGCACATCTCGTAGAAGTCCTCCGCAAGTTTCTTGAGTACATTTGAATCGTTTTTATTGGCGATTATATACGCTTTGAGATTTAATGCCTCCACCCATTCCATCCTGACGAAAGGCTCTCGCGAGCCATCAGGCATCAATAAAGCATCATCGACATAGTCAAAATTCACAAAATAGGGTAGCTCCGCGTTGCTAATTTTTTCAGATACCTCGCGGCAACGTTTCTGTGCGAGATCAATGAGGGAATGCCAGCACCGCACGGCGTATCGGCGACCATCTTCCGTTGAGAGTTGGAAGACGATGCAAAATCCGCCAACGGCTCTCCAAGGAAATATGCCGTTGGGCAGCATCTTGATTGTGGCTCCTTTGAGTAAGGGGTCGTTGATGCGGTTATGCAGACCAATGATGTCAATATAATCCTCCAGTTTACTCATGATTATAATAGTTTTTTATGCGATAAGATGTTCGGTTTGAAATTTATTGACCCATATGATGATTTTACGTGATACCGTTTGATGCGGGCACAGGATAGCTCTGCTAGAACCTACAGCTCGGTGGAGCTGTAGGTCAGTATGTCGAGTTGCTGTATTGGCAGCTAGCCGATTAGATTCAGTGTGAGCATGTACTGGCTTAAACTAATCACTGCACAAGAAGTTTAGTTCTGAGAAGCAGTTGGTTTTTTGATGGATGGAATACGCACTAGCGGTGATCTTGTTTGTATAGAGCACAGGCTTTATCATGATCGTGATTTGTAGCCTAGTACGGGCTATGATGCGCATCACGCACAGGCGTAGATCCTCCACGTAAGATAAGTTAATGAGGAGAGTGCTTGAATAATCTTGTAAGCATTCTCCATAAAACCCGAAAAAATCCTTTTCGTCTGGGATGAACATTGTTCGTGCTATGGTCAGCCGCCGCTT
>CAYJID010000160.1:0-5340 GCA_964370135.1 uncultured Akkermansia sp. | reverse complement strand
TAAAATCCGGCATAAAACCGCTTCGCGCCGCTGCGCTCTGCTCGCTATTTATTCCGTTTTTCTCTTGACCAACTTCGCACTCTAAGGGCGGTAGCATGTATCTTCATTTGGTTGAAAAAGACTTTGTCTTTTCCCTCCAAATGAAGCACATGAAAGGGGAGATGAGGCGCCTACTCTGCTAAATCATGCTACTTTTTCTATAGCTGATTTATTACTAATACTAACTTTCTTACCGAGTGAGACAATCATGATACGATTCTGACGGAGTGCCCAAAATACCTTGTGTTCTTAAAATTCGCAATTTCACAACACAAGAAAACTCGTGTATCAAAAAACGAACACAAAATACCTTGTGTTCTCAGAACTCAAAATTTCACAGCACAAGAAAACTTGCCTAGCTAAAAGCACACGCAAAAGATTTTGCGCACGGAAAAACACAAATAAAGAACACAACCTAGCTTGTGTCTCATAAAACACCTATTTCATCATATAAACTTGACATCCCCCACACCACTATCTATAGTAAGACATGCCCGCACCATCTATGCCCACCAATCTGCAGCATGTAGAGCAACAGCATCTCCCCTTAGACATAGCTCTCATCACACAGCTCACGGCAACCAACCGCTCCCTCGCGCGCTTTGACGGCATGGTGCAATCCATCCCCAACCCCCTGCTCTTCCTCACCAACCTCACCAAGGCCGAGGCCGTCGACTCCTCCCGCATCGAGGGCACCCAAGCAACCATAGACGACCTCTACGCCCAAGAATCAGGCGAAGAATACAACAGTGAGAAAGTCAAAGACCTAGAAGAAGTCAACAACTACGAAGCCGCCCTGAGCTTTGGCGCCGCCAGTATCAAAGAGCGCGACCTGAGCACCAGCCTCATCAAAGAAATGCACGCGCGGCTCATGCAAGGCGTGCGCGGCTGCGACAAGACCCCTGGCGCCTTCCGCATCATCCAGAACTGGATAGGCCGCGCCGGCAGCACCATGGAGAGCGCCGAATACGTCCCCCCCGAGCCCGTCCACGTCGAAGGACTGCTCGACGAGATGATCAGCTTCTACCAGACCAGCGAGCTTGATATCCTCATCAAAGCCGCACTCATCCACGCCCAATTCGAAGCCATCCACCCCTTCCTCGATGGCAACGGCCGCCTCGGACGCCTCCTCATCCCGCTCATCCTCTGCCGCCATGGCGTACTAGCCCAGCCCGTCTTCTACCTCTCCTCCTACCTAGAAGCCCACCGCACCGAGTACTACCGCGCGCTCAACGGCACCCATCGCCTCGACTGGATCACGTGGCTGAGCTTCTTCCTGCGCGCTATCGACACACAGGCGCAGCAAAACATTGCGAAAATAAGCAACATGCGCGAGCTCTACGCGCGCTACGTAGAAGAGTTCTCCGCGCATGTAAAGGGAGCCGCCGCCCGCGAGCTCGTCGAGGCACTCTTTACCCACCCCATCTTCACCCTCAAAACGCTGGAGAAAAAGATGCACGGTCGCGTCGGCCTCGCCGCCCTACGCAGCTGGATAGGCTCTCTGTCAAAAGCTGGCTACGTCGACATCATCGAGGAAGGTCAAGGCCGCCGCCCCACCCGCTACCGCGCCTCTGAGATCATGAGCGTGCTTCGATAGCAACTACTATTGAGCCGCGAGGAGGGGAGCTACAGGCAGACTGATTCGCCATTTTCTTATTACGCATAACGAGAATACCATGGCGCAGCGATTCTAACGCAGTACCCAAAAAAGCTCCTTCGAAGGAAGGAGCTTTTTTCTTTAGGGGGCTTCTAATTTCTCGCGAGGTAAGATTTTGAGATGATTTTAGAGCTGGATTTTTCACGAATTGATGGCTCAGAGTGTCCTCTGAGACGAAAATTCGGGGAAAATCCAGCCTAAAAGCACTCAAAAGCTGCCTCGTGAAGCGTTTTTATGAATTTTCTTATTTAGAATGACGAGAATTTAGAAGCTCCCTTTAGAATGTTATTTCGAGGCTGTGCTAGCGGCGAGCGAGAACGCGGACGGATGCTTTCTTCACCACGACGACGGGCTTCTTGGCGACGACGACTTGCTTTTTGACAACCTTCTTGACCACGACCTGTTTTTTGACCACGACTTGCTTCTTGACGACGGGTGCTTTCTTAACGACGACTTGCTTGACCACGGCAGGCTTGGCAGGGACACGCTTGGCGGGGGCAGCGGCGGCTGGGAGTGCTGCGGAGACGGCGAAGACGAGGGCGAGAAGGAGGGGTGACTTGTTCATGTTCTGTTGTTTCTATTGCTTTATTGCTTGTGTTTTGTTGTTACCTTGAAGAACGCAGACAGGGCAATAGATTCTACACATTTCTTTTTGCACGCATGGGAAGAAGCCAACAGAACTCGGCTCATCGTGCACGGTGTGTGAGCCGCTCTTGGGTGGCTCTGAGAGGGGCTATTGGGAGTAGGCGGTCATGTAGGCTTCGCAGGCTTTTTTGAGCTCGGGCCTCTTGAAGTACTCAGCTTTGATGAGCTGCTTTTGGAGCTCCATGAGAGCTCCGTCGATGTTTTCGAGAGCCGCTACGAGTTCGGGATCGGTGAGGGCTTTTTCGACGAGGGCTTTATCTTCATCGCTGAGCTTCCCTAGCAGTGCCTCCATGGATGTCTGGATGTTGCGGAGGTTGGCCGTGAGCTCGGTGATGCGCTGAGCGGCCTCAGCTGGGGTGCTCTTCTCATCGACTATCATATCGATGATTTCAGCGTAGCTCAGTGCTGTTTGAATGCCTTCGGCGACGAGAGCTTCGAATGAGTCGATGTTGCTGGTAGCGAGGGCGGGCTGGATGAGGGCGGGCAGGGCGGCGAGCGCGCAGAGAGGGAGAGTATTCATGGTATGGTATATTTGTTATTAGGTCTCTGAATATTAGCATAAAGGCGACGTAGATGCAACTGGTATTTTGCGACGCTACTTGTTAGCCAATTTCGCCGCGGATGCTGTTTTTCTTGCTTGCTGTGAGCTTGTGGTTGGTGATATGATGATCGAAGAGAAGGTGTTTACTTTTCACATCTTTGTTTTACACACGTTTATTCTTCATTCACTATGTACGATCAATTATCAACAGGAGAGACCTGCATCATCAAGAGTCACCAGCACAAGATCATTTTCCTCGAGCCCATGTTATGGTTCATGCTAGCCTCTATCCTCGCGGTGGTCGTCATCTTGAATGCGCTAGATCCATGGCTGTGGGTCATCCCTGGGGTGTTTTACCTCTGGGGCTGGATACGATTTTTCGGCAAGATGATAGCCTATCTCTCGACGAAGTATATTGTCACCAATGAGCGTATTATTCGCAAGACGGGGATCTTTGCGCGTGAGGCTATGGAGCTCATGATTGACAAGTGTGAGGGGGTCATGGTGTCGCAGAGTGTCTGCGGGCGTCTCTTGAACTATGGCTCGATCACGGTGACGACGGGTGAGGTATCCAATTGCTATGAGATGATGAGCGATCCGCTCGCGTTCCGCGATGCGATCAATCAGGCGCGCAGGAAGCGTGAGCCTAATGCTAGGTGAGCATAGTAGCTACGCCATTCGCAAGCTCGCGATGCTGGGATCCCCGTCTGTGATGACGGGGATTTTTTTATGCGTTTATAGGGGACCTTGCAAAATTAGTTTTGGGAAATTGCAGATTTCGAAAATGAGCGTCACAGCGCGTCTTTTGCTGCTAATTTTGCAAGATCCCCTATAGAGGAGGCTCTTTTCAGGTGGGGGAGAATGGAGCCCTCTCTCCTTTAGAATTCTGCCTGCAAGGAGGGCATGAGGAGGCTGGCGCGGAGGTCGAGGGCTTGCAACTTCTCGCGCCAGATGTCGGCGGTGTCGGCGTAGATCTCGATCTGGGCGAGGCAGAGGGCAATGGAGCAGGTGTCCATGGCGCGGGCAAAGAGGGGGTTGCCGAGCAGGCCCGCGTCTAGCGCGCGGGTGTTTTCTAGGTCTTTGTAGGTGCGCTGGGCGTCGGCGAGCAGCTTGTGCGCGAGCAGCGTATTATCGCTCTGCTCGTGCATGCGCGCGAGCAGTGTGAGTCTGAGGCACTCGACGAGGCTGCGATGCAGGCTGCTGTCACGGCAGAGGGGGTATGACAGGGGCTTGCGCGTGAGGGTGTCGATGGCGTGCTGGGTGTAGGTGCGCTGGCTGTGCATGTACTCTCGCAGGGGGATGAGGCTCCACTCCCAGAGGAGCAGATCGCGGCCGGTGGGTAGCGCGCTATGCTGCTTGCTGGGGGGGAGCTGGAGCTCTCGCCTGCATTGTTTCTCAATGTCGAGGTAGAGGTCGAGGGCTTGTTTGCGCTGGTCTTTGAGCAGGATGGCGATGCGATAGAGGCGCAGGCGTAGCCAGTAGTAGCTCTTCTGCGGATCGGCGCTGAGGGTGCTGGCTTTGCCGTCGGGGGTGTGGGTGGTGAGGTAGTGCTGCTCGGCGCGAGTGAGCAGCTGGTAGGCTTCTTGCTTGAGCGCGGCGGCATCAGCGGGCTGTTGCTTGATGCGCCGGGTGAGGAGATGGGCGGCGAGGAGCTTGGGCATGCTGTGGCTCGTGAGCTGCTGCTGGGCGCGGCGGGCGCATTCTATGGCGCGCTCGCTGGGCTGGGGGGCGTCGGCCTCGAGGTAGGCGCGCATGTAGGGGAGTAGCCCGTGGGATGGGGGGGAGCTTTGCTCGCTGCGCTGGAGGGCGTCGTCGAGTAGAGCGATAGCGCGGCTCTGTCCTGCGCGGGGGGCGTGGAGCTCGTCATAGCCGTCTTGGATGAGCAGGGCTGCCCAGAGGCGACTGATGAGATCGGCGCGGTAGCGGGTGCTGAGGTCGAGGAAGTGGGTCTGGGCTTTGCTCTGCTGCTGGCTGATGAGCAGGAAGAGTCCCTCGAGGTAGCGGCTTTCTTGGGGGGTGGGGTGGTAGGACTCGGGGAGCTGATTGAGGGTGGCGGCGTGTTTGTTGAAACTGGCGGTGTCGAGACCGCTCATGAGCAGCCCACAGAGGGCGAGCGGGTGCTGCGGATCGCGTGCGAGTGCGGCGCGGAAGTGCCGCTGGGAGGTGAGGAGCTCGCCTAGTAGCAGGCTCTCCATGCCGTGTTCGATTGAGCTCTGGAGCTGGGTGTCGCTGGTGGAGAGGGCGATACTGGGGGGGACGGCTGGAGTGGCGGAAGGGGCGCTTGCGTGGAGGGCGGCGATGAGGGTGGGGATGAAGGGGAGGAGCATGTTTTTTTTGGGGGTACTATTGGCAGCGGTAGAATGAGAAAGGGATGCGAAGTATCTTGAATTCTTAAGGGGGCTTCTCTCGCGAGGTAAGATTTTGAGATGATTTTAGAGTTGGATTTTTCACGAATTGA
>CAYJID010000159.1:0-5381 GCA_964370135.1 uncultured Akkermansia sp. | reverse complement strand
ACCCCGCGCACCTGCGTACACTCAGTGGGCTGGAGCAGGTCTTTTTCCACTACACGCTCTACGCGAACATTGATATCAAGCTCGTCGAGCTCCACCCCAGCAACCCGCAGCAGGACCTCATCCCCGGGCTCGCGCGCCGCTGGGCAGTGAGTGAGGACGGGCGCGAGATCTTCTTTCAACTCCATCCCTCGGCGCGCTATTCGAATGGGCGCCCTCTGCGCGCTGCTGACTTCGCCCTTGGGCTCTACCTGCGCAGCTCAGATGCGATCAATGACCCCTTTGCGATCAAGAAAATCGCCGATAGCATTCAGCGCGTGACCATCTACGACGAGCACAACCTCAGCGTGCGCCTGCGCGAGCCGCAGCAACTGGCGCCCTACCGCGTCGCCCAGCTGCTGAGCCCTGCGGAGCCGAGCTTCTATGCGGAGTTTGGCCCTGATTATCGCGAGCGCTATGCTCAGCGTATCGTCCCCACCACAGGTGCCTACACCGTGCGCGCGGGCGATTTCAAGCGTAATCGAGAAATCATCCTCAGCAAGGTCCCGCAGTGGTGGGCCGCTGATCTGCCCTACTACCGCTATCGCTACAATGTCGAGCGACGCCACATCCACTTTCTATCAGACGAGGCGCAGGCTTGGGAGTTCTTCCTCAATGGCAAGCTCGATCTGCTCCAGACTCGCAATATCTCCGCGTGGCAGGAGCGACTCCAGCACCCGCATGCACGCGAGGGGCGTATAGAAAAATACCGCTTCCGCAGCCACTATCCCTTACCACCTTACGGTATCTATCTCAATGCGAGGACGCTGCCCGAGCTCCAGTTACGGCAGGGGCTGCTGCATGCGATGGATATGAACCGCGCGCTGGATTTGCTCTTTCGCGGCGAGTATGAGCGTCTCGCCTACTTCAGCGAGGGCTATGGCAGCCTCAGCCCTCGTGCAGGCGAGGTGCGTGACTACCAGTACGACCCTGCACATGCGCGCGCGCTCTTTGCAGAGCTGGGCTACACGGAGCCCGGAGCGGATGGCATCTTGCAGCGTCCCGATGGTACACGCCTGAGTGTCAGTCTCTGCTATGTGCCATCGGAAAAAGTCAGCAGCCTCGTGCATCAGCTCGCGCAGAGCGCGCGTCTCTGTGGGGTGGATATCATCTCGACGCCGCTGAGCTGGCAGCAATGCTCCGATGAGGTGGAGGAGAAGAGGTACCAGCTCGCCTTTTGGGCGGATGTCGCGAGCTACCCGCTGCCATCACTTGACACGCAATTCCACTCGAGATACCTCTCTAGCCGCGGGCGCAATCTGCATGCTATCGAGGATCACGAGATGGACGAGCGGCTGCGCCTCATGAGCGAGGCGCGAGATGGTGAGCAGCTGCGCGTGGCAACACGGCGTGTGAATCAGCGCATTGCTGATCTCGCCCTGTGGCTGCCGGGCTGGAAGGAGAACCGCGCGTATGTCGCGAACTGGCGACACATCCGCTTTCCCGACACGGAGGGCTGCCGCTTCTCCACGCCGCGTCCCTACGACGTGCAGGAGGCGCATCTTTTCTGGGTCGATGAGCAGCAATACCCTAAACGCGGAGATTACGAAGAAGTTGACCGCTTCATCAATCCTCTGGATGACTGAAGGGAGCTTCTAAATTCTCGTCATTCTAAATAAGAAAATTCAGAAAAACGCTTCACGAGGCAGCTTTTGAGTGCTTTTAGGCTGGATTTTCCCCGAATTTTCGTCTCAGAGGACACTCTGAGCCATCAATTCGTGAAAAATCCAGCTCTAAAATCATCTCAAAATCTTACCTCGCGAGAAATTAGAAGCCCCCTGAAATAAAAAAGAGAAACCTCCGTAAGGGGGCTTCTCTTTGCTGTAAATAGTTAGATGCAAAGCTGCTACTTCTGCTCGAGTCGCAGCAGTATTGTCGTCTCCGTGGTATGCTCGCCCATGGGAGTTGTGTTGAGGTCGATGCCTTCAATCCCGTACTTCTCTGCTATATCGGCGTCTACATGCTTCATATTCAGCCCAAAGCTGATGCCCCAGTGCATGTCGTGAGCTGGCGCATCAACCGTATCCTGTACCTCCTGGAGTAGCGCGGCTGTGGGTGAGCCTGCGGCGATGCCCTCGCTGATGAGAAGAGGGCAGCTGTTCTCTTCCACCGTGATGGTGTAGCGATAGGGCTCTCCCGTGGGCGCGATCTTGCTGCGAACCACCGAGTTACCATCCACGCGGTCCGCCGCCGCGGCGAATCGGTTGTAGGATTGGATGAGAGTCTGCTCATCCTTGATACCGACGTAGACGACAGCTTCTCGCTGCGCATTGACATAGAAGCCACCTGAGTAGTTCATCTGCGCGAGCATGCCATGGAGACCTATCGTGATCTCTTTGCCGTGCTTGACCATCTCTGCCTCTTCTCCAGCGAGGCTCATGAGTGCGCCGACACCCTCAGCCGCTTGGGGGGCTGTCAGGGGGATCTTGGGCGTGATGAGCTCGCTGATCTCACCGTAGACCATCATGTCGGGTGATTTGGCGAGAGTGGAGAGACGTGAGGGGGACGCCTTGAACTGGTAATTGCTGCTGCTGGAGCTGAAATTGAGATAGATATCCCCATAAAGCCAGCCTTCGAATGTCGAGGACTCGGTGGGTTGGCTGCCCAGTGCCGCCATGCTGCGACCGCATTGCTCGATGAAGTCAGCGGCAACAGCGTAGGATGTTTTGGCACTTTCTCCGTCTGCCTGCTGCGTGCCTCGCTGCCTCAGACGCTGGGCGAAGTCGCGGGCGAAGTCTGTGTAGATGTCTGTTGCGTTCCATGCTTTGAGTATCTCGATGCCTATCATGCCCTCGATGAACTGACCCGGCTGCGGATCGATGAATTGGCTAGCCTCCTTGGCATTCTGCGCGAGCTGCTCAGCCGAGGGCTGGAGCGCAGCATTGACATCACTCTCTCCCTCACAGAGGACGAAGACCGTATGATGTGGGTCGACGATGCGGGCTACGAGCGAGATCGTGCGCTCACCGACCAGCTGCATGAGCTGAGGGGGGAGGGGCGCGTTGCGCAGGGGGAACTCCCAGATCACGTAGTCTTTACCGCTGCGTAGGGGGGGTGGTAGTAGCTTCGTGCACAGGATGATGTCGGTAAAAGGTCGCTTGTCTTCTCCGTAGGCGACAACGAGTGTGAGGGGCGCAAGCTTCTGCTGCGCCAGAGCGCGCATGTGCTCCATGCTCACGTGCTGGATCGCTGAGACGAATAGCTCTTCGAGGGTGGCATCATCCCCACTGTCATTCGGAATGGCAAGCATCAGTGAAGGCAGGGCGAGATGTGAAAGGCTGCCGAAGAGAGCCGCATTACCTGGAGCGGATGAGAGATAGATGTGCTTGATCACCTGCCTCTTGTTGCGAAACGTATTTGGAGTCCTTTCACCGAGTTTGGTGGTGTCGAGTCTCTCGAAAAAGCGCTCGGGCTGCACGATATTCACATGCATCTCGCTGGCAAAGGGCGCATGCAGGGCGGCGGGGTAGAGCTCGCCGCGTGTCTGCTTGAGCTCTGCCTCTTCCACGATGGGAGCGGAGGTCGGCGGCTCTGCGAGCGCGATGAGTGGGCTGCTCACGGCACATGCCGTGAGAGCTGTACGAAGAAGGGAGACCGTGGTCATAATAACTGAGCTTGAGCCATGTACTTAGTGCGCGTCTGCGTACTCGACGCCGAGATCATAGGATTGCTCCGTGACGAATCGCTGCACGTAGCCCGACATCGCGGAGCCTCGGAGCAGCTCGCGGAGTGTGTCAGTTGTTGCGACCTTGGCGAAGTCGACGACGAAGGTCACTTTTTTCGACGCACCAGGCGCGATGCTACAGGGCGTGTCTCGCTCCCGCTGCTTGTACATGGGCCAGGCGTCGATCTCGGTCTCACCTGTGTTGCCATTGTAGGAGGCGAAGTGACCGCCGACATTCACACTCTGCGCGATGAGCTTGGTGATGGCGTACTTGGGGCTCGTGTTCGTGATGGTGTAGCTGAGCTTGTACTTGACGGTGTGGGTGTCATCGCAGACTTCCCAGCCGCTCTCGGCGGGCTGGATCTTGACCCATTCGGGGACGGCGGCTTGGACAGCGGGCGCTACGAGCGCGGCGACGCCGACAAAGAGGCTGAGTAATGTATCGTTTTTCATAATGGTGTGTGTATAGTTGTACTACAAGGTATAGATTGTAGGCTTCTATGCATCATAGCAGCTTGAAATTGCGGTGACAAGCTAATATTGACAATTGCGCTCTAATCACGAGATCGTAGTTCGATCTGCTACGGCTTCGCACTCCTTGCTGCTCGCGCCATCCTATCCTGTGTGGTGCTATGTTAGGGAAGTTCTGCCTATTTTGCTTGATTAATTTCAATATTATGCTATAAATAAGCGCAAGTTGAGATTCTTTTCTTTCAAGGCGTGGTAAATATGTGATTTTTTGTTATTATTATGCTTATTTAAAGCACATGATGACGAGCAACTTAGCCACAACGAAACTAGCTTAGTACCTCGTTTCGCGAGAAAGATAAGATCTACTCTGTAAACAATCAACACTATACCAATACAATAAATACTATGTCTTCCGATTCATGTACACAAGAGATAGGGAACTGCGTAGCAGCAGGACTCAGCCCTCAGCGTTTGGCGCGTAATAATCGTCTGATGCAAATGGCGGCACACGCGCTCTGGGCTGATGAGCAGCTCAAGGACACAGAAATCCGTCTATTCGAGGAGCTCTCATGCAGCTTTGTCTGCGATGTCAAGCTGAACGACAAAGAGCAGCTGGACGGAGTAGACGAGATCTGTGCGCGAGTCGAATGCCAAGAGGAGCGCTGCCAGATAATGGAAATCGTCTGTAGTATGCTGACGATTGATTCTGAACTAGCTGACTCTGAAAAACAATTTCTTACTGATTTGTATGCCAAGTTAGGATTCGACCCCGCGAAGTGCGAGCAGCTCATTGCCTATACGCACGAACAGGTAGAGCAAAATAAGCGCTGGCATGCGCTCATGGTTTGAGTCATCTGCGATCCCCCATAAAATAAAAAAATCTTTTCATCAGTATGAGCTTTACACGTATCATTAAAATTGTTGAAATTAGTGCTAAGGTTGCCGTTGCTGCCATCGGAGCGTATAACGGTGCCAAGACAAAATAGTTGCTAAGTAACTATCCGTATCAGACGGTCATGACGTTTGCTGCGTGGGCAATTAGTGATTACTTTAGGGGATCTTGCAAAATTAGCAGCTTCGGATTTTGCTAGCAGTTTGGATGAGAATTTGTGGCGTTTGGGTGCGCATAGCGAGCTATGTAAGCCCAAAAAGCCGCAAATTCTCGCCAAAATGCTGCAAAAGACGTGCTGTGGTGCTCATTTTCGAAATT
>CAYJID010000158.1:0-5385 GCA_964370135.1 uncultured Akkermansia sp. | reverse complement strand
CAGCTAAGTTGTTACCATATGGTAACTTTGCGCAAGATGTCTCTTTTGGGGCTTGACCGTGGATGGCTCTTGGCTGGTCACGCCTGCTCGACTGGGGACGAGAGGCTTTTTTTGTAGAGGATGCGTCTGCCGCCGTCACCATCAACTAGCCCGCTGTGTGTGAAGCCCATTTTCTGATAGAATCGGTTCGCACGCGGCGAGTGTTCGAAGCACTCGAGCACGACTTCGGCATCGTGCTCAGCAATCAGTGATTCTGCGTAAGCGAGCAATGATTGCGCCATACCTGTCCCCCAATAGGGCACATCGACGCAGAGTCCCTCAATATGATTCTCGCGGATGATGATAAAGCCCCGTAGCTGCTCGCCATCCAGTATCACGTGGGCATGGTCATGAGCCGCCGCCAAGTCTCTATCACAAGCCCCGCTATGGAGGTAGCCATCCGCGACGGCATCTCCGAGGTGGGTTCTCTCGTAGACGTCTACGATCTTGCGGCCGAGCGCGATGAGCGCGGGTTTGTCCTTTTCTGTTGCCTCTTTGATGGTGTGGTGTGTCATGCTGCGGATCTTATCAGATGGTATGCCGCGCGTCTAGTCGGTAGCTTTCTTTTGTCTTGAAGCGTGTAGTGATTTCTTATATGATGGGCGAATGAGAATGCGTATGATGCTTATGCCGATACTTCTCGCGGCTTGTTCGCAGGTGCAGGAGGAGGCAGGTCAGCCCGAGGCGGCTGTTCGGGAACCTCTCGACTATGGCGAGTCGCGGGATGTATGGGAGGTGACTCGCAAGGAGCTCGCGGCGCTCGCGCAGGAGAATCCACAGGGGATAGGGGTGAAGACGGATCTGAGCGCCCGCGCTCGCAAGGCCTTGGCCACGGTGACGCCGGGGGATGTCCCGGGCTATTATGCCACGATCACGGATGAGAACTACGCAGGCGATTCTGCCTCTGAGGTCATTGCGGTCTTGAGTGCTGCAGAGCTGGTGGCTTTATCAAAGGCGCGGGGCTATGTTGGTGCAGGCATTCAAGAGGATGATGTGATCATGCTGAGCTTGGCAAAGAGGGACGGAGGAGATGTGGCTCAGGATATGTATCTTTCCTATTCCATGCCCGATGTTATTTTCATCAACACACAGGTGGGGAGCCGTCAGCAGTACCTGCGCTGCGCGCTGCGAGATGCTGCGCTGTGGAAGAAACTACACCACGCGCTGGTGGAGCTATAGGAACCATCAGCATGAATGGACATAGGAAAGTAGCTCATTTCCTACGAATGAACATCCCAGCATCTCACATCGAGGGAACATAGAAGCCTTCTATCCAGTTTGCATTGCAGTCAATGCGATTACTCATATTCCTTCAAGTCAGTCGCGACGAGCTCTGCATTCGAAGCACTCACCAGATAGCGATTGTCTGGAGTAAAGGCGAGGCTACTACCACCAAGCCCACTTCCGTGGCATATAGTATCAAGTAATTCTTGCGCTGCAATCGAATACAGTTTCACCGTAGCATCACTGCTAGCTGTAGCAAGATACCTTCTATCGGGAGAAAAGGCAAGACACGTTATATCATCATCATGTTTAATAACACTTAGAATCTTACTATCGTGTATACTATAGAGCGTCACGGTGTTATTCTCGTGCGCAATGGCAAGATATTTTCTTTTACCGCAAAGAGATATTGATATTATTTTATTGTCCAATTCTAGAATTTCGGTAATCGGGTCTTGATGTCTGCTCAGCTTGGCCAGACTATAGCTTTTTACCGTCTCATCTTTGCATCCCATAAAAAGATGATTACCATCATGTGAAAATGTCAAACACTCGACTCGGTTGCCGTACAGGTCACCAACATCAAAAACACATAGACTGCTCTGCTCAATGTCGTAAATCTTAACTCTGCCGCTATGGTCAGCTACAGCAAGGTATCTACTGTCAGGAGAAAAAGCATACGCATGAGCTCCTATCTCATGGGGGATAGGAGTAAGGTAACGCTCATTCGTTCTGCTATAGAGCTTTGTTATCTTTGCATCTTCGCCCCCGACAGCTACATAATTGCCATCAGGAGAAAGGGCGACACCACCAACCTGATTTTCATCACAAATTTCTTGCAAACGATAGAATTGGTCAAATTGATACAAACTTGCTGATTTAGCAGACCTTAACGTGAAGAAGGTGCCCACAGAAGAGAACTGCACATCGAACAAATACTTGCAGTCCACAATCAATTTCACTAGGTTCGCTGTCGAATTCTCATAAATTGCTAATACCTTCTTTTCAATATGATAAAGAGCCACATAATTCCCATCAGGAGATAGTCTTGCCTCGTGCACGGGGTCTGACCATTGCCACCTATTGTTCTTTGCATAAGGGTTTGTTGTAAAATATGGCGATGGAGGAACGTCCTCAGTAGCACCTCCACCCACAGTATCACTATTACGATTAGCGATTAAAAAAGGAATTGCTATAGCTAAAGGTGTGCATATAATAGACACAATAGTAGCAATAAAAAAAGCTTTATTGCGATTCTTTTTCCTTGAAAAACGTTTTCTCTTAGGTTTATATTGCATAATCGACATCTGCAAGGTAGAGTCCGCTGGGTGGTGCGCAGTCGCGTGCTTTCTCATGCTCATCGGGTCGCGTCAGCATGCCCGTGAGCTGCTCAGCGGTGAGCCTCCCGCGCGCGGCTGCGTAGGCGGTGCCGACCATGAGTCGCACCATGCGGTACAAAAATCCATTGCCTGTAAATGATATTTTCAATCTCGTGCCCTCCTGCTCCAGCGTGGCTCGCGTGATGCGACGACGGAAATAATCCTCAGGCGCAGGATCTGGCTCATTGCCGCGCCGCGCTGAGAGGAGGCGAAAGTCATGCTCTCCGACATAGCAGCTCAGTGCCTCACGCAATAAGCCCACGTCCGCATGCCGTGAGGGGATGTGCCAGACGCGATGCGCGTCAAAGGGGGAGAGTACGGGGCCGAGCTCCATGAGGTATTCATAGGTCTTCCACCGCGCGGAGAAGCGCGCGTGAAAGTCTTCCGCCACGCGCTGCACCTCCAGCACACGTAGTGCGGCGGGGAGATGCGCGTTGAGCGCGGCGCGCCACGCGGTCTCATTCATCCTGTTGGTCTCGGGGATGTCGAGGTGGAAGTACTGCCTCAGCGCATGCACGCCCGCATCGGTGCGCCCTGAGGCAGAGATGCGCTTTGTCACACCGAGTCCCGCCTCCGCGCCAAGGATGCGGGTGAAAGCGCGCTCCATGTAGTCCTGTGCGCCCTGTCCGCAGACTTGACTCTGCCAGCCACGAAAGCTGCTGCCCTCGTAGGCGCAGATAAATAGTAGTCGTGCCATCGTTGGTTACAAGAAACAAGGGTCGAAATCCCAAAAGATCCGACCCTCGTTATATTCGTGTTATGAAATTTTCTTAGAGTTCGTCGTCGCTGCTTTCGTCAGAGTCGGAGGATTCTTCGCTGTCAGCGGGTTCTTCTGAGTCTTCCATATCTTCATCACCAGCGGCGGCGAGATCTCCACCTTCTGCAGGGATGGGGGTGGGTTCCGCTTCGTCGTTGTGCGTGAGGGGGAACTTGGTCGCAGGAGCGATGTATTCAATAGCTTCTTGGAGGTCGGCGGAGCCGTAGTAGGCGATGATCTCACCAGGGGTCTCGTGGGTCTTGTTGTCATCGTTCTTCATGTAGGCTTCACCCGCAGTGAGGCTGTCGGCATCGGCGAGGGTGTGGGGCTCAGAGGCGCGATTCTGACCGATGGCCATGAGGATCTCGTTGCCATCGACGTCAGCGGCGTAGTCGGTGACGGGCTTGCTGCCACGGATACGGCCGATTTCCTTGGAGAGGACCAGCACGGCGTCGACGTGCTGGTCAGGAGAGGCGGCAGCCTTGAGCAGAGAGGATTCGTTGAGCGCAAAGAGGCGCACGGAGGCGTCCTGATAGCGCTGGTTGATGACCTTGACGCGAGCGGCGGCTTCTTGGGCTGTCTTGTAGTTGACAACTTTCTGAAGCTCTGCGGTGAGGTCGCGGGCGAGGTCAGTGGCATTCATGTCCTCCTTTTGGCAGGATGTGAGGCTGACCAAAGCAAGAAGGGCACATACGGGGGGGAGGAGGAAACGTTTCATGGATCTACGTAATAAGGTGATACCTTAGGAGACTAGCAATTCTAAGCTCATCTGTCAAGTAAAAGAGACTGATTGCTTGTATTCTTAATTGTTTTTTCTCGAAAGGCATCAAGCGCGTGCGCACGACCAACATTTCACCCTGCGGTCTTGACATCTCTCCCTTCTCGTTGTTATGATAGCGTTTATATGAAACGTGTACTCATTATCGGGTCTGGCCTCGCTGGCAGCACCGTCGCCCGAGTCCTCGCTGATGCGGGCATCCCTTCGCTCGTCATTGACAAGCGTGAGCATATCGCGGGCATGTGCTTCAGCTCACGAGATGAGGAGACAGGGGTGGATGTGCATCGCTTTGGTCCTCATATCTTTCACACGAGCAATGAGCGTGTGTGGGACTTTGTCCAGCGATTCGACCAGTGGGCGTCTTATATCAATAAGGTGAGGGCAGTAAATGCGAAGGGGGTATTCTCCATGCCCATCAATTTGCACACGATCAATCAGCTTTTCTCTGAGCGTCTGACGCCCTCGGAGGCGCAGGAGTATATCAAGCAGAAGCAGGATCAGACGATCACGGACCCGCAGAATGCGGAGGAGCAGCTGCTGCGCTTTGTGGGGGCGGAGATTTATGAGACTTTTTTCCGTGATTATACAATCAAGCAGTGGGGGCTGCATCCGCGCGAGCTGAGCGCGGATATCATCAAGCGTATTCCTGTGCGCTTCAATTATGATGACAATTATTATTTTGACAAGTATCAGGGCTTTCCCATGAGCGGCTACACGGGGTGGATAGGTCGCATGCTGGATCACGAGCTTATTGAGGTGCAGCTGGGGGTGGCGTATGCGCCAGAGATGCGTGAGCAGTTCGAGCATGTGTTCTACTCAGGGCCGCTGGATGAGTATTTTGACTACTGTGAGGGTGAGCTGAGCTACCGCACGGTGGACTTCCGCTATGAGCGTGGCGAGGGTGATATTCAGGGCTGTGGTTGTATGAACTACACGGATATGAGCCAGCCGTTCACCCGTGCGCATGAGCACAAGTTCTTCTCACCTTGGGAGTCACATGACAAGAGTGTGATTCTCTACGAGTACAGTCGTGAGGCGACGCGTGAGGATGATCGATTCTACCCGAAGCGCACGCCTGAGGATATGGCGCGTCTGGAGCGTTATGTGGAGCTGGGTGATCAGGAGCAGGGGGTGTCGTTCATCGGTCGCCTCGGCTGCTACCGCTACTTTGACATGCACCATGTGATTGAGGTGTCGCTGGACTATGC
>CAYJID010000157.1:0-5402 GCA_964370135.1 uncultured Akkermansia sp. | reverse complement strand
GTGGGGTGAAGGGGCTAGCCCCTTCGGGCGCACCGCAGGTGTGCGCCCACAGGCAGCAAGGAGGCGCAGCCTCCGCAGGGCGTCAGTTCAGCTAGATAAGAAAACGCCCGCGTGGCAAACCCTGCAAGGTGTTAACGCCGCAAACTGACGCCTCCGTCAATCCGCGCGCGAAGCGCGCCACTTGTCTACCGTCGCAAACGCGAAGCGCCAGCCGTACCGCAGCAACCAGCCTTGCACACCGCGGCTCTGCCCAGCTACGCGACCCGCAGGCCGCGCAGCTGAGCGCGAAGAAATACGGCTTATTTCTCCTCCGCGTGGATGCGTGAGCTCTTTATCTGGAAAGTATAGGTGAGCGTCTTTGCACTACCAGCACCCAGCTGGAGCGACCAGCGCAGATTGTTGACAACAGGATTGTCACTACCTAGGAAACTCTCCGTACTCTGCACCTGAGCCTTGTCACTGATAGAAAGCACATGACCGCGCACTGGCTGCTGTACGACGAGCTCGGCGGGCTTCGCCATCTGGTTCTTGACCTGAAGCTCGACGAGATAAGTCTGCGTCGTGATCGTCTTCACACGCTTGACCTTCTTCTTGCTGCCCTTCTGTGCATCATCATCGTAAGGCAGCGTCAGCTTGGACGTGCCGACCAGCTTGAGCGACTTGCGCGTCGTGAGATTGATCGCCTCGCCGACCTGCACAATCGTATCCGTCTTCGGAGGCGTGAAGGAAATCCTATCAGTCGCCGCGATGCGATTCATCTCCGTAATCTCGACAGGAGCGGCCGTCAGGGGCAGATCCAGCGGATTGTTAAAATGAATCTCGCGATCAATCTCGCCTATGCTAGGAGGAGCACCCTCTGCATTCGTCTCCATCTGCTGTGGGTCTGCGATATTCCATGTGTAGACATTCTTGTACTTCAGATCCGTCTGGAAAAGCGGCTGCGTCACAACCTGCCCCGCCTTTGCCGTGAAGCTGGGGATGGGGTAGAAGTAGACATTGCCCGTGCTCAGCGCAGCGGCAGGAGGAGCGTAGTTCGCTAATTTGAAGCTATTCCCCCCCGATGTCACGAACGATGTCGGAGCCATCTGGACACTGGCGGCGCGGCTGGCGATGATGGGTGGAGATGAATCACGCAGAGCCATGGGGTCAATCGAGGAGAGATTGCTGAGATTGGGCGAGCCCAGCACAAGATCGAGCGCGACGCTCTCCATATTCATCAGATTATTGCTAATCGTCGCCTTCGCCCGCAGCTGGGCGCTGCCATCCTCGGCGAGTGCGATGCTGTAGCTGGGCAGCCACGTGATGCCTGAGCTCAGGCAGGTGGTCTCAATCTTCTTGCCCTTTGCCGCTGCGGCGAGCTCCAGCTCGACACCGGGGCGACGCTGTGTCGTCGTGGGCAGCTTGATATCGTCGAGGAAGGCGATATCAATGATCTGAGAGCGATTGATCATGAGCGTCTGCTTGCCCACCTTCACAAGGAGGACTGAGCCGATGAGGGGATTGTTCGTCGTCTCGGTGATCTGGTCGATCGTGTTGCCCTCGCGCTTCTCCTGAGCCTGGGGGAAGGGGAGGATGACACCCTCGGCGTGGATGGCGGGCTGCTTGCCGCGGCGGTAGGTCACAATGGCGCGCGCGTTGGGATTCGCCGCTGCGAGGCGGAAGAGATCAACAGGGATCTCAACCTCATAATCGAGCTCCCCGCTGACGAGGCGCTTGATATCAACGCCCTTCTCAGCGGCTATCCAGAAGCTGCCGCTGACGGGGACGGGGAGCGAGTTGAGGCGTATATTCTTGTCCCCATCGAGTGAGGCTTGCTGGCTGACAAAGCCGTAGCCATTCTCAAAGAGCGAGATGTGCGAGGGCTTCATATCTATCTCGCCCGCACTCAGGAGGCTGCCGAGGCTGAGGCAGAGGGGGAGGAGGTGGCGTGTGGTCATGGCTTTTCGTTCTTGTTGTGAATGCGGGTGGTCTGGTATTCGAAGCTGTAGGTGAGCGTCTTGCTACTCTTCGCATCCATCGTGAGCTTCCACTCGATCTGATGCTGCTGGGGATTGAGCACGCTGGGATTGGGCTCGCGGGTGATGATGGTGGGCTTGTCGCTGATCTGGGTGATCTTGCCCTGCACGCCCTGCGTGACGTGGAGCTCGGCGGGCTTGCTCATCTGATTGTTGACGACGAGGGTGACGACGTAGGTCTGCGTGTAGGTGGTCTTGACACGCTCGGGTTTCTTCTTCTTGTCATCATCGTCGTCATTCTCGTCAATATAGGGGTGGCTGACGTGGGTGGTCTTGGCGAGCTTGATCCCCTTGCGCGTCGTGAAGTTGATCGCTTCCCCTAGCGTGACAACAGCGGCTGTCTTGGGAGGGGTGAAGGAGATCGTGTTGGTCGCGGCGATGCGATCCGCCTCGATGAACTCGATGGGCGCATCGGTGAGCGGCAGGTCGAGTGGATTGGTGAAATGCACCTCACGCGCTACCTCGCCGATGGAGGGGGGCTGGTTCTCGTCGTTCACCTGCATGCGGCGTGGATCGGGGAGATCCCAGGTGTAGATATTCTTGTACTCCAGCTTGCTCTGGAAGAGCGGCTGCGTGATGACCTGCCCCGCCTTGGCAGTGAAGCCCGGTACAGGGTAGAAGTAAACATTGCCCGTGCTCAGTGCGGCAGCGGGAGCAGAGTCGCCGGCCATAACGAAGGGGGCTACGGGGGCGAGGGGGGCGCTTTCTTCGTGCACCTCCCACGCGTTGTCTACAGAGGCGAGTGCTCGTGCGCGATAATGATCATCGAGCCGAGGGCTGCTGCTGCGGTCTCGCAGTGCCATGGGATCGATGGAGGAGAGGTCGCTGAGGTTCGGCGAGCCGAGGACGAGGTCGAGCGCGACGTCCTGCATGTTCATCAGATTGTTCGTGATGGTCGCCTTCGCATTGAGTACGGCGGTGCCGTCCTCGCCGAGCTCCATGCGGTAGCTGGGCAGCCACGTGATGCCTGAGCTCAGGCAGGTGGTCTCGATGAGCTTGCCCGCGGCGGGAGCCGCAATCTCGAGCTCGACGCCGGGGCGGCGCTCCGTGGTGGTGGGCAGCTTCACCTCATCGAGGTAGGCGATGTCGAGGATGTGAGCCGCCTGTAGCGCGAGGGTGCGGTCGCTGAGCTTGATGAGCAGGATATTGCCCAGTAGTGCATTGTCACTGGGCTCGGAGATCTGGTCGATGGTGTTGCCTTCGCGCAGCTCGCGTGCCTTGGGGAAGGGGAGAATCGTGCCCTCGGCAAAGCTGGGCGGCTGATCACCTCCGCGCTGGAAGGTGACGATGACGCGTGCGCCGACATTCGCCGCGGCGAGCTTGAAGGGGGTGATCTCGGTGTTGACTTGGTAGTCGAGCTGGCCGCTGACGAGGCGCTGGAGCTCGACGCCCTGCTCGGCGGCTATCCAGAAGCTACCGCGCACGGGGACGGGCAGTGAGTTGAGTCGTATCTGCGTGTCGGCGGGGAGCTGACCGCGCTGGCTGATGAATCCGTAGCCGTTTTCAAAGAGAGAAATATGCGTGGGCTTCATATCGAGCTCGCCTGCCATCAGCGAGCCACCAGAGATGAGAAGAGATAGAAAAAGAGATTTTTTCATGACGTTATGAATGCTAACTATTTTGAATGATGAGGTCAAGTACAAAGTTGAAATACAAAAAGGCGAGTTTGTCATAAACTCGCCTTTTTGTGTAATGTTGTCAGAATTATGGTTTCGCGACCCAGATGAGAGAGTCACTGCTGTACTGAGGCCACTCAAGACCGCCTCCGCCGAAGCCTGCCTCGCTGAGTAGCTTTTGTACCTCACCTGCAGTGGGGGTGGACATATCGGTGCGGAAGAGCTGGAGGTTGCCCGCGCCCTTCTCTCCATCGGTGACATCCTCGATGAGCAGGACAAAGCCAAACGCGCCACCAGGAATTTCAGAGATGAAGATCTCGATGGGGTAGGTCTGCCCCTCGCGAACGCTGAAGGTGTCACCTGCGGTGAGACCGCCGAGCTCTCGGTTCCACTTGGGAATGCCGGGGACGTTGAGGAACTTGTAGCCAGCCTTGCTGGGGTGCTTGCCCGCGACGACGGCGTTGCGGTAGCCCGCCTCAGAGCCGAGACCGCGGTTGTTCTGGTTGATGGTGGGGACACTCCAACCAGCCTCAAGAACCATCTTGCGGTTGAAGCGGACGGCCATGACGTCATCCGCGATACCGACGAAGCGGAACTTGCCTGTCTTGGGTGCGACGATCTTGCCGCGGTAGATGACACCCCATGCGGAGGGCTGCACCTTGTCCGAGCACTTGAAGGCGTGGGGGGCGTACTTCGCATCGCAGGTGGGCAGCATGAAGACGCCAGAGTAGAGCTTGGTGGGGGACTTGTAGTATTTACCAAATGTTCTCTCATTCCAGCCGCCTGTGAAGAACTCGTTGTAGAGACTCAGGATCTGGTTGGTGCTATTGGGGGTGATGCCTGTGCTCGCGCCGCTCTTCGTCTGCTTGAAGTCGTAGAAGGTGCCTTCCAGTGTGGAGCCATCGGAGTCACCCGAGCCCATGCCGCCGGAACCATCGCCGAGGCCATTGCCGAGGCCGTCCCCGCCGAGACCAGAGCCGATGTCATGGGAGAGACCGGTGCCAAAGTCCGTGGTGGGGATGTCCGCCATGGCCATCGTCGCGCTGGAGGGGGTGGTAGAGACGATGATGGGTGGTGCGATGCTGGAGGAGGAGGACGAGCTCCTTGAGCTGAGATCTGGAGGGCGCGGTGTTTTCCTTGGTGGCTTGTTGCTGGGAGGCGGCTTGTAGCTCATGAAGGCGGGCAGCTCGTTGCCAGCAATCACGATGGTAACGAAGTAGAGTGCCGCTCCGCCTGCGAGGACAAAGCCGAGGCAGGCGGCGATGGCCGAGAGCTTGCTGCGAAGAAGTTTGCGCTTGAGTGTGGACTCAGCCTCGGGGGACAATTGGATGTGTAGTGCCATGGTGAATGGGGTGGGTTAAAGTTTGTGTATGATCACTGAGATGGCCATTCTCATGACCATATTTTATCATAATAAATCATGTGCGTTAAAGCGATAAATGTCGATAAACTGTAACAAGATTGTAACAGAGGTTGAGCTCTGTTAGCTGCAGATATCCAAATAAAAATGCCCCTTTGTACTCAGGTCCGATTCGTAGCAAAAAGCATCCGATCAACATACAAAAAAAGCGAGTTTGGTATCAAACTCGCTTTTTGTTGTTGTATGGTAGAGCTTATGGCTTGGCGACCCAGATGAGAGAGTCACTGCTGTACTGAGGCCACTCAAGACCTCCTCCACCGAAGCCTGCTTCACTGAGTAGCTTTTGTACCTCACCCGCAGTGGGGGTGGACATATCGGTGCGGAAGAGCTGGAGGTTGCCCGCGCCCTTCT
>CAYJID010000156.1:0-5408 GCA_964370135.1 uncultured Akkermansia sp. | reverse complement strand
CACTTTGTTGAATGAAAAATGAGATTTTTCACCCAACAAAGTAAGATGGCCTTGGCATGAAGCGACTGTGGTCACGATACGATTCTGACGGAGTGCCGAAAAAATCCGCCTAAAAGCACTCAAAAGCTGCCTCGTGAAGCGATTTTTCGAATTATCTTATTTAGAATGACGAGAATTTAGAAGCCCCCTAGAGCCCATCAAGTCGCAATCTGGCATAAACTCGCTTCGCTCGCCCCTATTTTGTTACATCATCTCAAAATCTCTCCACGCGAGAAAAGTGAGCTCCCCTTAGGAGCCCCCCCTTAGTTAGGCTTTTATCCTTGAATTCGCGCGCGGGACTTATATACTTATGAGAATTGAGATCCATCCTAATTTATATACAATCAAGGATATTCTCAATTCTCCGTTATTCTCAATAAGAAAACTCCCTCACCCCATTCAATCATTATGAAAAAAACAAACATAGCACTTGCTGCCGCCTTCATGACCACCTGCGCCACAGCGGCAGAACCTGCCCCCTCTAGCGAAGCTGCAAGCAGTAAAATAAAAATCTACAATATCGTCATCCTCGACCAGAGCGGCTCTATGGATAGCATCAAAAAAGAGGCGATGGATGGCTACAATGAGACCGTGCAGACGATACAAGCTGCGCAAAAGAAACATCATGCCTCCCAGCAGCACTACGTCTCGCTCGTGCTCTTCAACTCAGAGGGGACACAGACAGTGTATGATAGCGTCGCCTGTGACGGCGCCAAGCAGCTCACGAGCGAGACCTACCAGCCCAATACGGGCACGCCACTCTTTGACGCCATGGGGACGACGCTGAACAAATTCCGCTACGCGCTCAATGAGAAAGAAACGCACAAGGTGCTCATCACCATCATCACGGATGGTGCCGAGAATGCGTCCCAAGAGTACACGGGACCGGCCATCAAAAAACTCGTCGAAGAGCTCCAGACAAAGGGCTGGGTCTTCACCTACATCGGAGCCAATCAAGATGTAATCAAGATGGCAGAGACGATCTCCGTGCGCAACACGATGCAATTCGCCCCCTCCTCGGCAGGGACACAGAAAATGTTCAAGTCAAAGAACGCGAGCCGTAGCAAGTGGTTCGACCGCGTGGCCGAAGGCGAAGAAGCTCAGAGCCTCCAAGAGAATTTCTTCGAAGAAGACGAGTCTAAAAAGAAATAGCCTCCTCTTGCGATTAGGTCTCGCCTATCAAGGCATTGCCCAGAGGCAAGAAAGCACGCGCAGTGCCTATTACTCCACCAGCAGCTATTCTCTGGGCTACAGTACATGCAACAAAATATCGTACTCCATCAGATTCGTCACGCTTCACATGAATAAATGGATGCGTCCTTGTTGGAGGAATGGCACGAAGCGGCTTTTCCTCCAACAACTGATACATACCTAAAGAGGGCTTCTATTTTCTCACGAGGTAAGATTTGCTTGTTTAGAATGACGAGAATTTAGAAGTCCCCTAAACTACATCGCAGAGTACAACTCAAGCAACAAGTCGTATTAAATGCGGACTTACCCCGCCTAGCGTTGCGAGTCTACGCCGACTTGTTGCTTGAATCGTACGACGCGCTGCGGTATTGAGGCCGTGGATAGTGCATAAGCCCCCCCCCTCCACGACAAATCCGACGCAGCGCCGAAAACTTGTTGCCAAATAAAAGGACTCCTATTCTCATGCGACGACAAGAAGCACATGCTTCTAGCTTCGCTGACTCTACCTAAGCGAGTACGCACGATGCGCTCACCTCATTTTGCGCGGTCCTCTCATTGACTCTCTGGCTCCGTCCAAAGGATTCACTCAGGCCGAGACAATAAAAAACCTGCAAGTCAGACTTGCAGGTTTTTTATCTGGGTGATGGGCAGAGAAGGATTCGAACCTTCGAAAGCAATAGCTAGCAGATTTACAGTCTGCCCCCTTTGACCGCTCGGGAATCTACCCAATTTGCGATCCACTTACTTGCTTCGGCGTTTTGTTCGCCTTGGCGTTTGGTGGGTGCGACGGAATTATAGACGAAACCGAATCTCATTGCAAGCTTTTTTTTGCTATTTTCTCATCTTTTTTCTTATTTACCCCAGCACTTTAACGTAAAGTGTTGATTTATAGTAGTAAATTTCTTTATTTTTATCAAGCACCCATGCGCGCACTATTCAAGCTTGCAGCGTGGCAGTGGAGTTACTATAATACACACCTCTATGAGCACTCAACTACCACCACGCCAGTCCAAAGCGCGAGATTCTGCTACCGTGCGGCCCCTAGATGCCGATCATGTACGCGATCGCTCACAAGCTCCTGATATCCCCGATCACGAGATTATTCGCTGCATCGGCTACGGGGCTTATGGTGAGGTGTGGCTGGCACGCTCGATCACAGGGACCTACCGTGCGATCAAGACCATCTGGCGCGAGGATTTCCAAGATGAAGCAAGCTTTCGCCGTGAGTTTGAGGGAGTACTCTTCTATGAGCCCATTGCGCGCAGTCACCACGGGCTGGTACACATCCTGCACATAGGGCAGCTCCAAGGCGACTTCCCCATGTATTATTATGTGATGGAGCTCGCCGATGACGCGCACACGGGGCACGTGATTGAACCCGAGCGCTACACCCCGCGCACCCTGCTCAATGACATACGCCGCTACGACCACAGCCCCATGCCCATTGATCAGGTCATCAGCGTAGGCTGCCAGCTCGCACGCGCGCTGCGCTACCTACACGGCGAGGATCTCGCGCACCGTGATATCAAGCCCGCCAATATTATCTTTGTCCACGACAGGGCAAAGCTCGCCGACGCGGGGCTCATCGTCCACGGAGCTGGGCTGGGCTTCGTCGGCACGCAGGGCTACATCCCTCCCGATGGCCCGGGGACACCTCGCGCCGACGTCTACGCACTCGCGCTCGTGCTCTACGAGATGATCTCGGGCAAAGACCGCATGGAGTTCCCCGACCTGCCCGACGAGACCCCTGATCAGGATCAGCATCAAAAGTGGCTCTCCTTCAACCGCCTCATCTGTCAGGCGGCGAGTGCGCAGATTGATGAGAATGCTGTCACGACGGCTGCGGATTTCCTCAAGCGCCTGGAGGCGATACGCGATGGGAAGTACCAGATGCGAAGCATCTCTCAGCGCACGAGCCTCTGGCGGCGCGCGTGGAAGATCGCGCTGACGCTGCTCATCCTCATCATGCTGCTGCTCGCCTTCCAGCACTTCCCCTCAAACTGGATGGAGCGTATGGGCAAGATCTACGTCCTACTCACCCACCCAGGAGCCGATATCAAAATCCCGACACCCACAGGACACTCCACCGCGAGCTCCACAGGCTCCTCTTCACTACTCAGGCAGGATGAGGGACAGGTCTATATCATCAGCAACCCCACGAATGCATCCGTCTACAAAATCAACGGAGACTACATCAGCGACACCCCCATCGGCCCTATTCTGCTGCCGAAGGACACGCAGGTACGACTCATGCTGCGCAAGCCAGGCTACGTGGACATGATGCTAGAGGGACGCGTCGAGGCCAATGAGGTGCTCTCCCTCGGCGGCGACCTCTACCCGCTAGACCTCCCCGTCGAGGGCAAGCCATGGCACGATGTGATGGGCTCCACCTACGCGCCCGATGCGAAGGGGCACCTCTCCAATGAGCCTATCGAGCGCGCGCATTTCGAGCAATTTCTCAAGGAGCAAGGCGTGCCCGATGAGGATCAGTATGAGATCCTACTCCATGAGCCCACGGGCAAGGAGATCATCCTGACCAACAGCAGCACCGCCAACCTCTACGCCGAATGGCTGATGGAGCGCTGCAGCACACAGGGACTGCTCGATGAGAGCTACATCATGCTGCCCAAGCATGACAGCAGCATCCAATCAGGCAGCGGACTGCTCGCCTACGGCATCATCGTCTCCCAGCTCCCCCAGACCCCCATCACCATCTTTAGCAATCCCGCTGGAGCCTCCGTCATGGTGAATGGCAAGTTCATCGGCGTCACCCCCATTGTCAGAAAGAGCATCCCGCTGGCACCCTACCACATCGAGCTACGCCTCCAGCGTCACAAGGTCATCCACCACAGCGGCATCTCCCCCGAGGGGCTGCGTCTCAACTTCCAATTAGAGACCAACAACGCGGTGACGTTCAACGCACCGTGGTTCAACAGCCTCGGGCAGCAATTCATCCCTCTGAGCGCCAAGCTCATGGTAGGAGCCACCGAGGTGCGCATCGGGGACTTTCTCAACTACTGCAAGATGATCAACGCCGCCGCCCCCCCACAGCCTGAGTACCCGCACAATGAGCACTACCCCATCGTGAACGTCACACGCGAAGAAGCCCAGAAATTCGCCCAATGGCTCACACTCCATGAGAGAGCACTAGGGCTCATCGAGGACTCCGACGCCTACCGCCTGCCAACCGATCAGGAATGGAGCCGCATGGCGGGAATTGATCAGGAGGAAGGAGACCACCCCTTTGACCGCAATCTCAGCTACGTGAAGCGCGGCGTCGAGCGCTACGCGTGGGGCGAGAGCTGGCCGCCTAGCAACTCGACGGGAAACTTTGCCGACAAAGCCGCCATTCAGCACGTCGTGATGAATCGCGTCATTGAGAACTATGAGGACGGCTACGCCTACGCCTCGCCAGTGGGGAGCTTCAAGCCCAATGCGCTGGGAGCCTTTGACATGGATGGCAATGTACAGGAATGGGTGAGCGATCCCTATGGAGGTCCGCCCGATTTCCGCTTTCTACATTATGGAGTGGTGCGCGGAGGCTCCTTCTGCTCCTTCCACCCGACGCAAGTCTCATCCTACTCACGCACGCCCAAGCCAGGCTCGACGCGCGATGACCACACGGGCTTCCGACTCGTCTTGGAACGACGTGCTCTGAATTTTTAAATCAACACAAAACGCTCACCGTAAACGAATAAATTATTTTACCTTGAAGTTAGGTAATGAAGATGTTAAAATCACGCCGTGAAATTTATCGTAGTAACAGGCGGGATCGCATCAGGCAAGTCGAGCGTCGTCGAGATCTTACAAAAACTCGGCGGCAAGGGATTGTCCATATTTGACTGTGATTCGGCACTGAGACAGCTCTACAAGACGGGGCGCCTCTCGCGCGACCTCGTGACGCTCTTTGGTCCCGAGGTGCTCATGGAAAATGATCAGGTCAACAAGCAATTCCTCAGCGAGATACTCCTACAAGACCCCGCAGGCAAGGCAAAGCTCGAGGAGCTCATCCACCCACGCCTCATGGAGCTCTGCCACAAGGACAGGGAGCGCGCCGCCCAATCCGGCGAGAGCCATACCTACGTGCTGGATATCCCCCTCTTTTATGAAAGCCATAGCACGCGCGATCTCAAAGCGGACAAGGTCTGCGTCGTCGCCACCAGCGAGCAGACGCAGTG
>CAYJID010000155.1:0-5454 GCA_964370135.1 uncultured Akkermansia sp. | reverse complement strand
TCTTCATAGGCGATGTAAGGCTTGCTGTAAGGCTTGCCATTGAGCTTGATGGATTGGATATACTTGTTCTCCATCGAGTTATCATGCGCGATGATGGTGAAGGTGCCTCCCGCGACTCGCAGCTGTGCTTCACAGACGAGTGGCGAGCCAAAGTAATAACGCCCTCCTGCTGGCTCAACTTGATAGAATCCAAGCGAAGAGAGAATGTACCACGCCGACATCTGCCCCGCGTCTTCGTTCCCCGGTATACCATCAGGACGATCCGTGTAGAGTGTCGTGAGTACTTCTCGCACACGCTCCGCGGCTTTCCAGGGCTGCCCCAGCATGGTGTAGAGGTAGATGATGTGATGGCTGGGCTCGTTCCCCTGCGCGTATTGCCCGATGAGGCCGCTGATATCAGGTGAGGCGTCGCTGCCTTCGATCACCGAGCTGACGGTGAAGAGTTCATCAAGCTTGCGGATCAGTGCTTCTTTACTGCCAAAGCATTCCACGAGTCCTTCAACATCATGCGGCACGAGCCACGTGTATTGCCAAGCATTGCCCTCACAGTAGACGTCTTCGCGGTGCGTGGAGTGGAAGGGGTTCAGCGGCTCTAGGAATTTCCCCTGCGAGTCCTTCCCTCGTATAAATCCACTCGCAGGGTCAAAGTAATGACGGTAGCTCTCACTGCGTTTCTTGAAAAAATCAGCTTCCGCGCTCTTCCCCAATGTACTCGCCGCCATGCTAGCGGCAGCATCCGCGATGGCGTATTCCATATCATAGGCGACGGACTCGACAAAGAGGTCATGCGGGATGTAGCCGTACTCGCGGCGCACGTCCTGCCCGCGGTCGTCGAGCATGGCGGTGGCATAGATAGCACGCCACGCGCGCTCGAGGTCGACGCCAGGGATTTTCTTCGTGATGGCGTCAGCGACGATGCAGATACCAGGGTTACCGACCATGCAGTTCGTCTCATTGCCCATGAGATGCCAGACGGGGAGTTTGCCTTGTTGCCCGTAGATGCTCAGCATGGTGTTGATGATATCAGGGGTGCGCTCGGGGTGGATGAGCGTCATGAGGGGCTGTGCGGCGCGGTAGGTGTCCCAGAGGGAGAGGGTGGTGTAGTTCTGATGACGCGCCTTCTTGTGAACCATCTGATCCGCGCCGAAGTAGTCGCCGTTCGCATCGCAGAAGAGGCTGGGCGCGATCATGGTGTGGTAGAGGGCGGTGTAGAAGATGCGCCGCTGGGTGTCGTCTATAGTTTTGACTTGGATCTTGCCGAGCTCCTTGTTCCACTTTTCCTCGGCGGCGGTGCGTACGGCGTCAAAATCCCAGTGCGCGACTTCTGCCTCGAGGTTCGCGATAGCCCCCTCGAGGCTGGTGGAGGAGATGCCGACCTTGACAAGGATCTGCTCGCCCGCCGCCGCGTCAAAGTCGGCGCGGCCGTAGTGCTGCTCCTCGTCGATGATGGCGAATTTCTTGAAGGGTTTTGAAAATTCAATCACATAGAAGATGCGCTGATCTTTTGCCCAGCCTGACGAGTAGCGGAAGCCGCCAACGCGTGTGGGGCTGAGCTGCTGGATCTCAGATTTCCACGCGTAGTCCCATGTGCCGCCGTTCTCGAGGTCGAGGACGATGGCGGCGTCTTTCGTGTCGCTGGGGAAGGTATAGCGGTGAAAGCCGACGCGCTCGCTGGCGGTGAGCTCGGCTCGGATGCCGTGGCGTAGCAGGGGGACGGAGTAGTAGCCGGGGCGCGCGATTTCCTTGCTCCTGTCAGCGAGTGACCAGAGTCCCGAGTCGGGCTGATCTGCCTTGCCGCGTGCGTAGGTGACGTCCCCGATGACGGGCATGAGCAGCACGTCGGAGAGGTCGCCGACTCCTGTACCGCTGAGATGCGTCTGGGCAAAGCCGATGACGCTGCTATCACTCTGATGATAGCCCGAGACCCAGTCCCACTCCTGCGGGAGGCTGGTGGGGCCTACCTGCACAAAGCCGTAGGGGACGCTCGCGCCGACAAAGACGTGCCCGTGTCCACCGCTGCCGATGAGGGGATCGACCCAGTCGATGAGGGGTTTTTCTGCCTGTTGCTTGATGGCTGCATCGGCGCGTGCGTTCGTGTCAGGCGGGCAGCAGCAGGTGGAGGCGAGGCTCGCGGGTGTGAGGCTGAGGAGGAGTGAAAGGAGGAAGGGGGAAAATAGCTTCATGGGGTTTTCTTCTTCATGTTGAAATGGATGTTCTGATGCTGGAGCAGCTCGTCGTGGCTGATGCGGTAGTCGAGCGGCTTGCCCGTGCCAGAGTGGATGCTCTTGATCATGTCGGCATCGGGGGTGCTGCGATCGCTGCTGATGATGAGTTCTCTATTGGGCAGCTTGACGGTGATGCGATCGAAGCTGGGGGCGGTGAGGGTGTAGCTGGGATCACCTGGGCAGTCGGGGTAGAGTCCCATCATGGAGAAGACGGCCCAGGCGGACATGGTGCCGGTGTCGTCGTTGCCGGGGAGTCCTGCGGGGCGGGTGTGGTAATGGGTCTCGAGCAGTCGCTTCACCTCGCGTTGGGTGCGCCATTCCTCACCCTTGATGCGGGAGAAGAGGTAAGGATAGGCGATGTCGGGCTCGTTGGCGGGGTCGTAGAGTTTCTCATCAAAGACCATCTGGAGCTTGGTGACAAAGTTCTGCTCGCCTCCCATGAGCATGATGAGGCCGGCGATGTCG
The DNA here is from genome assembly GCA_964370135.1 of uncultured Akkermansia sp. Taxonomy (GTDB): domain Bacteria; phylum Verrucomicrobiota; class Verrucomicrobiia; order Verrucomicrobiales; family Akkermansiaceae; genus Akkermansia. The sequence continues at coordinate 2,764 of CAYJID010000155.1, read as the reverse complement.
TGGGGGACAAAGAAGGTGTAGTTCCATGCGCTGCCTTCGTGGAAGCCCGTGACGTGTTCGAAGTTCTCCCCCTGCTTGGGGTTGAAGGGGGTGAAGAATTTCCCTGTCTTCTCGCGCGGGCGGAAGGTGCCGTACTCGCTGCAGTAGTAGTGCTTGTAGCCCAGTGAGCGCGCGCGGAATCGCTTTGCATCCTCCTGATGCCCCAGTGCCTCGGCCATGCGGGCGAGCGCGGCATCGGCGAGGTAGTATTCCAGCGCGCTGGAGACGGAGTTGTCACCCGAGAGGTCGACGATGTGGGTGCCTACGGGGATGTAGCCCTTCGCATCATAGACATTGAGCTCGGGGCGCAGGGGGTTCTTGGCGCTGGGTTCGGTGGCAGATTTGCGCATGGCCTCGTAGGCCTTGTTCACATCAAAGTCGCGCAGGCCGCGCAGGTAGCTATCGGTGATGACGATGGTGGCGGGGTCACCTGTCATGGTGTAGGTCTCGCGTCCGCAGAGCTCCCACTTGGGCAGCCAGCCGCTCTCCTCGTACATGTCAACCATGCACTTGAGCATGGTGGTCTGGGTCTCGGGGTAGACGAGCGTGAGCAGCTGATGGACATTGCGGTAGGTGTCCCAGAGGGAGAAGACGCTGTAGCGTTCGTAGGGCTTGGAGAGGATATCTGAGCCCTCCATGGCGGGGTACTGTCCATTCACATCACTCAGCAGGCTGGGATGGATGAGGGCGTGGTAGAGTGCGGTGTAGAAAATAGTCTTTTGCTGGTCGCTGCCGCCCTCGACGAGGATGCGCGAGAGCTTCTCCTGCCATGCGTCGCGGGCGTCATCGCGTACCTTGTCAAAGGCGAAGCCCTGCTGCTCGCGCTCGAGGTTCAGGCGCGCGTTGGCGGTGGAGACGTAGGAGACGCCGACTTGGAGCTCGACGGCTTCGTTCTCCGCGAGATTGTAATAGGAAAAATAATAGCCGAGGTCATCGCCTGCCATTTCCTTGGCGTAGTCGGTGTAGATTTTGTATTTCCCCGAGTAGGCGTCCCACTCGTGCTCCACGTTTCTCTTGAGCGTCTGCTTTTTCCAGAATCCGCTCGCGTCGGGTTTTTTCGAGACGCGCAGGACGAAGTAGAGGGGAAAGACGGCCTGTGCCTGATGGTAGGCGAAGCCGCCCATGAGCTTCATGCCCTCGATCTCGGTATCGCTGACGCGGGTGATGCGCGCGCCTGATTCATTCGTGAGTCCCTCGCCGAGGTTGAGAATGAGGTTGCCCTGCCCGCCTTGGGTGAAGGTGTATCGCTCGGCGGAGCTGCGCAGCGTCGCGCTCACCTCGGCTTGGATGCGGTACTTGTCAAAGAAGAGGCGGTAGTAGCCCGCACTCGCGGTCTGCTGGCTGGCGGTGCTGCCGTATTTCTTGTAATCCACCTCCAGCGAGCCGCTCGTAGGCATGACGAGCAGCGAGCCGAGGTCGGGGCAGCCTACGCCGCTGAGGTTCACATGAGAGAAGCCCGTGAAGTAGGTATTCTCGTATTCGTAGGGGGTCGACCACCAGCGCTCGTCTTTGTCATGCTTGTTGTCAGCGGAGCCCATGACGTTGAAGGGGGACACCGACATCATGCCGTGGGGGAGCACGGCGCCGGGATTCGTCGCGCCGAAATTGGTCGTACCGATGAAGGGGTCGACCCAGTCGACGACGGGCTTGCCCCAGATCAGGGTGCAGCTGGTGAAGAGGAGGAGCAGCAGAGAGCGCATGGTGGTAGGTGTGATGAGGGATGATTAGACGATGCTGTGCTGCTTCGTAAACTCGACAATCTCGTCGATGTAGCCAAAAGCGAGCCCAGTCACGGTATCCGCGCAGCCGTAGTAGACGGCGAGACGCTTGCTCTCGGGGTCGTGGAGTGCGGCGCAGGGGAAGCAGACATTGGGCACGTCTCCCATGCACTCGTAGGTCTCGCGGGGCGAGATGAGGTAGGGACCGCTGCGGGCGAGCACCTTCCATGGCTGCTCAAGGTCGAGGAGCGAGGAGCCAAAGGCGTAGACGTAGCCATTGCAGGAGCGTAGCACGCCGTGATAGATCATCAGCCAGCCTTCGGAGGTCTCGATGGGGATGGGTCCCGCCCCTATCTTCATACACTGCCATGCGCTCTGCTCAAAGGGAGCGGGCGACATCACATGGCGATGGCGACCCCAGTACTCGAGGTCGGGGGATTCCGAATAAAAGATATCGCCAAAGGGGGTGTGCCCTGTGTCGCTGGGGCGGCTGAGCATGGCGAAGTTGCCCCCTATCTTGCGGGGGAACATGACGCCGTTGCGGTTGTAGGGGAGGAAGGCATTCTCCATCTGGTGGAAGGTCTCAAAATCCTCCGTCCATGCCACGCCTATGGTAGGGCCGTGGTAGCCATTGCACCACGTGACGTAGTATTTTCCATCAATGAGCGCGACGCGGGGATCGTAGCCATACTCCCATGCGGCGATCTCGGGGTCGGCGCCGACGAGCTTGAAGTCTTCCTCTTGGATATCCCAGTCAATACCATTGACGGAGAAGCCGATGTGGATGCGCATGCGGCGATTCGTGTCATCGCAGCGGAACACGCCCGCGTAGTTGTAGTCGCCCTTCTGAAAGGGGATGACGGCGGAGTTGAAGATGCTATTGGACGTGGGCAGCAGGTCGCGCGGGATGATGGGATTCTCCGAATAGCGCCACATGACTGACTGTGAGCCTGCGGGGCGCTCTTGCCAAGGCATGTTGGGCAGGGGTTCACCGATGATGTTCATAT
>CAYJID010000154.1:0-5496 GCA_964370135.1 uncultured Akkermansia sp. | reverse complement strand
GCGACTGTGGGGATGAGGTCGGTGTAGACGCTGCGCACGTTGCGATTCGCCGAGTCAATATTGCTGTCTGCACGGCGCATGTCGCGGTTGTTTTCTAAGATCATTGCGAGAGCTTGATTCCACGAGATGCGTCGCAGGGGGAGCTGCTCCCACTCTTCGATATTGCGGAATTTCTTCTGTAGATCATCACCCGTCTCGCCGAGTATCTTTTGGATACTGCAAGCATTGAGTAGAAGGAGAGAGCTTAGGATGAGACAGAACAGCTTCATGTGCGTGCCATTATAACAAAATAAGTCTGCTTTGACAAGCATGAGATTCACCTAGAGAGCCTCGCCATGCAAATCGTGTGATGACGAGAGCCTCTCATCCTGATGATAAGAGGCTCTTGACCTGATAGTGGTATGTAGCGCACATGCGCTTAGTCTTCGCGGACGTGGCATTGCACCACCTCAGCGATGTAGAGCTTGTGCAGAGGGTTGTCGTCTGTGTACCATGAGGGCGAGACCTCGCTCCAGTCGAGGAAGGCGCTCTGCTCGTAGGGCTGCACCATGATGGGGCGGCATTCGAGGACGAGATCCGCGTCCTCGAAGGCGACGGAGCCCTCCTGCGTGGCGTAGGGGACGAGAGAGGTCTTGGCGAGCTTGTCGCCGTCGCGCCCCGAGAGCTTGCCGCAGATGCCGAGGTCCTTTTTGTAGGCCTTGGGCATGAAGGAGAGGGTGAAGAACTTCTCCTCCATGATGAAGGGATCGGTGTGGCGATTCGGACGCACGACGACGAAGACGACGGGCTTGTTCCACATGTAGCCAAAGCCGCCCCAGCTGGCAGTCATGGTGTTGAATCCAGCCGTGCCATCGGGCTTCGCATCGAGCTTGCCCGCCGTGACGAGCATCCACTGCTGCCCGATGAGGGCAGCGGCGTTGCCATCGAGTTTATTAAAAGGAATGGTTTTCATATGAGAGCTCTCTTAGCAGTAGCGTGCAAGGACGTAGGGGAGGATGCCGCCAGCGCGGAAGTATTCCTTCTCGATGGGGGTGTCGATGCGCACGATGAGCGGCAGCTCAAAGGCGCCGGCTCCTGCGGGCTGCACCTCCAGCGTAACGCGGGCGCGCGCGGGGATGTCGTTGCTGAGTCCGCGGATGCTAAAGGTGACGTCGGTGAGGTCCTTCACACGGTCGTAGTCGGCGGGGTTCTCAAAGTTGAGGGGGAGCACGCCCATGCCGACGAGGTTGCTGCGGTGGATGCGCTCAAAGCTCTTCGTGATAACGGCTTTGACGCCGAGGAGGTTCGTGCCCTTCGCCGCCCAGTCGCGGCTGGAGCCCATGCCGTAGTCTTCACCTCCGATGACGATGGTCGCCGTACCTGAGGCCTTGTAGGCCATGCCCGCATCGTAGATGAAGGTGGGCGTGCCGCTGCTGCTGGCGATGTCCTGATCGGGCGCGCTAACGCTGGCCTCACCGTAGTAGAGGGTGTAGCCGCCTTCGAGCGCTCCGACCATGCGGTTCTTGATACGTACATTGGCAAAGGTGCCGCGTGTCATGATGAGGTCGTTGCCGCGGCGTGAGCCGTAGGTGTTGAAATCGCGACGCTCGACGCCCTGCTCGGCGAGGAATTTCCCTGCGGGTGATGTGGGCTTGATGGCGCCTGCGGGCGAGATGTGGTCGGTGGTGACGCTGTCGCCAAAGATGCCCAATGGACGCGCATCGAGGATGTCGACGATGTCAGCCTTCTCACCCTTGCCAGTGAAGCTCTCAAAGTAGGGAGGACGGTGGATGTAGGTGGAGTCCGCATTCCATGCGAAGGTCGCTCCTGCGGGGCCCTTGACGGCGTCCCACTCAGCGATATGGCTGCCATAGCTGCTGGTGTAGTCCTCGGGGGTGCAGGCTTTCTTCTGCGCTTCTGCGATTTCGTCGTTGCTTGGCCAGATGTCCTTGAGGTAGACGGGGCTGCCGTCAGCAGCGCATCCGAGTGGCTCGCTGTCCATGTCGATGTCGACGCGACCCGCGAGGGCAAAGGCGATGACGAGGGGAGGCGACATGAGGAAGTTCGCCTTGACGGAGGCGTGGATGCGGGCTTCGAAGTTGCGGTTGCCCGAGAGGACGGAGCAGGAGAGCAGCTCGTGCTCCTTCACCGCGGTCTCCAGCTGGGCGTTGAGCGGGCCTGAGTTGCCGATGCAGGTGGCGCAGCCGTAGCCGACGATGGAGAAGCCAACGGCTTCGAGTCCTGCGAGCAGGTCATTGTTGTTGAAATATTTCTCCGCGAGGCGCGAGCCAGGTGCCATGCTGGTCTTCACGTAGGCGGGCACCTTCATGCCGAGGGCGGCGGCCTTCTTCGCGAGGATGCCGGCTCCGAGCATGAGGCTCTCGTTGCTGGTATTGGTGCAGCTGGTGATGGCGGCGACGAGGATAGAGCCATCCTTGAGCTCCACATCGTGGGTTTGCCCCGACTCTGGGTTGCCCGCATCGCCTTGCATCTCTACAGGCACAGCGGGGCGGTCGAGGGGAAGCTTGTAGGTGCTCTGTGTCATCTCGGCGAACCGGGTCTTGAGATCGGCGAGCGCGATGCGATCCTGAGGACGCTTGGGTCCTGCGACGGAGGGCTGGATGCTGCTCAGGTCGAGCTCGAGGACGACGGAGTAGTCGATGTCACCTGCCTGAGGCATGCCAAACATCTCCTGCGCCTTGTAGTAAGAAGCGACGGTGCTCACCAGCTCAGGGCTGCGTCCCGTGGTCTGGAGGTAGTCGAGGCTCTGCTCATCCAGCGGGAAGAAGCCCATGGTGGCTCCGTACTCGGGTGCCATGTTCGCGATGGTCGCGCGGTCGGGCAGGGAGAGGGAGGCGGCGCCCTCGCCGAAGAATTCGACGAACTTGCCAACGACGCCATGCTTGCGCAGCAGCTCGGTGACGTAGAGAGCGGCATCGGTCGCGGTGACGCCCTCGCGGAGCTTGCCTGTGAGGTTGACGCCGACAACCTCGGGAACGAGGAAGGTGACGGGCTGTCCGAGCATGCCAGCCTCAGCCTCGATACCACCGACACCCCAAGCGACGATGCCGAGGCCATTGATCATGGTGGTATGGGAGTCCGTGCCGACGAGGCTGTCGGGGTAGTAGACGCCGTCCTGCTCCATGACGCCGCGAGCGAGGTGCTCGAGGTTCACCTGATGAACGATGCCGGTGCTGGGGGGGACGACGGAAAAGGTCTCAAAGGCCTGCTGTCCCCATTTGAGGAATTCATAACGCTCGGTGTTGCGCTCGAACTCGCGCTGGAGGTTCTTCTTGTAGGAGTCGGGGAAGCTCGACCAGTCTACCTGCACGGAGTGGTCGACGACGAGATCGACAGGGACGAGTGGCTCCATCTTCTGAGGGTCAGCGCCGAGGTCTTCGACAGCAGAGCGCATGGAGGCGAGGTCGACGAGGAGAGGGACGCCTGTGAGGTCTTGGAGGATGATGCGGGCGACGGTGAAGGGGATTTCATAGTCGCCAGGGTTCTTCGCATCCCATGCCGCGAGATTTGCCACGTCGTCTTGCGTGACCTTGAGTCCATCGCAGTTGCGAAGCAGGCTCTCGAGGACGATGCGCAGCGAGATGGGCATGCGTGCGATGCCTGCATAGCCTTTCTCAGCGAGTGCAGGAAGCGAATAATAGGAGCCTTCGTTGCCAGCTCCTGTTGTAAATGGGCGTACGGTATCCTTCATCATAGCGTGTATTTTTTTGTGCGTTACTCGCGCGAGTATACACACTCTTTGCCATATTGCAAGCTAATTTTGTGAAACGCAGGGAGGAACAAGCAGCAAGTCGCTAGAATCGCATGTCCAAGCCGACGGTGAATTGCAGTGTCGGTCTGTAGCGTGCGTCGAGCTCTGAGTCACGATCGCCATGGCGATACTCGATGTCCATGTCGGTGTAGAGGGGCATGCCAAGCTCGAGTCGTACGATGCGCTGCGGGGTCTTGGATGGGGCGATATTGTACTCCCATTGCGCTCCGAGCACGACACTACTCACACTGAGATTGCGCGCTCCGCGATCCGTATGTATCGTCCATGATTCCGCGTCGTAGCGGGCAAAGGCGGCGATGGTCTGACGCTCGGAGATCTCGTAATGCAGCAGCAGGGTGGTCTGATCAAGCTCCACGTTCCACTGCGGGGCGAACTCCCAAGTAAAGTTAGCAAAGGGAAGAAAGCCAAAGAGGATAGAGCGGGGGAAATAGCCTACCCCGACGCTATAGCGGAAGTCATCCTTGTGCTGGCGGCTGTAGGCGAAGAAGGCACCGACGGAAGCGGAGCTATTCATCGTCTCAAAATCCGACGCCAGCGAGGGCGTCATCATGAAGAGAAAACTATCCTTCTGCCGACGCAGCATCGTGCCCAGAGGCAGCGTGCATCGGTAGAGATCCTCATGATCCAGCCTCATCTGATGGCTGCTATCAATATGGGTGTAGGAGAAGCTCAGCGCGCCAAGCATGAGCCAGTTGCCATAGCTCGTTTTGCGCGGATCCCAGAGAGGGAACTCCATATCAACCTGCTGCATCCCAAAGCTCGAGTCTCCGTGCCGCTCGTCACTCGCGATCTGCATCATGTAGTGTCCGTAGCTCGGTATACCAGGCGCGGGCGGTAGACCAAAGCGCCAGCTCTGATTCTGCGGCTCCGTGGGTGGGGTGCTTTGAGCGCAGGCTCTCGTAGAGCCAAGTCCGATGATAGAAAATGCCGCGAGACCGGCGCAGGTGAGCTTCTTGAGGGGTGAGGTTTGCATGGGGTGAAACTGACAATGCCATAGTTAGTATGATATTGTCAACGTAAAAATCTATTTGATAGCGAGCGTCTATTAACTGTCAGTGGATGCAAAATAACGCTGAGCTGCCTCCTTGATATCAAGCAGGACATCGTGAATATCCATCTGACTGGTATCGAGTATATAATGAGCCGTCTGCTCATAGATAGGATACCTCTGCTCGCAGAGCGTGACGAGGCGCGTCCGCGCGCATCCTGGCTGACTGAGTAGCGGGCGGTGATTGCTGCGAGAGGTGCGCTCATAGAGTACCTCTGCATCGACGCGCAGCCACACGACAAAGCCGAGCCTACGCATGAGCTCGCGGTTCTCGTCGCGCAGGGGTACCCCTCCGCCTGTGGAGAGGATGCAGCCCTCGGCTTTGCGAGGGCTGTCGACGACGAGGTAGCGCAGCAGTGCTGTCTCCAGCGAGCGGAAGTGCGCCTCGCCCTCCTCCTTAAAAATCTCGGGGATAGTCTTGCCTATTTGCTCTTCTATGAGTGTATCCATATCGAGCATGGGGCGCTCCAAATCAATGCTCAGCGCACGACCTACCGTCGTCTTGCCACAGCCCATCATCCCAATAAGGACAATGTCTCCCCCCTGCTTTTGTGGCAGATCGGAGAGAGCTGAGCCCATGGAGTCGCCTAGTGAGAACATGCGCTGCAACATGGAGATTATGCCTCGAGGATGACCTCACCGCGGAAGACGATGAGAGCGGGACCGGTGAGCGTCA
>CAYJID010000153.1:0-5522 GCA_964370135.1 uncultured Akkermansia sp. | reverse complement strand
CCACGCGCGGCGGTAGCTCATGTACTCCTTGCGCGGGAGTATGATGTAGACGGGGTTCTTGCGAGGCTTGAGCCGTGAGATCATGGCGCGTAGCACGGCCTCGTCCATGGTGGTGCAGCCAGCGGTGGGGCTCGCGCCCTGATTGCGCCAGATGTGGAAGAAGATAGAGGAGCCCGCACCATTGATGGGCGCGCGGTTGCGCGTGTAGTCGGTGTTGTGATGGATGAGTAGCTTGATGCTGTGAGGGTAGTCGTTTTGGCGCATCTGCTCTTTTTTCTCCCATGCGCTGCGTGCGGGGTGCTTGAGGCGTACGTGGCGGTTGTAGAGATGGGGCATGGCGGTGTCGCTCACCCAGAGGTCGGCGGGGCCGACGCGGAGATGGGGCATGTGACGGTCGCGCTGGACGGCTTTTTTCGTCGTGGTGTAGAGTCCGCCGAGGGCAAAGACGCCTGCGGGTGTGCGGCCATCGCCCTCAACCTTGGTACGCGCGCCGCGCGGATTGAGGTGGAGACCATGTCCCCAGACGAGACCCTTGCGTCCGAGACGCCCTGAGTAGGGACCCATGACGCGCACCCATTGGCCTTGCTTGTTGCGCTCTAGCAGGGAGAGCTGGACATGGGAAGAATTCCACCCGTCGGCGACGCCGACGATGGCTTGCTGATTCTGCGGCGTCACGCGCGCTTGGAGCTGCGTGAGGAGGCTGACCGCGATGAGGGATAGGGTGAATAGCATTCGCATGGGGCTAGCATAGATGATTTTCCCCTGCAAAGACAAGCAAAAGTTATGGCTGTAAGGCCTTTTGTTTGATAGCTTACTTCTTGATTAGAATTTTGAAAGAGAGTAGTTAGTAGTCTTAAAAAAGTGTCAATATGGATTTTATGCTTGTCAGCACTATAGAAGACATGGGAGAATAGAGCCATGCAGTTCGATCGAGTTATCATCACAGGGGCGTCATCAGGATTTGGAATGGCCTACGCGAGGCGATTGGGAGCGGAGTGCTCGCAGCTCGTGCTCGTGGCGCGACGCTTGGAGCTGCTCAAGGAGCTGACCCGCGAGCTGCAGGCAGCCTACCCGCAGCTTCAGGTTGAGACCTGCTGCTGTGATCTCGCCTCAGCCTCGGAGCGCACGCATCTCATCCAGATGCTCAGTCACCCCTACGCAGGCAGGACATTGCTGATCAACAATGCAGGGCTCGGCGATTATGGCGCCTTTTCTGAGAGTCTCCCTGAGCGCAATGCCCAGATGATGATGGTCAATGTGGTCGCCCTCACCGAGCTCACACGCGCGCTGCTGCCCTGCATGGAGCAGCGCGGTGGTGCTGTGGTGAATGTGTCGTCGCTGGCTTCTGATCTGTTCATCCCCGATTTTGCCGTCTATGCAGCAACGAAGGCCTATGTGAGCTCCTTTAGCGAGGCGCTGCGCCTCGAGTGTAGGGAAAAGAATATACCTGTCCTCGCCGTCTGCCCAGGGCCGGTGAGCACAGGCTTTGGTGAGGTCGCGCGTCGTGAGGGATTCACAGGGGATATCTTGCCCTCGCGTGGCTTCCTCGATTGTCCGATTTCTACCGTGATTGAGGGGACACTTGACGCGCTGCGGCGCAACGAGGCGCGCTTCTATCCCTCGTTCAAGGTGCGCATGCTCGCCCTCTTTGTGCGCAATGCTCCCCTCTGGCTGCTGCGCCTCATCCTCTCCGTGCGTCCCCGTCGTGTGCAGGCTCAGCTCCCGTCACCTCAAGCCTGATTTTCCACCTCCATTTGACAGATAAGTATGAAATTGACATGGACGAAGGCCGCACTCGTGCTTGCGCTTTTGCTCGCCGCGAGCTCCCTGCACACGCCCTATCCTGAGCGTCTCTACCGCCTCGTCATGGGCAAGGAGCGCCGCGCAAAGCCCGTCTCCGTCGTCCCTCGCACAGAAAAGAAGACAAAGAAGGAGGAAAAAACGCCCCCCCGCCTCGCCAGCCCCTCCGAGATCGAGGCGCGCCCGTGGAATCCCCTCAAGGATCTCAAGCGCATGCCTCAGATCGTGCTGCCACCCTTCCCCCCTGTCATCCCGACGCGCATCGAGCCTGGGAATTATAAAAACCTCAGCAGGATAGACACGGGCTTTAATCTGCGCTCCTATGTGCAATTCGCCAAGGGGAGCACCGCCTCACAGGATAGAAAGAAGCGCAATTCCTATGCGACCGATCTCAAGCTCAACCTCCTGCTGCCCACCGCCGCCGATGGGCAGAGCCTCCTGCATGCCAATCCCAAGCTGCCGCAGGTGCTCAAGAACTACTTTGGACTGCTCGCCGAGGCGAAGGTCTCCGCATGGTACAAGTCCATGTACAATCACAAGATGAACCACGTGCGCAAGAACGCGGCCTCACTCGATCGTCTCCTCAGCAAGCACAACTACTACGACACCGACACCATCCTCGAGATCGAGGCTCCTGATACGAAGCGCAAGCTCGTCTGGATACAAGCCGACATGGACGTCGTCTCCGATGGCTCGGATGGAGACCGCCTCCCAGACATGCCCGAGCGTATCAAGAACAGCGACTTCTACCAGCCCTCCACCTCCTACCGCTGGCTCAAGAAGACCGATACGCCCAACCCGCTGCTGCCCTACTGGGAGAAGAGACTGGAGAAATACCGCAAGCAGGGCGCGCGTAGCTCCGTCATCTCGCATGCGCAGCGCGTCATCTTTGATCTCAAAAAGTTCAGCTTCCTGCTCGCGGATTATGACCCCTTTATCGTGCTGCCCCTCACGCTCAGAGAGGGCAATAGCTCCTACATGCCCGAGCCTGGCGACTATGCCGTCGTCATCGTGGGCAAGAAGATCTATCCCGCGATCTTCGGCGACTACGGTCCACGATTCAAATCAGGCGAGGCCTCACTGCGCCTCTGTCAGGAGGTGAACCCGAGGTCGAGCTCCTACTCGCGCGCGGTCTCCGATCTGAGCGTCTCCTACATCGTCTTCCCCGGCACCAAGGAAAAAGAAGCTGGTCCCATCGACTACACAAAGCTCTACGAGACCTGCTACCGCCTCCTCAGTGAGATAGGGGGGCTGGAAAAGGGCATCAAGCTCGAGCATCTCGAGGATAAACTAGCTCCCAAGAAGCCCTGATTCGCGAGCTTGTCGATGCTTCTCGCGTCCTCGCGGCTCTCGCTGCCCTCGCATCAGGGGGGCAGCGAGCCTCTTGAGGGGGGATTTGTGCTTGCCTGTGCTTTTTAATAGCTTATCGCAGTGATTTTTGAAAAGCAGGGCTCGTCAGCCGTATAACTTGAGTGATGGAGATGCTGCTTCATTATGTGAAAAGGAGTGCGTTTTTACGCCTATTTTTGTTAGATTGATAGGATTGATAGTGAATTATCACCGTGTTATGCAAAAATATTGTATGTTTTAAATTATTTGTTATATTTCTGCGTGTAGTGTCGCAGAACTCGCAAGAAAAAATCAAAAAAAATGATCAAGAGTGCTTGAAATAATTCTAGATTTGTGATAATGTATCAATACTCCAACCTTGAGGCGGAGTGCGAGAGAAACATCTAACAAATCCCTCGCAAAGTAGACTGAAGCGCAATGTTAAATCCATCCTTAAATCCTGACCGAGCTACACTTAATTTCCTCAACGCCTATTCGGAGGCCGTTCGCGATGAAGGCGAGCGCCTCCAAAAAGAGGGCGCGGTCACACAAATTTTTGGGAACCACCTCTTTATTCAAGGGCGCGTTGAATGCATGGGTGGTGTGTATCGCACCAGCCTCCGCTTGCAAGGGAATCGCTGGTTTGGTTCTTGCACCGCGGGGGATGAAGACCTCTCTGGTGCCTGTGTTGTGGCGACGATGATCGAGCGCATGTACCGAGGCACGAGCATGCCGGAGAGCCCGAATGAACTCGATGACACGCCCTTGGTTGACATCATTGAAGATAAACTAGGGCGCGAATTGGACGACAAAGAAGCCGACTTTGTCCTCAAGCTTGAGAAACGCTACCGCCGCTTCGTCATTGAGCAGTCCATCAGCGACCACGACCTCGTGCGACTCAACCCCCGATGGGAAATCTCTGGATACGGCGCCCTCGAACTCTGGCCCGTCACGCCGAAAAACATTATTGAATTCTGGAACTACATCGCCTACGCCTTTGTCAAGAAGCGCATCGCCTACATGGAGTTCATGAACAGCATCACGGATCTGGAGAAAGTCCAGCGCAAGATCCGCGAATGGGAGCAAGAAAAGGAAGTCGGCACTTGGTATGACCGCATCCAGAGCGTGAATGAACGCCCCCCTCAGCCTCCTCGCCACGAGCTGCATATGCGCCTCGTCTCCACCATCAACGAGGCACACTTTGAACACCGCCCCGATAGCAAGACCCCTTGGATGCCCATCCGCGAGCAAGCCGAGGTCATGACCCTGCTAGAAGAATACTGGAAAGGCGCGCTGAAGGTCGATCCCCAGTCTGACATCCTCCTCAACGTCCTCCACGAGTACTCGCAAAAAGACGGGCAAGTCGTCCTCGACCTCGACCTCGAAGAGGCCTGCGCGACGATGAATCGCCTCTTCCATCAGCCTGCGCTCAAAGGCTACCTCGTCAACCTCGACGAATGCTACTTCAAAGTCGTGCAGGACTCGCTCAAGTGGGTCTGTATCGACGACCCCATCGTCCCCGACTGCTACGGCCTCCAGCTCGTCACCTCATCCGGCGTCCACGTCTCACACTCCGTGCGCCAGCTCCCCGGCCTCGTCGAGCTCTACCAATCCGATGAGACCATCTTCCCCGGCCCCCCGCGCTGGCTGGAGAGCACTGAGGTCGAGCCCCGCTATTCTATTCCGAAGTCCGTCATCGACAGCCTTGAGGGCGTCGAGTTCCTGCGCAAGATCGGTGCCGCCGTCCCCTCGAGTATGGAGGGCCGCGTCGAGGACATCGAGATGATGCCCACCTTCAAGATGAAGATCGTACGCGGTCTGACCAGTGCTGACACCGAGCACGTCATTCTCGACATCACCGCCGAGGACTCACAGGGACGCCGCCAAGAAAAACTCACCAAGGACGACTGGGAAACCGTCACCCAGATCCAGCCAAAGGACCGCAGCCTGCTGCGATTCATCCGCGACTATCTCTACCCCATCCCTGCGCTCATCGACGAGATGAGCTTCACCTACGACTCCCAGCTCGGCTCCTTCAAGAGCCGCATCACGAAGCAATTCCCCGAGAAATTTGCCGACTGGGCGAAGGTACTCGACCCCAGCATCAAGGTAGAAATGGATGGCAACCTGCAATCCCTGCTCGACGACCCCGTCGCCGCTGCCATCCGATTCGAAGTCGTGAACCAGGAGATCGACTGGTTCGACCTGCGCGTCGTCATCGACGTCGAAGGCGTCACCCTGAGCAAGGAGCAGATCCGCTCACTCGTCTCCGCACGCGGTGGCTACGTCCGCATGGACGACGGACGCTGGATGCGCCTAGAAATCAAGCTCGACGACGACCAGCGCGACGCCGTCACCCGCCTCGGCCTCGATCCCTTCGACCTCTCAGGCGA
>CAYJID010000152.1:0-5532 GCA_964370135.1 uncultured Akkermansia sp. | reverse complement strand
TTCTCCGAATTTTCGTCTCAGAGGACACTCTGAGCCATCAATTCGTAAAAAATCTAGCTCTAAAATCATCTCAAAATCTTACCTCGCGAGAAATTAGAAGCCCCCATAATTAATTATCCCTTGCTGCTATCACTGCTCTCGGGGAGCGGTCCGCCGCGGCTGCGCAGTCGCTGGACTAGGCGTGGCTTCACCCTCAGCTTCATCTTGCGACCTTTGAATGTGATGCTCTTGGACTTGAAGAGCTCGGCCTCGATCTCATGCCCCGCTCCCGCAGGTGAGGGGGTGGGGGCGGCCTCGATGTCCTTTGCGATGCGGGCGCGTAGCTCCGCGACGCTGAGCTCAGACTCTGGTGCTGCGGGGTCGACGGGCTGTGCGGCGGCGTTCTCATCGGCGATGCGCTGCGCCTCCTGCTCGGGGATGACGGTGGCGATCAGATCCTCTCCGGGTACACCGAGGCTCTGTGGGTTGTCCCGTATGTAGTTCTCCAGATCCTTGTCTGGGACTGCTCCGTTGTGCACGGCGCGGTCATAGGCTCGTGAGGCGTCTGCGTGGCGACCGAGGTCGATGTAGATGCGCGCCATGTTGTAGTGGGCGTCTCCGAGCTGGGGGTTGAGCTTGATGGCGGCGGCGAGGTGCTTGAGCGCCTGCTCGTGCTGGCCGTTGATGGTCTCGATGTTTGCGAGGTAGAAGAAGGCGTCTTCGTTGGCAGGGTCGCGCTCCAGGGTGCGCTCGAATTGCTCCGCCGCTGGCTCGAGCTGGTCGAGTAGGTAGTAGGCGGTGCCCATGAGGTGGTAGCTCATGGCGTGGTCAGGCGCGAGGCGCGCCGCGCGCTGGAGGAAGTGGATGGCCTGCTCGTGCTTGTTGCGATGGAGTAGGATGGAGCCGAGGTTGACCAGTCCCGCGAGGTGGTCGGGGTGAGCGTCGACGAGGGTGCGGTAGAGCTGCTCGGCGGCGGTGTAGCGCTGCGCGGAGAAGGCCTTTTGCGCGCCCTGGGCGAGTGCTTCGATCTCGAGTCCGACGCGCACGGCGGCGGCTCCCTCAGCTGCTCTCTGGGCGGCGGCGGTGTCATCGCTGGAGGCTGTCTGTACGGCCTGGATGAGGGTGTCTTCGAGATGGGTGAGGTCCAGCGCGTTGTCCCCTTCGATCTGCTCGAGGGAGGCGAGGAGCTGCGGGTTCTGGTTTTTCATCTGCTTGTAGGCATCCAGTACGAGGCTCTGGGCTTTTTTCTGCTGCTCGAGGCTGGCTTTTTGCTTCGCGACGATGTTGCGCAGCAGGAGGTTTTCTTCCTGCATGGCGGGGTCCATCGTGGGCGTGGCTTCGTTGCGGCTTAGCTCGTCTTCCAGCTGGTGCATGCTCTCGGTGATCTCGGAGATGCGGCGGCGGTAGCCGAGGTTCTCATCATAGATGCGTGCGACCTCGTCGCGCAGGCGCTCACTCTCTTGGCGTGCCTCGGAGAGCTGGTTGCGCAGGACCTGCTGCTCATCGCCCTGGGCGGCGAGCTGGGATTCGAGCTGGGCGACGCGCTCCTCGGCCTGCTTGAGCTGGCTGCTCAGCGTGATGTTCTGGTCGAGTAGTGCCTTGGTCTTTTCGGGGCTGTTGAGCTCGACGATTTCCTTGAGGCGGCTGTTCTCCGCGAGCAGGGTGCTGTGTTCTTGGCTGATGACGTCGTGGCGCTCCTGGAGCTCGATGAGCTCGGCTTGGAGGCTGGCAGCTTGTTGCTGCGCTTCTTGGTGCGCGAGCTGCTCGGCGTCGTATTTCTTCTGGAGCTCCTTGAGCTCTTTGTTGAGTGCTTTGACGACGTCGCTGCTGGCTCCGCGCTCGGTTTTGAGGGTTTTTTGGATGCTGCTCAGGCGCTTCTTGTAGTCGTCGCGCTTGTACTCGGCGTCGAGGAGCTTTTCTTGCGTCTTCTGGTTCATCTGGCGCAGCTCTTTGTAGGCGACGACCATGCGGCGTAGCTCCTCGCGGGTGCGCATGAGCTCATTGTACATCTGGCGGTTGCTGGTGATGGTGCCAGGGGCGATGTCGAGGGATTTCTTGAGGTCGACGTTGCGCGAGTTGCCGCGTGAGCTGACCTCGGGGTCGTATTGGACGGGGCGTCCTACGATGGGGCTGCGGGGGCTGCTAGCTCCCTGCTCCTTGAGCCGGCTGCGGTAGTTGCGCAGGTTCTCCGCGACGACCTTGCGGCGCATGCTCACGAGGTTGATGCGCCACTCGGGGTGGTCGCGTACGATGCTCGCGAGGATGCGCTCGGATTGCTGCGCCTGATTGATGGCGTTGTGCCATTGCTTTTGGCTGGCGAGCTGCTCGGATTTGCGGCAGAGCTGGTAGGCGGTGAGGTAGAGATCAGCGATGTCTTGATCGTTCTGATTGATATTGCGCGTGACAGCATGCGTCAGCGCGAGGCCGACGTGCGCGGTGGCCTGACTAGAGAGTGTCATCACTGCGAGGGCTATCCCTGCGAGTAGTGAGGAGACTGGCTGGCTGTGCTGCTTGGATACAATCATGGGAAAGTTATATATTAGCGAATAGATGGGGGGGTGAGCAAGCTTTTTTTCACAATCGAGGGGGGCAAAAGGGCTTTACTCTCCGCAAGATGCTGATTTGGATAGTATCAATTGGTATTTTCTGCCCCGTATAGTCTTTGCATCGAAGGGTATTACAGCTTGGAGGGGCTATGCTCGTTTGTGCGTGGAGTGATTTGCTGTAGGGGGCTTCTAAATTCTCGTCATTCTAAATAAGCAAATACAGAAAATCGCTTCACGAGGCAGCTTTTGAGCGCTTTTAGGCTGCATTTCCTGCGAATTTTCGTCTCTGAGGACACTCTGAGCCATCAAGTCGCAAAAAATCCAGCTCTAAAATCATCCCAAAATCTTAGCTCGTGATAAAAGTGAAGCCCCCTTTGCTTTTGCCTTGCGAGAGCAGATCACCCCTCGGTGACGATCAAGCCATCAGCTGCAAGTCACATTATTACCTTGAAAGACGAGTCTCATTATGTTATCGTGCCAGACATCTATGCGAAAACATACACTTTTGCTTTGTAGTCTACTGCCGCTACTCGCGGCGCCCCTCGCGCAGGCCAAGCTCGGCGCCCAGTCGCCCGCCCTGGCTCTCAATGCTGATAGTCAGGAGTCTCCCCTGCTGATGCGCGAGTTCTACCCGCGCTGGATAGAGATGGATCCTACGCAGGCTGTCACAGAGATGACGCGCCTCATCGCACAAGCAAATCAAGGAATCGCTCAGATTACCGCGCTCAAGCCCACTGAGATGAGCTATGCGAATACCTTTGATGCGCTCTCACGCGTCAACGAAGATGTCGAGAAATGCTTCATCGCCATCTACCAGCTCAGCACGATCGCCGATAGCCCCGAGGTGCGCGCCGCACTGCTCAAGCTCAGTGAGCTCAGTGAGAAGCACTCCGCCTCCGTCATCGCCGATGAGAAGCTCTGGCAGACCATCAAGGTCGCCGCCCAGCAGCCCTGGGTCGCCACCCTCGACCCCGAGCGCAAGCGCGATGTGGACAAGACGCTCGATGGCTTCCGCGACAGTGGGGCCGACCTCAGCCCAGAGAACAAAGCCCAGCTCGCCAAGCTCAAGATGGAGCTCTCCCAGCTCAGCATCAAGTTCAACAAAAACGTCCTCGACTCCACCAATGCGTGGGAGCATGTCATCACCGATCCCGCCATGCTCAAGGGCATGAATGAGAACTGGCTTGCGCGCGCCGCCGCCGCCGCTCTCAAGAAGGGCTACGGCACCAAGGAGAATCCCCAGTGGCTCATCGATCTCACCTTCCCCAGCTACGGCGCGATCATGTCCGACTGCGACGTCGAGGCCACGCGCCGCCTCTGCTGGGAGGCCTCCATCCAGGTCGGACGCCTCGCGGGATTTGCGAACGAGCCTCTCGTCCACCGCATCTACGAGCTGCGCCACCAGATCGCCCAGATACTGGGTCATCAGCACTACGCCGACCTGACCACCGCACGCCGCATGGCCGGCACAGGGGCAAAGGCTCTCGGCTTCATCGACGAGCTCCAGGCCAAGGTGCTCCAAGCCTATAAGGCGGAGAATGCGAAGCTGCTCGCCTTCATCTCCGAGCGACAGGGGCAAAAGGCCGACACCATCCACCCCTGGGATCGCCGCTACTACAGCAAAGAAATCTCGCTGAAGGAAAACAACTTTGACAACGAGACGCTACGCCCCTACCTCGGAGCAGACGCCATGGTCGAGGGCATGATGGACCTCTACGAAGAGCTCCTCGGCATCACCATCAAGAGCGTGCCCACCACGCACCTCGCGGACAAGAGCGCCACCTCCACCCCCGATCAGGTCACCGTCTGGCATCCTGATGTGAAGCTCTACGAGGTCTATGACAGCACGAGCAAGCAGATGCTCGGCGCCTTCTACCTCGACATCTATCCCCGCAGTACCAAGCGTGACGGCGCGTGGTTCATGCCCATCCGCATGGGAGAGTCGGGGCGCAATGGCCGCGCTGCCTACCCGCATCTCGGAGCACTGGTGGGGAACTTCTCCCCCCCTGTCAATGGGGGCAAGGCACTGCTCTCGCACTACGAGCTCGTCGTGCTCTTCCACGAGCTGGGACACACGCTGCACGGCATGCTCAGCGACACCACCCTACGTGGTCAGGCGGGCACATCCGTCGCGTGGGACTTCGTCGAGATGCCCAGCCAGCTCTTCGAATACTGGGCATGGACGCCTGAGTTCCTCAAGAAATACGCCCGTCACCACGAGACTGGAGCCGCCATCCCCGATGAGCTCATCACCAAGCTGCGCGAGAGCAAGAACTACATGCCCGCCACGCAGAACATGGGGCAGCTCAATATTGCAAAGCTCGACCTTGAGTTCCACATGAACTACGACAAGCACTTCAAGGGACGCAGCCTGGATGAGGCGACGGAAAAACTCCTCGCCCCTACGAGCCTCCCCTTCAGCGTCTTCTCACCCAGTCTCCTGCACCAGCTCACCCACACCATGAGTGGCGGCTATGCCGCGGGCTACTACTCCTACAAATGGGCAGAAGTCCTCAGTGCGGACGCCTTCTCCCGCTTTGTGAAGGAAGGTATCATGAACAAGCAGACAGGCGCCTCGCTGCGCAAGGAAATCCTGAGCAAGGGGGATAGCAAGCCCGCAGCAGAGCTCTACAAGAACTTCATGGGCCGTGAGCCAGACAGCGACGCGCTGCTCATCGACCAAGGACTGCTGCCCAAGCCAGCCGCGGGCAAATAAGCCCCCGCAGCAGAGCTAGCACACGTGCGCAGAAGAGCACTCAGCATGACCGCTGAGCGCTCTTTTCTTCCTCAGCATGCTGCTTCGCAGCAACGTTCGAGAGGCTTTTTGCATGTCAAAAAGAGACGATGAGAATCTGGGATTTCATCTCAGATGGTACGAATGAAATGAGGACGAAGAGGACTCTCATGTGCTTCATCTCAATCTGCTCAATTGCAGATTGTGTTTTTCTTTTGAGGGGGCTTCTAATTTCTCGCGAGGTAAGATTTTGAGATGATTTTTAGAGTTGGA
>CAYJID010000151.1:0-5547 GCA_964370135.1 uncultured Akkermansia sp. | reverse complement strand
CGCAGCCGCAGCTGCCCGCACGCTGCGTTGATATCATGCCCCTTCTCATAGCGCATGGTCACAGGGATATGCGCGTTGAGTAGCTCGCGGCAAAAGTTCTTGCAATGCGCCTCACTCGGACGCTGCCACGGCAATCCCTCCACCGTGTTATAAGGAATGAGGTTCACCTTCGCATGCAGGCTACGCGCGATTTTCACCAGCTCGCGCGCGTCGTTCATACTCGCGTTCACCCGATCAATCAGGATGTACTCCAGCGTGATCATGTGCTTGTTGCTCTGCGTCCACGCTTGAAGTGCCGGCAGTAGTTTTTCCAGAGGCCATTTGCGGTTCACCGGCATGACTTGCGAGCGCACGTCATCCGTCGCCCCATGCAGCGAGACGGCGAGGCGTATGGGCTTGCCCCATGCCGCGAGTCGCTCCAGTCCCACGACATGCCCCGAGGTGGATATCGTAATATGACGCGCCCCAATGTGCAGCGCACGATGGTCCATGATGAGCTCTAGGGCGCGCTCCAGATGCTTCATGTTCGCCAATGGCTCACCCATGCCCATGAATACAAGGTTGTCGACGCGTTTCTGCGCGACTTCTTCCGCCAAGATGATCTGCCCGAGTATCTCCGCCGCCGTGAGGTCGCGTGTGAGTCCGAGCAGTCCCGAGGCGCAGAATTTGCAGCCAAAGGCACACCCCACCTGCGAGGAGACGCAGAGGGTGATGCGTTCGCTGCGCTTGCCGCCCTTGCCCTCGGCCGCAGGGATGATGACGGACTCGACGAGCTGGTCATCCGCCATGCGGGTGAGCATTTTCTTTGTCTGCGAGCCGCCTGTGCTCTCGGAGATCTCGACGAGCTCAGCGGCGCGCAGGCTGTAGTGTGCATCGAGCTGCTCGCGCAGCGCAGGCGCGAGGTTGCTCATCTGGTCAAAGCGGGTGGCGCGCTTTTTCCATATCCATTCCATGAGCTGGGTGGCGCGGAATTTGCTCTGCCCGAGCTCAAGCATGAGCTCGGTGAGCTGCTCGTGCGTGTAGCCGAGGAGGCAGGGTTTCTCCGTGAGGGGGGAGGAGGGTAGGGGGGTGCTGTCGCTCATGGGATGGCTATGGGCTTAAAGGATGGTGTCGACGTATTCGTTCACGTCAAAGAGGCGCAGGTCGAGTGCACCCTCTCCCGTGCCGAGGTAGAGGGGGGAGATGTCGAGCTCGTCGCGTAGGGCGACGGCGACGCCTCCCTTGCCCGAGCCGTCCATCTTCGTAATGACGACGGCGTCCAGCGGTGTGGCTTTGTGGAATTCCTTCGCCTGCATGAGGGCATTCCCCCCTGTCGTGGCATCGACGACGATGTAGCAGGCGTGGGGTGCTTGCTCGTCCTGCTTTGCGATACTGCGGCGGATCTTCGAGAGCTCTTCCATGAGGTTGTGCTTGGTGTGCAGGCGTCCCGCGGTGTCGCAGATGAGGTAGTCAAAGCCTTCGTTGAGGGCTTTGGCATGGGCTTCGTAGCAGACGGAGGCAGGGTCTTGGTTGTCGCGTCCTTTGTAGATGGGGACGTTCAGCCGCGCAGCCCAGCTGGCGAGCTGCTCGACGGCTGCCGCGCGGAAGGTGTCGGCGGCGGCGAGGAGCACGGTCTTGCCCTCGCGCTGGAGCTTGTGGGCGAGTTTCGCGCTGGTGGTGGTCTTGCCCGTGCCGTTCACCCCGACCATCATGAGCACGACAGGCTTGCCGTCTTGGGGCTCAGGGAGGGAGGGAAGAGGCGCGGGGAAGGCGGTGCGCAGCTGCGCTTTGATGAAATTCGCAATGTCGCGCGCGTCCTGTTCGTTGCGCTCGCGCAGCTCCTCGACGAGGGGGATGACGCGCTTCGCGCCGATGTCGGCGGAGATGAGGTCGGCTTCGAGCTCGTCCCAGTCGATCTCGGGTTCATCGAGGAATTTGTCGATGAGGCGTTTGAAGATATTAGCCATGTGTCGGAGTAGTAGTGGGGGTGGAGGCGTCCTCGTTTGCTTCTTCTTCTACGACGGCTTCTGTCTGTTCTGCTATGCCTTCCTGCATCTCGCGGAGGTCTTGCAGATCCTGCTCGTCGCAATCGTCTTGCATGTCTTGTTCTTCCTGATCGATTTCTTCCTCGGGAGTATCTTCTACCACAGGCTCAGGTTCTGGCTCAGGCTCGGGCAGGGGAGTGGTCGCAGCGGCGAGGATACCGTGGATGAAGGGCGCGCTCTTTGACCCCGAGTAGGTGTCGGCGAGGGCGGTGGCTTCCGAGATGACGATGGGCAGGGGGAGTTCGTTGTTGATAAGCTCGTGGAGGGAGAGGTAGAGGATGCTCAGGTCGAGGATGTCGAGGCGGTCCATCGAGTAGTGCTTGAGGCGAGGTGCGATGATCGCATCCCATTGCTCGCGGTGGTCGAGGGCGGGCAGGGCGAGGGCTTCTACTTCGGGGCGCAGGGCTTCGAGCTCGTTGTAGGACTGGACGAGTCCCTTGAACTCGCCTTCGGCGGGGAGTTCCTTGAGTTTTTTCAGGCTAGCGATGTTGCTCTCGACGCGCTCGCGGCGTGTGAGGACGCTGTCCATGCGGGCGAACTCGCGCGCGTAGGAGGGATAGTCGAGGGCAGCTTGGCTGTAGTCGGCGCGGAAGGCTTGGCAGATGCCGCCTTGCTGGATGAGCACGAGGCAGTCGCTGTAGAGGGCTTCGTCGTCGTCAAAGCGCTTGTCCGTGTGCTTGAGCGTGAGGGCGGCGAGGAGGCTTTCGAGCTTTTGCGACGCGGTGTAGTAGCGCTCGAGTGCCTCGCGGACGCGGAGGCTGACCATGTCGCCCTCGAGCGCGCGCATGATCCGATCGACGCCTTCGCTGAGCTTGTCAAAGCTGCTCGTGGAGCTGCGGGCGACGTGGAGGATGGACTTTGCGAGCGCGTGGATGAAGTGCCCGCGCTGCTTCTCCTGCGCGATGCTCCAGAAGAGCTCGCGTGAGATGGAGGTCTCGCCAGATTGGAGGGTGGCGTAGATGAGCAGCAGCGCGCTCTGGCGTATCTTGGTACGTTGTATCATGGGGGATTGCTAGTGAGATCGTGCGAGGGGGCGGGATCAGGCCTGAGGCGCGCCAAAGGGGTTGCCCTTGGGAGGCGCGGCGATCTTGGTCGATGTGGTGTCGACGAGCTCGAGCATGGAGATGGCGGCCATACCGGCCTCGCGTCCACGGTTCAGACTGGCGGCGACGCAGCGGGCAAAGGCCTGCTCCTCATTGTCGAGCAGCAGCACCTCGTGGATGATGGGGGTCAGGGTCTCACAGGCCATGCTCATGAGCTGCTGGGTGATGGCGCTGCCGATGAGGTCGGCGTGGGCGGTGCTGCCGCGCAGGATGACGCCGAGCGCGATGACGACGCTGGGGCGGACTTCGGCGAGCTCGATGGCGCGCTTGACCATGACGGGGACTTCATAGGCTCCTGGGACACGGATGATCTCGATCTGGGCCTCGGGGCAGCCCTCGTGCAGCTCGCTGACGCAATTTTGCAGCAGAGCGGTGGTGTACTTTTCGTTGTAGGTGGCAGCGATGATGCTAATCTTTTGCTTGCTGCTCAGGACACGATTCCTTGTAGGGAGTTCTGTTGACATAATCTTCTTCCACGAGTGTCGTTGGACTCGCGGGGGCATCATAGCACTGGCGCGCGTGCGCGTCAAGTGTTGCCTTGATTGTGACGATTTTTCATGGTAACATGCCTGCATGGCTATCCCTCAGAACACGATTGCGCTCGTCTTTGACTTTGATCACACGCTCACGCCGCGTTGTATGCAAGAGGATAGTATTTTTCCTAAATACGGGCTGGATGCCCAGCAGTTCTGGGCGAAGTGCAACCAGCGTGCGCAGCAAGAGGATTGGGATGGCGAGCTGAGCTATCTCAAGGAGCTGCTCGATGCGCTGCGGCTGGATCGCGTGAGCAATGAGGACCTCAGGGGACTGGGTGGGATGCTGGAGTTCTACCCTGGGGTGCTGGAGTTTTTCCAAGAATTCCCCGAGCGCGCCCTGAGTGAGAAGCAACGTGCGGCGGGGATCAAGCTGGAGTTCTACATCATCTCCAGCGGGATCAAGCCGCTGATCGAGGGCTCGGTCGTGAGCCCCTACGTGCGAGAGATTTTTGCTTGCGAATTCAGCGAATACGATGGCTGCATTGATTTCCCTAAGCGTGTGATCTCGTACACGACCAAGACACAGTACCTCTTTCGCATCAACAAGGGCATGCTCAAGTATAGCGAGGATGTGAATGACCACCTCGACAAGGACCTGCGCCCTATCCCCTTTGAGCATATGATCTACATCGGGGATGGTCCGACGGATGTGCCCTGCTTTACCGTGATGCGGCAGATGGGGGGCTCGAGTGTGGCAGTGTACAATCCTGAGGATAGCACGCGCAAGAGCTTTCGTAAGTGCTATGTCCTACAGGCGGAGCGCAACCGCGTGGACTTCATCGCGGCGGCGGACTACCGCAGCGGCAGCCACCTCTCGCTGATATTGGAGGAGAAGGTCGGCAGCATCGCTGAGCGTATGCTGCTCGCGCGTCGCGCGGCAGTCGAGGGCGGACTCATCGCGGCACCGCGCTACACCGATTAGGATGTCATTTGCGTGATGAAGAGCACGGGGCGGCCGCCTGCGTCACCCTTCTTGCTCTTTTTGGCACTCACGCGCATTTGGAGGCGATGCACGCCGGCGTCGAGGCGGAAGAGGCAGATGGCCTGTGTGGGCTTTGCCCCCTCACCCCATGAGAAAAGGCAGGCCTCGTCTTTTTCGCTCGTGTGGAGCTTCGCCGCCCAGCCGTAGGTCTGGAGATCGAGGAGAAAACCGTAGACGCCGCGCTGCTCGGCGCAGACATCGAAGTGGGCGAGGTAGTTGCCTGTCGCATCGGTGTGCACCTCCATGCGCTGGTGGTTAGGCTTGGCGACGCCGGCCTTGAGCGCGAGCTGAGAATCGGGCTTGAGGAAACTGCGCATGCGGTTGACCTTCTTTTTCTCTTGGAGGAAGACGGAGACAGCCACACCTATGCTCGTGATGGCGCCGACGACGAGATAAGACTTCGCAATCATCGTGCCAACACCCTCTGAGCTAAAGAGAAGAGTCGCGCCGATGGCACCAGCGACGGCGGCGGTGATGAGCAGACCGACGCGGAAGCCGAAGAGCATGCCGGGGAAGAGGAAGAAGAGGAGCATGCCGCGGATGCCTTCCTTGTGAAAGGGGAGGGCGCGAGCGAGGCGGCGGCGGAGAGCGCCCTCAGTGAGGCGCATCAGGTCGGCTTGGGGGGTGGACGTGTCGATGTTCACAGAGCAGAAGATAGCATAGACGCGGGGAATCTTCAAGTGCAAAGGGAGTTGGTGCACCCCGTAGCTGCTGGATAAAGCAAAGATCACACAAAAGGCCGTGTCAAGTCAATGGATTCTTAAGCCGTTTTGCGATAGAGCAAAACGAGACGAAGAGAGCCCAAGACACCTCTTGGGCGGTTCTCGCGAAGCGAGAACTCTGAGGATAGACCTTAAGCGATCTCTGGCGATCGTTCGCCAGCGGGTCTGGGCAGAGCCCAG
>CAYJID010000150.1:0-5633 GCA_964370135.1 uncultured Akkermansia sp. | reverse complement strand
ACCTGCTGCTGAAAAGCCCGCCGCACCTGCTGCTGAAAAGCCCGCCGCACCTGCTGCTGAAAAGCCCGCCGATCCCATTGTCGAAAAGCTTGCTACTCCTAGTAGTTTCGAAGGCATGAGCTTTGAAACTAGCGAGCCTGAGGCAACAAGAGAGCCGATGGAAAATGAACTTGGCACCTTTACTGTGGAAGATATGCTTCCACCTTCGGTTGTTGAGGATGTAAAAGATGCTGATGAGATGGCTCTTACTATGCGCCTCGCGCTGGGGACTATTGCTGCAGAGCGAGAAGAGATGCGTCGCAACAAACGCTCCTGCGCAAGCCCCCGCTGCGAAGCCATGAAAGCGCGCTGTGCCGCTGCCCAGCAACGCCTGCAGGAGGTGCGCATGGATCTCAAGCAGAAGATAGGCTTTGATCCCATCTTCCCCGTCATTGGCATCGCCATTCTATCGGTTCTGCTCTTCGTCTACATGATCTTTGGCTTCTTGGTACGCCGCATCGTCCGCATCTTCCTCGAAGAGCAAGCGCGAGCCGCGGAGAAAAAATAAGCCATCCATCAATGAAATCTCATGAAAGCGGTGCGACTTCATAAAGTCCCCCCTTTCATGAGAACAAGAAAAACCTCTATTCAGTGTATGAATAGAGGTTTTCTCTTACAATGGATGTGGCGGTCGGGCTTAGCCCGTCGCGGTGGATTTCCTACTATAGCGTCCCTTGAGACGTCCCTTTGCCCAGAGCTTGCGCCTCTTGGAGGAGGAGGAGCTGGCGGGGGCAGAGCAATCACAAACGCCTGCACAAGCCTGCTCGTAGATGAGTGTCAGAGGCTCAATCGCGTCGTCCTCATCCGTATCGGGACAGAGCACGATGCTGCTCTCCTGCTCAGCGAGCAACTCGATGGCCTCAGGTGTGCTGCCGAGTAGCTTGATCGCCTCGGTGAGCTCGACGGCATGGTCGAATGACGGTAGACAGAGCTCGCCCTTGTCCTCATCGTGGTGGCAGATGGAGACGACGAAGCGGGCGAGAGCCAATCGCGTGGCGCTCTTGATCACCTTCTTATCTTCATGCTCGAGAGCCTCGGGCACGCAGGATTTGAAAAAATCCTTCCATTCTTGCCATAGTACCTTGTAGAGCTCGCGCTCTCGTTTCTTGAGAGGAGACAGTAGCTCCTCTTTGAACTTCTTGTATTCTTTACTTTTCATATGGAGGTGTTAAGAGATGTCCCCCTATTATACTTCTTTAGCACCCTCTGTCAAACAAAGAAACGAAAACGCCAGCCCTTGTAGGGGCTGGCGTTCGTAAAAAAAAGCGTATAACAACGGATTATTCCGCAGCAGGTGCTTCGGCCTGAGCGTCCTCGGCGGGCTCTGCCTTTTCAGTTTCAATGATTTCACCGATGACGGTGAGCTTGACGCTGATGGAGACGGAAACTTCGGGGTGAAGCTTGGCAATAATGTCATAATTGCCCGACTTCTTGAGAGGCTTCTCAAGCTCGATGCTGTGACGGTTGATTTCGATACCTTGTGCGGCGAGGGCTTCTTGGATCTGCTGGTTGGTGATAGCACCAAAGACCTTGCCCTGCTCGCCTGCTTCGAGGGTGAGCGAGACGGAAGTCTTCGCGATCTGTGCCGCGATGGCTTGGAAGTTTGCGAGCTCAGCAGCTTCACGCTCGGCGCGCTTCTTCTGGAGCATGTTGATAAAACGCTGATTGGCAGGAGTTGCTTCGAATGCAAGACCCTGAGGAATCAGATAATTGCGGCCGTAGCCGCCCTTGACCGTGACGAGGTCGGCTTCACAGCCCAGACCTTCGATCTTGGTCGCCAGAATAACTTTCATGTTTGCCATAAATTTATTGGTGCGTTGAGGTTAAAGTGAGCCGAGAGTGTAGTCAAACGGGGGGCAGAAGTCAAGTCTCTTTTCATATAAGAGCTTGATTTTTCTCTCGATGAGAGGCACTATAGAGCCATGATCGCATTCATCCGAGGAACCGTAGTCGAATCGCGCCCCCAGTGCCTCATCGTCGATGTGGGTGGAGTGGGCTATGAGCTTATCATCCCGCTCTCCACCTTTGACCATCTCAACCCGCTGGAGGGGCAGGAGGTCACGCTGCGCACGCACTTCCATGTGCGCGAGAGCATGCAGGTGCTCTATGGATTTGCCACGGATGCGGAGCGCGATATTTTCCGCCTGCTCATCGAGCGCGTCAGTGGCATAGGCCCCACGACGGCCATCTCCATCCTCAGTGGGCTTTCAATAGAAAGCTTTAAGACCGCCGTAGCGGGGGGAGATGCCGTCTCCATCGCACGCGCGAAGGGCGTGGGCAAGAAGACCGCCGAGCGCATCGTGCTCGAGCTCAAGGACAAGGTGGGGCTCGCCGCCACATGGCAGGCGCAGCAGCAGGGCTCGACGACACAGGCCGCCGCCGACGCGGAGCTGGCACTCATCGCGCTGGGCTTCAAGCAAGCCGACGCGCGCAAGGCCATGACGGCTCATCTCAAGGAGACACCCGAGGCGACCACAGATGAGCTCATCCGCGCCGCACTGCGCCGCATGAGCTAGGCCAATCAAGCATCCTTTACCGCGAAGGCGATATCCTCCAGACAGCATCGCTCCATCCGCAGCTCGCGGATGAGTGTGCGCAGTAGCAGGAGGCTCGCCGCTGCGTCAAAGTGCGCATCATGCCAGCTTTTGGCTGGCACGAGGGGCTGCACCTCAGGCGTGATACCGAGCAGATCGCAGACATGCCCAAGGCTGTGATCCCCCACGTCAGGGAGTGCACGGCGTACGAGCGTGAGCGTGTCGAGCCATGGGGCAAATCCATGACCGGGAAAGGTCTGGAGAAAGCGGTACTCTGTCCCATAGTTGTGCGCCACCACGACGCGCTGCTGGAGTCGCGATTGGAACTCCAGCCAGAGATCGCCCATATGGGGCGCGCCTCGTAGATCCTCCGTGCTGATGCCGTGCACCTGCGCCGCACTCCAGTGAATAGGGCGATGGCAGGCGATATAGCTGCAAAAATGCGAGGGCTCACCATAGAGCCCCTCGCAGCTGACGATACCCACCTGCACGGGGGCATCATTCTCTCCAGGGAGCACACCGGCGGATTCAAAATCAATCGCCGCGTAGCTCAGCTCCACGAGCGGCTGCTGCATGATTGCCCGCAGTATCACGATCCCTTAGAGAAAGAAAATAATTACCAAAATAGAATCGCGCACGCCATCATGACTATGCCGTAGACGGTGCCTGCAGCCGCACCGAGGCGCAGCAGGGCAGGGCGCTCACAGATCCAATCAACCATGTCGCGGAAGAGGTAGGGCTTTGCCACCCAGAACATCGCTACCGTGAGTACGGGGTAGCACCAGATGGGGATGAGGAGGCGCGTGACGGGCTCTTTGAGGAAGGCGGCGGTCAGCGGCACACTGACGGCGAGCAGGATGAGAAAGCCCAGCGCACGGGCAAAGAGATTCTCCTTGACCATCGTACTCAGGACGAACCAGACGATGGGCGCGGCAATCAGCAGGATGCTGCGCAGCGACTCAAAGCTGAAGAGATCAATCGTGAGCGGATTCCATGAGGCGTCGAGCATGAGGAGCATGAACCACAGCGTGGCTACTCCCAGAGTCACCTGCCCGAGTAGCGTGGCATGGGGCAGCTGGCGCAGCATGTGACGTGCGCCCTCAGGCTGGAGAAGGGCGTAGGCGTGTCCGATGACGAGGATGAGTCCGAGGATGATCCCCGCAGTACTGAGGCTGAGCTGCTCGTAGGCGTGGATGTGTTGATCGTATGAAGGCATCATGGCTGGCTCTATGATACCTTGTGACAGGCGCAGAGGCAAGTTTATTCCTCCTTGGATATCCTAAAGGGAACCTTGTAAAATTAGTTTTGGGAAATTGCAGATTTCGAAAATGAGTGCCACAGCACGTCTTTTGCAGCATCTTGGCGATAATTTGCGGCTTTTTGGGCTTACATAGATCGCTATGCGCACCCAAACGCCGCAAATTCTCATCCAAACTGCCAGCAAAATCCGAAGCTGCTAATTTTGCAAGATCCCCTAAAGGGAGCTTCTATTTTCTCGTGAGGCGATTTCCTGTATTTGCTTATTTAGAATCACGAGAATTTGGTCCCCTAAAGACAAAAAGACAAAAAGACGAAAGGAGCTTGGGGTTTCCTTTCGTCTGTCTAGGGTAATCATGTTGGGCAGTGAGGGGACTGCGTACATTGATTACTGGATTTTTTTCTTGAGTACAGGAGACGCCTTGAAGGCGACATGCTCGCTTTCTGGGATGTCCATGGGCCTACCAGTTAATGGATTGCGACCTATGCGCGCGGGCCGCTTCTTCTTTTCGAATGTACCAAATCCTACGATCTGAACTTTTTCTTGAGAAACGACACTCGTGATTGCCTTTAGCGTAGCATGGAGCGCATCCGAGGCGTGTTGCTTCGTTGCGCCTGCACCCAGTTCCTTCTGGATAACGTGAATGAGTTTTGCCTTGTTCATAACAATGGAGGGTTCGGATACCAATATATATACAACGAAAAACGCGCTAAGGCAAGTTGTATTTTTAATTATTTTTCTATTGTAATCTAATTTTTTTCATTCTTAGTGATTTACAGAGAATTTCGTTACCAATGTGTAAGATGTTGAAAATTTGAAAGTTAGAATTCGCCGAATTTGCGTTTTTTGCCATAGGTACGGTTGTATTCGCATAATGTTAGCCTTCCGCATTGAGATGCAGTGCGGAATCAAAAAAGAGAGTAGCGTATCACTTTTTTGTCCTTTATGTCTAAGTATGCGGGGCGAGCGTGGTGAAACCATGCTCCCATACAGTAGATGTGACGCCCTCCTCGCTGCCATGAGCCGCAGCGATGGAAGTGTCCAAAAACGAGCTGCTCACAGTCGGGGGCAAATACCCGCGCAAAGCGCTCGGCGCGCCCTGCTGCTGTCATCCATGCGCGCACAATCTGGTAGGGGCGGGCAGGCGGCCAGAAGCAGTGGAGGAGCTTGTTGAGGGCGCGCAGGGGCGTCTGCACGCGTGCGCGATGGATGGGGGCATGGGCGAGCGATAGGCGCTGCGCGAGCTCCATCTTGGATGCGAGGTCGCAGTGACGCTCGGGGTAGCTGGCGATGATCGCGTCACTGCTGGCGCGATTGCCTAGATACTCCCAGCCCCATGGGGCGACCTCGTCAAAGAGCATATGCCCATGTAGCACGATGGTGTGCCCCTGCCAGAGTCGTAGCAGCATGTGGGGCGCGTCGGGATCATGATTCCCCGCGAGCTCGATGAGCTGGATGCCCGCGCGCGCGCAGGCTGTACGTAGATCGTCGCGCATCGCGCAGCCCTGCTCGTAGCAGTGGTGCAGGGGGCGCGTCTCAGCGAGATCGCCCGCGACGACGAGGATATCTACCGAGTCCACGCGCATCTGCTCGACGAGCTGTTCAGGAGGGGGTGCCTCACAGCGCGGGTGCCCGTAGTGGAGATCAGAGATGATACGCACCAGTGCTCCCGCCTCCGGAGAGAGCGAGAGCACGTGAGGATGGGAAGCCCAATGAGGTGTGGGAGGCATCTATCTAGGTGAGAGACGGGCTGCTGTTGAGCCGCTGGCGCAGTGCCTCGTAGAGGCAGACGCCTGTGGCGA
>CAYJID010000149.1:1364-5634 GCA_964370135.1 uncultured Akkermansia sp. | reverse complement strand
ACGTCCCCTCGGTGTCCTGCCTGCTCTTTGTGCTGCAGCACAAGATTGATGTACCAGCGGATCAGAGGTTGAGTCCGGAGCAGCTGTTTGGGTCGATGCCACGCGCGATCAAGACGCTGCGGCTTTATAATAGGAATCAGCTGCATCTTCCCAAGAATGGGGTGGCGGAATTTCTAAAGGAGCATACGTCGAGCTGAAGTATTATTCTCAGTCAATTGGCATAATAAAACGGAATACCCATGAAAAAGATGCGTAGCATCTTGGATTCTTAAGGTCTAGACCTTAAGCGATCTCTGGCGATCGTTCGCCAGTGGGGTGAAGGGGCTAGCCCCTTCGAGCGCACCGTAGGTGTGCGCTCACAGGCAGTGAGGAGGCGTAGCCTCCGAAAGGCGACAGTTCACTTTCATTAGTACATGCCCGAGATGAACATGCTGCATACCATTTCTGCCAGCTCAACTGTCGCCCCCCTACACTACTGCCCGAAGGGCAGGAAATTTCTTACAGACGAAGGCGCGAAGCGTCGGAGAACACAACAAAGACTGACATCTCAGAATACAACCGAGCTAAGCTTGTCTACTGCACCGCCACACGCTGCTCATAGGACTCGATACGCCCCCTGTCCACACACTGCTCTATCCACGACAGCAGCGCGACCAGATCCGCTCGCGCCTCCAACGAGGGCAAGCGCAACGCCCGATGCGGCGGCATCGCCAGATCACGCTGCGGGATCTGCTCCATGAGCGAGACAATCTCCTGCCCACTCGCGCGGAAAATAGCATCAGCCCCCCACTCCTCACCCAGCTCCGCTGGATCAAGTGCATAAAGTCGCAGCCCCACCCCATACTGCGCCGCGAGGCTACGCAGCTGCGCCTCCGTCTCCTCAGGGATCTCCCCCCACAGCATCAGCTCCACGGTATGCGCCCACGCCCCACAGGAGAGCGCACGAAAGAGCGCGCGCCGGCACGCATCCTCCGACTCAGCCAGCGCGACACAGACGGCTCGCAGCTCCACACGCTGGAGCACCGTGAGACCTTCCGCGCAGGGTTCTAAAAGATAAGCGCCCTCCCCATCCCATGTTCCCGCCGGCCACTGCACCGCCACGAGGTCAGGATAGCTCCACGACTCTTCCTCATCCACAGGATAGACAAAGACCCCGAGCCCTGAGCTATCATAGCGGCGCACCGACAGTGCGAGTGCTTTGTAATCGGGGCTATCCGCCTCCATGCTCTGCTCAGGCTCAAACATGCGCTGCAGCGAGGGCGTCTCCCCCTCCTGCCTCAGGTAGTAGCCCTGGCCATTCTCGACGCGCGCGAGGCAGGACTCCGCATCCAGCGCGAGAAAGGAGAACTGCGAGCGCAGCGACTGATCACTATAGGCATCGCCCAGCACCGCGCGCACGCGCTCGATGAGCTCCTTGCCCTTGATCGCCTCATGGGCATGGGCAGGCAGCAGGTCGGGGAGGATTTCTTGGAGTTTATCGCGCAGTCTCATTGAGATCAAAGCATACCGCTGTTTGCAGGCTTTGACAAGGCGAAAAATAACATTGATGTCATGCGCGAGACATGCTAAAATCGCCCCCACACTAGCTCAACTTATCCATCCCAACTCCATTATGATTGACCACACGATTCGCGGCAAGCAAGTATTCCTCGATGAAATAGAAGCTCTGCACCAGATTGCCAACCGCCTCGATGACACATTCACCCAAGCCGTCAACGCCCTGCGCACCGCCATCGACGGCGGTCACAAGATCATCATCGTCGGCGTCGGCAAGAGCGGACTCGTCGGTGACAAGATCGCCGCGACCCTCACCTCCACGGGCGCGCCTACGATCGTACTCGACTCCATGAATGCCCTGCATGGTGATCTCGGCATCGTCCAAGACGGTGATGCCTGCATCGCCATGTCCTTCTCCGGCGAGACCTCCGAGCTGCTCACGCTGCTCCCCTTCCTCAAGTCCTATGACATCACGCTCATTGGCATGACAGGCAAGATGCAATCCAGCCTCGCGCAGCTCTCCGACATCGCGCTGGATACCGCCG
The DNA here is from genome assembly GCA_964370135.1 of uncultured Akkermansia sp. Taxonomy (GTDB): domain Bacteria; phylum Verrucomicrobiota; class Verrucomicrobiia; order Verrucomicrobiales; family Akkermansiaceae; genus Akkermansia. The sequence goes on along the minus strand of CAYJID010000149.1, from coordinate 3,592 downwards.
TCGATCGCGAGGCCTGCCCGCTCAACCTCGCCCCCACCTCCTCCTCGACCGCCATGCTTGTCATGGGCGACGCGCTCGCGATGACCCTGCTTGAGGCGCGCGGCTTTGGCAAGGAAGACTTCGCCCGCAGCCACCCCGGCGGCTCACTCGGGCGCGCGCTACTCACCCGCATCCGCGATATCATGCGCACGGACTTCGCCTGCCTCTCCGAGAGCAGCAGCGTCACCGACTGCATCGTCGCCATGTCCTCAGCACGCGTCGGCGCCTGCATCCTCGTCAAGGAAAACGGCGCGCTCGCCGGCATCTTCACCCACGGCGACTTTGCCCGCGCCTACCAAGCCGACGCCGCCTGCGGTGCACAGTCTGTCACCCAGTACATGACAGCACAGCCTGTCTACGTCGAGGCCGACCAGCTCGCCATCCTCGCGGTGAAAGCTCTACGCGACAAGCGCATCGACGATCTCGTCGTCCTCGACGCTGAGGGCAAACCCGTCGGACTCATCGACACCCAAGACCTCATCCGCCTCAAACTGATCTAGCCATCGCTGTCACCAAAAAAAATAGCTCAATTAGCATTTTAGACTTGATTTCTACCACAAATAAGTGCAGTATTGGTAACCGCGTTTTGCGAAAGATAGACTTACAAAAAAAATTATGAGAAAGTACGAAGCATTAATCGTTCTGAATATGAAAGGCGCCGCCACACTTGAAGAACTCACCGCTGACATGGTGAGCAAGCTTCAAGAAGCAGGTGCTACCGTCAATGGCACTGAGAACCTCGGTCGCCGCGAATTTGCCTACGAGTCCAAGCACCTCAGCCACGGACAGTACATCCAGATCTCCTTTGACGCAGAACCCGCCGTTATCCGTACCGTACGTGAAGGTCTCGCGATTGACGAGCGCGTTCACTACCAGTACTACCGCGTAAAGTAAATTAAGCTTTTTGCCTTTCGCGGAAAGTTTTATAAAGCAAAGCTGAGTCATTTCCCATGGGGAATGACTCAGCTTCGTTTTTGTATATTGTGAGGAAAAAGCTTTTCAACACGGCATGGGCATACACGCCCAAAGGTCAATTAACGCCACTGCATGCGGCGATGGTCGCGGCGTCGTGAGCGTTTCTTTTTCTTTGTATCTCCGATGCTAAACATGGAGAAAAGCAGACAGATCCCCATCCCAGCCGAGCCGCAGGCCGTGAGGACAAAACTCATCTCCGCATTCCTGAAGCGTTCCAAATCAGGCAAGAGCACCTCCAGACGCGACAGCTGCTGACCGATACGCTCGAAAGGTGTCAGCCTCTCAGCCAGCTGCTGCTCAGGCGAGGAGCTGATCTCCTCGTGCACATAATCCAGATGTGGCACCGCAAAATCAATCCCCCACGGTAAGCACATCGTCACCTGCATCTCCTCCTCAAGCGAGGGCTCCAGCACATCTATCCCCATCTGAAGGACGAACTGAGGCTGAATCTCACCCCAGCTCGTCAGCGAAAAACAACGATGCACAAAGACAGGCTCTAGGGCGACAAGCGTCGCCTCAGGCTCAAAGGGCAAAACCTCAAGCCAGAATCGCGCAGCCTGCCCCACGCTATCCTCGGCCATGCCGGCAGTCAGCTGGCTAGCGCAGTCCCCAGCGCGCCGAGCATCAGCCGAGCGCGGCGCGACGCGCGTACGCCTCGGCTGCTGCGCGCGGACTTGCCTAGCACGCTCTTCTTTTGATGGGCTGGATCTGACTAGCTCATCGACAATCGTGTAGGAATGGCTTTCCTGCACATCAGCGGCGAGGAGAGAATCTCCATAAAAATCCACTCCTGATATTGTGCCCTCTACAGCGGCGGCAGAAGACGCCAAAGGGAGAGTCAACATCGTGATAATCGTTGTTTCTTTCATTTTTTTGATAGGGATAGTCGGTAGGTGATTGTCTTTTTAACAAAAATAAAATCTAACTTCAAGAAAAATCGTCACAATCATATATAAATAAAGCCTTTAGAATTAAACAATGTTTCATTATGCAATATCATCGCTTTAACAACAAATCAGACAATACTCCCCTCCAACGAAGAAAACGCCCCCGATGCACAGGGCGCCTCGCAATCTGCATTGACAACAGGGGCGAGCCTATGAGATAGTAGACAATAACCCACGCATCCCCCCTCCCCCACATGATTGATCCTCCCCTAAACCGCTGGCGTCCCAACGTCGCCGCCGTCATCATGGACCAGCAAGGCAAGCTCC
>CAYJID010000149.1:0-1264 GCA_964370135.1 uncultured Akkermansia sp. | reverse complement strand
AACCGCTGGCGTCCCAACGTCGCCGCCGTCATCATGGACCAGCAAGGCAAGCTCCTGCTCGCCAGTCCGAGCAACCCTGCAAAGTACTGGCACTTCCCCCAAGGCGGCGTAGGGCGCAAGGAATCGCTGAGGGAAGCCCTCGCACGCGAAGTCTACGAGGAAATCGGACTCGCGCCCGAGCAGTACAGCATCGTCTGCTCCATCGGCGGCTATCGCTATCAGTACAAAGAGGAAAACGAGAAAAGCAGCCGCTGGAAGGGGCAAGATCAGACCTACTACCTGCTGCGCTGCCATGAGGCAGAGCCTGAGCTCGACCTGAGCCAGACGCCCGAGTTCGTCCTTGCGCAGTGGGTGCCATGGCAAGAAGTCAGAGCGGACATGTTTGTCCCCTTCAAGCGCGACACTATCAAGCAAGTGCTGGGCACCTTCTTCCCCTCCTACATGGGAGATCAGGGACTGAGCAGCTATCAGGAGCAGACACTCTCGCCGAAGCGTTACCTGCTGAGAGAAGGAATGAACTGCGAGCTCGCAAGCCGCTCGACACATGATCGAGGACTCTTTGCAGGGGGCAAGGCGGAGGCGCGCGCGCAGCTCAGCCACCTGTACAAGGACATCCTGCGGCTTCATCAAGCTGTTGTTTCGAAGCGCAAGGGGCGGCTGCTCGTCCTCTTTCACGGGGTGGAACGCTGTGGATGTGAAGGAGTCGTGCAGCGACTCGCGCATCATATGGAGCCCTTTGGCGTACGGGTGGAAAGCCTCTCGCTGTATGAAGACGAGGGTCGGGAGAACTATGACTTTATCTACCCGCTGCATCGGCGCGTACCGACGCGAGGAGAAGTCGTGCTCATGGACCGCTCGGTGTACAACGGCCTGCGCGTGGACAGACTGGAGGGGAAAATCTCGGAAACTGTGCTGGAGAGAAGACTGGGGCGGCTGAATGAGTTTGAACAAATGCTGGTGGAGGAAGGCACGCGGGTGGTGAAAATCTACCTGCACATCTCGAGGGAGGAGCAGCAGGAGCGATTTGGGACGCAGCATTTTTATGTCCAGCCGCATCGGCTGGCGGAGGAGCAGATAGGCAGCGCGAGTGAGACATGGCAGAGGGAGATGGAGATCGCGGAGGCGATGCTAGCGCGGACGAACTCGGAGCTGAGCCCGTGGTATATCATCCCGTCGGACAAGAAGTGGTACCGAGACCTGTGCGTGACCTATATCGTGATTGATGCGTTGCAGCAGATGCTGCTAGCGTGAGGCGGTGGAGCTA
>CAYJID010000148.1:2587-5635 GCA_964370135.1 uncultured Akkermansia sp. | reverse complement strand
GTCAGGCTAAAGGGGATCGTGTTTTTGAGGTAGTACGCCCCCAGTATCTTCGACGGCCTCAGCTGCAAGGGCGTGCAGCCCGCATTCGGCTTCAGCGTCAGCGACGCCTTGCCGAACTTCATGATGAGACGATTCGGATAGCGCTCTGCGGCTTCGATGATGCTCCTCTTCTGCTGCGCCTGCCCACTCGTGCGCCCCGACACGATGACCTCGCCGCGCAGAATTTGCACCGTGCTCAGCTGTGATAGCTCAATGAGCCTCGCCTTCGCCGCATCATTGAGCTGATAATTTCTCGTATTGATACGCAGCAACATCATGCCGCCATCGGGATTCACCCCGCGCCCCGTGTAGACATACTGCCTCCTCTCAAGCTCAATCTCGCCGAGCGTCTTGGGCAAGCCCAATCGCTGAATGCCCGCTTGCATCGAGTGCCTATCAGTGACGGGCATGTAGACGCAATGCCAATACTCCTGCCCCTTGTATTCCACCAAGATATTGATCGCATTCTCCTTATAAGGATTCAATCCATGATCAATCTTATAAAAATCAATCATAAAGGCATGGACGACACATGTTTTCGGCATGCCGAATGGCTTCGGTATGAGCTTTTTGTATGCCTCTCTCGCCTTCGTCTCGTAGTAGATCGTGATCCCATCATTTTCCAAGTAGCGGTAGGGGACGTATTCCCTATCATCGCCCGAGCGCGATCTCTGCTGGAAGGCCTGCTTCGCGCTCTCGCGTTCTTCGGCATTGAGCCAGCCATCACCATTCTTGTCAAAGCGCTGGATGAGCTTGCTTCTTTGCTCATCGCTGAGATTCAGATTGGATTGTGCGCTCACTAGAGGCGCAAGCATCAAGAGAAATGTGTAACATAGCTTGTTCATAGAGACAAGCATAGTACAAAGCCCCAACACATAAAGAATAAAGTGACCAACACCCCAAATGAAGGGACGAAATAGCATTAGTTACACAAAACTAACATAAGACACAAGCACAGCTTGACAGTCACACACAGCCTATGTTAGAATGCACGCCATCAAGCAAACTCCCATGCGCCACCTCTCCCCTGCCAGACTCATGATCACTCTGCTCATGCTCCCCATCATCCTGATGACGAGCATCATGGGTGTCTGTCAGTGTCAGCAGCTGGGTCATGTGCAAGGAGTAGCCTTGAACGAGGAGCTCGAGTGGCATCACTGTGGCCACCAGAACTGCCCCCACCAGCAAGCCCCCAGCGAGGGCGAGCAGCCCGAGCCACACGAATGCGACTCCACCCCCGAGCCGCGCGTGCAGACCGAGAGCGCGCGCTACCAGCTTGCCGTCCCCCTCATCCTCGTGTTCATGCACTTCTTGGAGTCATGGCACAGTGCCTACGATAGCGATCGCGCGACCCCTCGCGCCGACGCGAGTCCCCCCTTGGCATCCTGTTGGCTGATTAAGGCCTTCAGACCCGTCTTGTGTTGATCTGATTCGGATACATCCTGCATGTGCATCTGCTTCACCATGAACGCAGAGCTCATCGACATTACCCTCTGAATCCAAGCAAGAATCATACAACACAAACATATCATGAAAACCTCATTTGGGGTACTCTGCGCGCTAGCCGTGAGCATCAGCGCCTGCAGCACCTACACCCCCTCCCCTGTCGACCTCCAGCGCGATACCGCGCAGTGGCTGACCATCAGCAATCAACTATCCACGCAAGCAGGCAGCCGCAGCCTCCGCGAGCTCCAGCGCGTAGGACTCCTCCTCAACCCCGAGCTCAACGCCCAGCGACTCACCTACGCGAAAAGCACGAGCGTCGCGCGCTTCGCCGGCCTCTGGGCTGACCCCACACTAGGCAGCGAGCTCGGACGCAACCTGACGGAGAGCCTCTCTATCAGCTCCATCAGCCCCAGCATCACTATCCCCGTCACCGGTCTGCCCAGCATCGCCAAGCGCATCGCCGAGCAATACAAGGAAGGCGACTACTGGACCATGCGCAGCGCCGAGCGCGACTACATGGCGAGCATCGAGGGACTCTACGTCCAGCTCATGCTCAACCAACGACGAGAATCCCTCATCAACAAGCGACTCAAGCAACTACGCGACGAGACACGCACCATTGAAAAACTCCACAGCCTCGGAGAAATCAGCTTCGCCGAAAAGCAAATCGCCCAGCAACGCCTCAGCGAGCTCATCACCGAGCAGCAGAACACCGAGGACAGCGTCCTCAACGCCCGCCTCGACCTCGTGCGCGAGCTCGGACTCCACCCGCAGGCACAGCGTCTGCGCGTCAGCGACACCCTCCCCCGCAGCACCCCCGCCCTCCTCGGCAGCCCCGCCGCTGACAGCCTCCTACTCGATCCCACGCTGAAGGCCGCCGCCGCCGCGTTCAACGCCAGCGAGCTCGAGCTCAAGCGCGAGATACGCAAGCAATACCCCGAGCTCACCCTCTCGCCGGGCTTCACCCGCGAGGGCTCGGAGAACGAGACCGGCCTCGGCTTTGAGTTCAGCATCCCGCTCTGGAATCGTAACCGCGAAGCCATCGCCAGCTCCAGCGGCGAGCGCGCCATCAAGGCCCAGGCCTACACCAGCGCATGGCGCAAGCTCTACACCAAGGCGCGCGCCCTCGCCTCCCAAGAGCAGCTCTCGCGCCGCCACTGCCTCTCTGAGGCGGCACGCCTCGACAACCTGCGCGACGCCAGCCAAACCCAAGAGAAACTCTACCAACTCGGCGAGCTCGACCTCAACGAACTCTCCGAGATGCGCCATGAGATCTACCTACGCGAGCTCAGCTATCTTGAGCATCTGAGCCTCCTGCTTCAGACCCAAGCTAGCTTAAAATACCTCCACCCCCAGCGTCGCCGCTAAAGGGGCCCTTGCTAAATTAGTTCTAAGAAATTGCAGATTTCGAAAATGAGCGTCACAGCACGTCTTTTGCAAGATCCCCTAAACCCATTCCCCCTCCATGTATATGAAAACATTTTTCCTCCTTTCCTCCCTTTCCGTCCTCAGCCTTGCCGCAGAGCAACACGTCCACGGCCCCGACTGCGACCACGCCGCCGA
>CAYJID010000148.1:0-2487 GCA_964370135.1 uncultured Akkermansia sp. | reverse complement strand
GAACAAAAACCTAAAGCCCACGTCCACGGTCCCGACTGCGACCACTCCGCAGAGCAAAAGCCTAAGCCCCACGTCCACGGCCCCGACTGCGACCACCCCGCGGAGGAAGAAGCAGGCGGCGGCACAGAAATCCTCGAAGTCAACGCCCACGCCCGCGACATCATCGCGATGCGTACAGAAATCGTCCCTGACAAGCAAAAAGCCCTCGTCGAGACCCTGCACGGCTTCCTCATCACGCCCGCACAGGCCTACGAGAGCTACATCCTGCCCAGCAGCGGACGCATTGAGCTCAAGGTCACCTCAGCACAGCAGGTCAAGAAAGGCGACCTGCTCTTCACCGTCGAGGCTCCCGCCATCGCCGAGCTCATCGCCCAGCGCGACGACGCCCAAGCCACGCTCCAAAAGCTCCAAGCCGACAGCGTCACCATGGAGCAGCGCCTCCACGCGCTGCGCAACGCCAGCACCCGCAACAGCGACCTAGAAGAACAACTGCGCTTCAAAAAAACCGAAATCGCCCAGCAAGAAACCACGCTGAGCAACCTCGCCCAGCGCCTGCGCTTTGCCTCCATGGACGCCACGCTCATCAACCACGCCGAGCGCGTGCTGCTCGGCATCCACGCCCGCCAAGACGGACGCATCAGCGAAATCGAGCTCCGACAGGGCAGCTGGGCTGAGCAGGGAGCCAACGTCCTCTCCATGATAGACCCCCGCGCCCTCGAGATCAGCGCGAGCCTCTATGGCAACGAGCAGCCCCAGTTCAGCGAAGCCCGCGCCACCATCCCCGTAGACGGCAAGCAGGTACGCGTCACCGGCACGCTGCGACTCTCCGACCAGATCGACGCCACCACGCAGAGCCGCCGCCTCTACTTCTCCCCCGACAGCCTCCCCGAGGGCGCGCGCCCAGGGCTGCTCTGCCGCCTCGATCTCTATGAGAAAGCCGACCAGCAGCAGGGAGTCGCCATCCCCGACACCGCCATCGTCAAGGTAGGCGTCGATGACATCGTCTTTGTCAAGCGCGGCGAGCAGCAGTACGAGCCTGTCAAGGTCACTGTGCTAAGCAGCAGCCGCGGCATGAGCATCGTCGCTGGACTCCAGACAGGACACCACTACGTCGTGCGCGGCGGCTATGAGCTCAAGTACCTCCTCGGTACAGGCAACAAAAAGACAGGGCACTACCATGCCGACGGCACCTTCCATGAAGGCGATTCCCACTAACGAACGAGAGACCAGCACATGAACAGCATTCTAGAATTCTGCCTACGCAATCGCCTCACCGTCATCCTGCTCACCCTCTTCATGGCGGGACTGGGCAGCTGGGTGATACGCGAGCTACCCGTCGATGTCTTCCCCGAGCTCAAGGTTCCCCGCGTCACCATCCAGACCGAGGCACTCGGACTGAGCGCGGAGGAGGTCGAGCAATACATCACCATCCCCATCAATGCCGCGATGCAGGGCACCACAGGCGTGAAGGCCGTGCGCGACTCCTCCGGCAGCGGGCTCTCCTTTGTCTGGGTCGACTTTGACTGGGACACCGACATCTACCGCGCGCGTCAGATCGTCTCCGAGCGACTCGCCTCCGTGCGCGAGGCACTCCCCGAGGGCATCTCGCCCGAGCTCAGCCCCATCGTCTCCGTCACAGGCGAGATCATGCTACTCGCCATCACCGGCGACAAGCAGACCGACCCACTGGAGATGCGACGCATCGCGGAGTACCACCTACGCACGCGCCTCATGTCCATCCCCGGTGTCGGGCAGGTCACCGTCCTCGGCGGACGACTCCCTGAGTTCCAAATCCTCTACAATCCTGAGAAGATGCGACAGGCAGGCGTGAGCGTCAGCGACGTCGAGCAGGCCGTGCTCAGTGCTCAGAGCAGCATCCCCGCAGGCTACCTTGAGGACGTCTCAGGGCTTGAGATCCCCCTCCAGCAGCGCAGCCGCGCAGAGACCACCGAGCATATCAAGCGCGCGCTGATCACCAGCCATCCCAGCGGCATCCTGCGCGTCGAGGACGTCGCCGATGTCCGCATCGGAGGAGCTCCCCGACGTGGCAACGCGGGCTACCTTGGAGGTGATGCCGTCATCCTCTCTGTGCAGAAAGCCCCCGGTGCCAACACCATGAGACTCACCGCCGCTGTCGATGCCGCTGTCGAGGAATTCCGCGCCAGCCGCCTCCCCGCCGGCATGAGCATCCACACCAGCGCCTACCGCCAGTCCGACTTCATCGAGCTCTCCCTTGAGAATGGGAAAGAGACGCTGCTCATCGCCGCCCTCGTCGTCGTCGTTGTGCTCCTCCTCACGCTACTGAATTTGCGCACCGCCCTCATCACGCTGCTCTCCATGCCCCTCTCCATCGTGCTGGGCATGAGCTTCTTCCCCCTACTCGGACTGAGCATCAACATCATGACACTGGGCGGCCTCGCCGTCGTCGTCGGTGACGTCGTGGACAACGCCATCATCTTCGTCGAGGTCGCGTGGCGCAAGCTCAAT
>CAYJID010000147.1:0-5745 GCA_964370135.1 uncultured Akkermansia sp. | reverse complement strand
GTACCCGTGGCGTAGACACCATTGAAGTACTGATTGACAAACTGCATACCCTGTGCGAACTTCGCGAAGTCGCGGCCATCGGAAGATTCCGTACCCACGTCAGCGCTCATCTTCTGCGCGAGCTCGTTGAGAGGAGCGACCTTGACCGCCATCACCGAGCCTGTGAAGGGAATGCCAGCGCTGGCTTGGAGAGCCTTTTGCAGCTCGACATTGTACGCGGGGCTGCTGCCCAGCATCCAGAACTTGTCCGTCAGAGCGATCGTAGGCTTCGCGTCATTGGGGAAGATAGGCATGGAGGGCATGTGGAGGGTCACGCCATCCTGCTGCGACTCCGTCGTGGCGATGAGCTCCACCATAGCGGCGTCCTGACCTACCTTGGTGAGGATGCCCTTGGCGGTATTCTTCGCATCATCCCAGCCCTTGGCGATCTTGGCGCGATCCTTGACCGAGGCGAAGACAGCCAGACGAGGAATGCTCATCTGAGGTGACTTGTCCGAGACAAAGTTCATCGTCGAGCCCTTTGTATCTACCAGCACACCGTAGGGAGCACCCATACCGGAAGCCGCCGTACCGAGATTGCCCAGCAGCTGCTTGGCATCAGGGATGAAGGTCTTGCTCACCTGGACGGCAGGCATGCCCACCTTGCGCGCATCACCATCGAGAGTCAGCAGTACTGCCTCCGTGATATTCGTCGTGTGGTCGATGAACTCATCGAGCGTCATCGTGCAGTTGATGTTTGTGCCACCAGCGGCTTCGGCGTAGGCGAGAGTCGAGGGGAGATCCACCTGAGGCAGCGAGACGAGCTTGCCGGGCTGAGACTTGGCACCAGGCTGCGTGTACATCTCTAGGTTCAGGTTGCCATCAGCCCAGACGACCACGTCAATACTATTGCTCGTCAACGACTCAGTGAAGGCGATGTAGCCATCCATGACCTTGCCAACCGACGCGGCACCCGCGTCCATGATGGGCTTGGTCGAGGCATCTTTGGCAGCGGCACTCGTGAAGACAGAGGCGATGGCAGCACCGAGCTTCTTCATGGGCTCATAGCAGGCGGCGACCGTCTTGGGATCCATGCTACCGCTCGCGATGTAGAGAGGATTCTTGCTGAGTTCTTGGTTGGAGAAATCGAGCATGGACGAGGCGGCGACGGAGTCAGCGGGCGCGAGGGGGAAGACGGGCTTGCTGATGTCATCCGTCAGGGCAAAGCGCAGGCGATCGCCCTTGCGTGAGTAGGCGATGTAGACCTTCTTGTCCTTGATGCTATCCGTCATCATCTTGATGGTCTCGCGCATGCCCTCGGGGATATCCTTCATCTCGCCGTAGGCGGATTCGAGCAGGAAGCTGACATTGACACCGATGACGACACCGCCCTCGATCTGCTGCTGCGTGAGACCTGTCTTCTGGAGGTCGTCAGGCGTGGCTTGGGAGAAGATCTGCTTGATCGTCGTCAGCCACATCTCGTCGAGCTGCTTGAGGTGGGCGCTGTCCTTGCCAAAGCTTGCGCAGAGGTAGAAGCTGGGGATCTCAATCTTGGCTCCACGGAGGAGCTGATCGGCGAGAGCCTTGCCAATCGCCATGATGGCGACGGGGTCAGCGGCTTCTGCGCTCCAGCCTTCGAAAAGCGATTCACTCAGCATAGCATTGCTTACCATGTTGTAGGCGAGCATGAGCTCATTGATCTCAGGTGAGACAGCGAGCGTGCAGCTCGTGACATGGGGGATCTCGGCGAGGATCTCAGCAGGCGTCTTGCCACTCTCTGCGAGGAGAGGTGCGATGAAGGGCTGTGCCATGAGAGCGCTCGCCATCTGGCGGAAATCAGCAACCGTCGCGACGACAGCGACATCCTTGGGGATGTCCGCGAGTGAGGGGAACGCGGCGATGCGTTGCTCGGCTGTGACTTGCGTCGCGGCGGCTGGGGCTGCCAGCTCGGTGAGGATGGCGGAGGGCTTTTGCTCAGCAAAAACAGAGCTACCATAGAGCGCGCAGGAAACGGCTAAGAGGTGTTTTAATTTCATAACGTTGACATGATAGAAATATTCTCTTTTGTTGTCAAGAGAGAATTCTAGCTTGTATTATTTGTTATTAAGCTACGTACACGCGATTGCTTCTGATGGAAGGGGTATTACAGCAAGTTAGTTTCAAATAACTTTAAGTCCTAGCAACTAAGAGCTGGAAATTTATAGAAGACAGAGATCTTTGGGGCTTGCAAAGATGACAAAGATCCGCTATGCTTGCCACGCAGAGACACATATTGCACTATGAAGGATATAACTACAATGATTAGTCAGTTTGTCACCTCCTCAGTCGGCCGCAAAATTATCGTGGCGCTTACAGGAGCGTGCCTTTTACTGTTCTTGCTGGGGCACCTTGCCGGTAACCTGACCATCTACGGTGGATCAGCAGGTGGCAACGCAACCTCTTGGGTGAACTACTACGCGACGGGGCTGCACTCCATGCCCGCGTGGCTGCTCTGGTCGATCCGCTTGGGTCTGCTGGGCGTATTCGCCATCCACATCGCGCTCACCATCATGCTCAAGCTCGAGAATGTGAACGCACGTACGAAGTACCAAGTCGAGGGCACGCTCAAGGCGACCGTCTCCTCCCGCACCATGGTACTCACCGGCACGACCATCTTGCTCTTCGCCCTCTTCCACCTCTGGCAGTTCACCTACAATGGTGACCCTGCGAACTGCTACAAGATCGTGACCACCGCGTTCAAGAACCCCATCTGCTCGCTCGTCTACATCGGCGCGATCGGCTGCCTCTTCATGCACATCCGCCACGGCTTCCAGTCCGTCTTCCAGACACTGGGTCTGAGCACACGCAAGATCCGCCCCCTCTACGACCTCGCCTCCATCGGCTTTGCCGTCGTCATCTGCGGTGGCTACATCTCCATCCCTCTGGCTGTCATGGCTGGTATCCTCAAGTAAACCCGAGCCTCTTGTAAAACACATATGAACCATATTGATTTTCCCGTCAGCGACTACATGCCCGATGCCTGCATCCCCGAAGGTCCCATCGCAGACAAATGGACAAAGTACAAGCGCGACGCCAAGCTCATCAACCCCAACAACCGTCGTAAATACACCGTCCTCGTCGTAGGCTCCGGTCTCGCAGGCGGTGCCGCCGCCGCCACACTCGGCGAGCTCGGCTACAATGTGAAGTGCTTCTGCTACCAAGACAGCCCCCGCCGCGCACACTCCATCGCCGCACAGGGTGGTGTGAACGCCGCACACAACTATCAGAACGACGGTGACTCCGTCTACCGCCTCTTCTACGACACGGTCAAGGGTGGTGACTTCCGCGCCCGTGAGGCGAACGTCTACCGCCTCGCTGAGGTCTCCTGCAACATCATCAACCAGTGCGTCGCTCAGGGCGTGCCCTTCGGCCGCGAATACGGCGGTCTGCTCGACAACCGCTCCTTCGGTGGTTCTCAGCTCAAGCGTACCTTCTACAGCCGCGGTCAGACTGGCCAGCAGCTGCTGCTCGGCTGCTACCAAGCACTCGAAAAGGAAATCGGCAAGGGGCACGTCAAGATGTACCCCCGCACCGAGATGCTCGACCTCGTCGTCGTCGACGGCCATGCCAAGGGTATCGTCGTACGTGACATGGTCACCGGCAAGATCGAGAGCCATGCGGGTGACACCGTGCTCGTCGCCACCGGCGGCTACGGTCGCGTCTTCTTCCTCTCCACCAATGCCATGGGCTGCAACGTTGGTGCTGCTCACGCCTGCTGGAAGAGAGGTGCCTACTTTGCCAACCCCTGCTTCACGCAGATCCACCCCACCTGTATCCCTGTGAAGGGCGACTACCAGAGCAAGCTCACGCTCATGTCCGAGTCCCTGCGCAACGACGGCCGCATCTGGGTGCCCAAGACACGCGAGACCGCAGAAAAGATCCGCAAGGGCGAGATCAAGGCCTCCGAGCTGCCTGACAGCGAGCGCGACTACTATCTGGAGCGCAAGTACCCCTCCTTTGGCAACCTCGCCCCCCGTGACATCTCCTCTCGCGCCGCGAAGGAGGCCTGTGACGACGGCCGCGGCATCGCCACCTCCGGCTTCGGTGTCTACCTTGACTTCAAGGAATCCATCGACCGCATGGGCAAGGAATGGATCGACGGTCAGTACGGCAACCTCTTTGAAATGTACGAGGAAATCACCGACCAGGATCCTCACAAGGAGCCCATGATGATCTACCCCGCCTCCCACTACACCATGGGTGGTCTCTGGGTCGACTACAACCTCATGTCCTCCATCCCCGGTCTACACGTCCTCGGGGAAGCGAACTTCTCCGACCACGGCGCGAACCGCCTCGGTGCCTCCGCTCTCATGCAGGGTCTCTCCGATGGCTACTTCGTCATCTCCTCCACGCTGCCCACCTACCTCACCAGCATCAAGCCAGGGAGTGTCACCACCGATGCGCCTGAGTTCAAGGCTGTCGAGGACGAAGTCAAGGCACGTATTGATGCGATGATGAATGTGAAGGGCACACGCACCCCAGACGAGATCCACCGCGAGCTCGGCCAGATCATGTGGGACAAGGTCGGCATGGGACGCACCCGCGAGAGCCTCCAAGAAGCCCTCGCCGAGATCCCCCGCATCCGCGACGACTTCTGGAAGAATGTCCGCGTTGCAGGCACGACCGAAGGCATGAACATGGAGCTGGAAAAGGCATGGCGCCTCGCCTGCTACACCGAGTTCTGCGAGCTGATGTGCTACGACGCCCTCGCCCGTGAAGAATCCTGCGGTGCTCACTTCCGCCTCGAATACCAACTCGATGACGGTGAAGCCGCTCGTAACGACGAGCACTACGCCTACGTCGCTGCTTGGGAATTCACCAAGGTTGGCGAGCTGCCCATCCTGCACAAGGAGCCGCTCACCTTCGAGAACATCCACCTTGCCGTCCGCTCGTACAAGTAAAGACGAGACGCGTACACACGATTATCACCTCTATCCATTCCCCCATCAATTATGGCTAAACTTAATCTCACGCTCAAGGTCTGGCGTCAAGAAAACCCACAGAGCAAAGGTCGCATCGAAACCTATCCTGCGACCGACATCCCCGAGGAAGCCTCCTTCCTCGAGATGCTCGACATCGTCAACGAAGGCCTCGTCCATGACGGCAAAGAGCCCATCCACTTTGACCACGACTGCCGCGAAGGCATCTGCGGCATGTGCTCGCTGACCATCAATGGTGTCCCCCACAGCGGACGCCGCGCGTCCAAGGTGACCACCTGCCAGCTGCACATGCGCAAGTTCAAGGACGGCGACACCATCTGGATCGAGCCCTTCCGCGCTGCTGCCTTCCCCCTGCTGCGTGACCTCGTCGTCGACCGTACCGCGCTCGACAACATCATCGCCTCGGGTGGCTTCATCGACGTGCGCACGGGCTCCGCGCCCAATGCGAACAACATGCCTGTGCGTCTCAAGACCGCTGAGGCTGCCTTCGACGCCGCTGCCTGCATCGGCTGTGGTGCCTGTGTCGCGAGCTGCAAGAACAGCTCCGCCATGCTCTTCACCTCGGCCAAGGCCGCTCACCTCAACCTGCTCCCCCAAGGACAGCCTGAGAAGAACAAGCGCGTGCTCGCCATGGTCCGCCAGATGGACAAGCTCGGCTTTGGCAACTGCACAAACCAGTATGAGTGCGAAGCCGCCTGCCCGAAGGGTATCTCTGTAGACAACATCGCCAAGCTCAACCGCGACTACATGATCGCGTGCGCTGCTGACGGCATCGGTGTCTTCTCCT
>CAYJID010000146.1:0-5763 GCA_964370135.1 uncultured Akkermansia sp. | reverse complement strand
AACTCTAAAATCATCTCAAAATCTTACCTCGCGAGAAATTAGAAGCCCCCTTAACGATACTTGAGTAATCAAAAGGGGACCTTGCAAAATTAGTTTTCAGAAATTGCAGATTTCAAAAATGAGTGCCACAGCACGCCTTTTGTAGCATTTTGGCGAGAATTTGCGACTTTTTGAGCTTACATAGCTCGCTATGCGCACCCAAACGCCACAAATTCTCATCCAAACTGCTAGCAAAATCCGAAGCTGCTAATTTTGCAAGATTCCCAATAGGGATTGTGTAGCAATGTATAGCATTTTGTTAGAATATGTATTATGATTTTGACACAATTTACGCTTGCGCGGGGAACGAGATGAATGCTAATGTGTCATCTTATGAAAAGCAACGCACTACTCCTCTCCGCGCTGATGATGTCGCCGCTGGCGACTCAGGCGCAGCAGGATGCTCAATCTGTATTTGACTCTCTGCTTGCACCTGCACGCGAGATGCAGACCGCGCCTGTGCAGGAGATCTATAGCACACGCGCCCAGATCCCAGCAGGGGATTATGAGCTCATCGCTGATGTACGCGAGCTGCCCGCTCTCGCCAAGCTCCTTGCTGCTTCTGGTGGGGCTATCCCCTTCGAGGCTGCGACTCTCGTCAGCTCTCAGGGGAATCTCAGTCAGCTCATGGAGTATATCCATCTCTTTAGCATCAATAAGTTTATCGAGCTCAAGCAAAAGTCTATTAAACACCACGAGGCAATCCTGAAGTTCGAAAGAGAGAATTTTGCCGCCATGAGCAAAGAATCACAACGACAGGTCGAGAGCGCGAAGAAGGCGCTGAGTCGCGATGAAGAAAAGCTCGCAAAGGCAAAGCAGCAGCTAGCCTGCCTCCTCGCTGAGCGGGCAAAGCAGCTGAAAGCCACGCCCGCTATCTCCGTGAAGCCTGCCTACCTCTCCCTCCAGTTCAACCAAGCACTGGCAGGGCTGGTCATCGAGCAGCTGAAAGGCACGCCATCTCCCTATCTGAAGAAAATCACGGTGAATGGGACCTTCGGCTATGAGCTTGACGTGTCGGCTCTCCCCGATGTCTTCCAGAATTTCTGTCAGGAGAAGCTCCAAGGCACACCTACTCTGTTCTTCCATCTTGTCGATGCGGACAGGCTTGTTGTGGCACTAGGGACAGGGACTGAGGCACTCGACAAGCTCAAGAGCGGTGGGGCAACAATGACGGCCTCCAGCATCACCGTGCCGCGCGCGGTGAAGGCGCATCTCTGGCTGGATGCGAGCTTGACGCAGTCTGTCTCCTCTCTGGACTTTCATGCGATGAAGAATGCGCTGCTAGCCTCGCTAGGAGAAGATGAGCATGTAGTCAGGTATTGTGGCGAGAGATTCATTGCTTCTCTGCAGCGTCTGATGCCGCAGTTTACAGAGGGCATCGGTATGCAGCTCTGGACGCAGGATGGCGATATCTATGGGAAGCTCCATACGGCTATGAGCAATTACCAGCTAGCGAGCGCGTCTTCTCTCGGAGTACAGCTAGCCTCGCGTCCCGACATCGTGATGTATGGCGAGCTATCACCTCTTTCTGAGGAGCAGGCCGCAGCCCTCACCGAGATCCCGCTCATGGCGATCTTTGCGGCTCTGTCTGCTTTCGAGCGTATACCAGCGAAAAACGATCCAGATGCAGCTACTCCTTCCCAGTCAGAGAAGCTTGGGAGGTATGAGAACGCGACGCAGAGCGTGCTCAGGCTCCTCCCCTCAATGGCGGGTAATGTGGGGCTGTTTGCGAAACAGTATGATAACCCAGAAGACAAAAACGCTCGCTACGCAAGAGTCTCCATGGGCACCTTTGCAGGCATCAAGGATAAGACACAGCTCGCAGTCGACTCTCACGCAGCAGTAGATGCTGTGACGCGCGCTCTGTTTCGTAAGGAGCAAGAGAGAAAAATAGCTGTAGAGGGTCTATCACAACTTGCTGACAACACAGCAGAGAGTGGCTTTTATTTCCGTGCAGGCAACAGGCTGCTAGCCTTTGGTGAGGAGAGAGAGATGGTGGAGGGACTCGTCGCGGCCGAGAATACTCCTGCAGTGCCCGCCATGAGCGGTGCGCGCTTTCTGTGGCGCGGCAAGTTCCTGCAACAGTTGCTTGCACCCAGTCTGCGTGAGAGAGTGGAGGGCTTCTACCTGCGCCTCGACTCGGTGGGGGAGAAGAAGGATGTCTACTTCAAGCTCGATATGAAATAAGGCACGCCTCAGCTCATCACGCGCTCGTCTCGCAGCATCTCTCCTGATGCGCTGGCGAGCGCTTGGCAGATGGGAGCCACCTTGAGCTTTCTGTACTGCTATGGGAATGCGACTTTCGGAAAGGGTGATCAGGGTGGCTCTATTGTTGTTTAAGGGGGATTCTAATTTCTCGCGAGGTAAGATTTTGAGATGATTTTAGAGCTAGATTTTTCACGAATTGATGACTCAGAGTGTCCTCTGAGACGAAAATTCGGCGAAAATCAAGCCTAAAAGCACTCAAAAGCTGCCTCGTGAAGCGATTTTTCGAATTTTCTTATTTAGAATGACGAGAATTTAGAAGCCCCCTTAAGAGAGAGACCGCCTCGTGTTGGTACAGGCGGCGTATTGAGAAGTCATCCTAGCAGTCAGCCTCCTTCACCCAGACCCAGCGCTGGGCGTCTGATTGAGCCTCATTGTAGACGTAGCCATGCCAGCAGAACTCCTTGAGCGCTTCTGCGCTGGTGATACGCTGCTGCATGGCGTAGCGCAGCATCTCGCCGCGCGCCATCTTCGTGTAGACGACGATGGGGCGCAGCTTGTCGCCCTTGCGCTGGAGGAAGTCGATGTGGATGACGCGCAGCGCCTGCTCGACTGATTTCCAGTGAAAGGCCTGCTGCTCCTCCTTGGAGGCGAGGTAGATGAGCGTGCCGCCTGCCGCCTGTGCATCCTCGATGAGGAGAGGCGTCTGATGATCCCGCCAGTATTTGTCCACGCGTATGCCGCTGCTGGGCAGCCGCACATAGCCCTCCATGCGGTAGGGGCGGATGGCGTCCAGCGGGCGCAGCAGCCCGTAGAGCAGAGAGCAGAGCCGCGCATGCTGCTGGAGGTAGTCGCCCTGCTGCTCATCGAGTGGAGCTCCCGCCTTGAGGTGTTTTAATACGACACCGTCGTAGCCATCAATAGCGGCGACTGACGGAGCCTCCTTCGCTGCGTGTGCGGCAAAGGAGGCGTGCAGCTCCTGCGCGAGCCTCGGGCTGATTTTGAAAACACGCTGCAGCTCCACCTCCGAGTAGGGGAGCATCTGCGTGATGATGTCATGCGTCTGCTCGGCAAAGCGCGGCTGCGTGCGCGCCGCGCGTCCTTGTAGCGTCATGGTTTTGGCAGGGGAGAGCAGGAAGATCATGAGCTTGTATCAGCTTAGGATTCATCGAGCACCTTGTGCAGCGCCTCCCAGTGGGCATCCGTCATGCTGGAGAAGGTGAAGAGCGCGATGCCGTCCACGCCCTGCTTGACCGCCGCACGCGCAGCCGTCTCGAGCTCGCTGGGCGTGAGCCCCCAAGCCTCGGGGTCTTTGAATTCTTTTTTCTTCTCAGGCTGCCCACAGATGAAGAGTCCGCAGATGAACTTGGTCTTGGATGGCTTTGCTGCCAAGCCCTCCTGCGTCTGCTCCGCTATCCACGAGGGAGGCTGGAGGTAGAAATCATTGTAGAGCATGGGTGCCACCATATCCAGATGCCATTTCCCCCAATCCTGACGCACCATGGTCTTCGCAAGAGTGGGACCAGGGAAGACGGCTGCGCTGATGCGACTGCCCGCGCGGTGGACATCGTCCGCGAGGCGGTTGACGAGGCGCGTGAGGCTCGTGTAGCGGAATTGCTTCCAGCTGGCGATGTGCTGCGCCTCATCTCCCTTGCTGCGGATATCGACGCCCGAGCGCGCCTTGTACTTCTCCGCACAGCGAGCGCAGTAGCAGTAGTCATAGGGGGCGGCCTCCCCCTTCATGTCCAATCCATACTTCGCCCAGAGACCGCGTGCGAGGATGACATCGGGGTGGCGGATGTAGTCGAGCTGTACGCCTGCGACACCCGCGATGCGCGCCACCTGTTGGAAGCTCTGGGAGAGATACTGGTAGACCTCTTCGCTATTCGGACAGAGGAATTGGTAATAGGGGACGTAGGGCGGCTTGTCCTTCACGGAGTGCCCCTCACGGCTCACGGAGTACCAGCCGTCCTTCACCACGGGATTGCCCACCTGCGTGAGCGTCGGTACCCATGCGTGGAACTCCAGCCCGAGCTGGGAGGCGATGCCCGCGGCGAGACGTATCTGCTCCATCTCGCGGAAGTTCGAATGATAGAATACCCCCTTCACCCCGCGCGCCTTGATCGCGCTCATCTGGGCGCGCACATGCTCCTCGGACTTGCCCGCCTGCGGTGCATGCTCCCAGACGTAGATATCGGGTGACTTCCCCTGAGCCCATGTGGCGAGCATGGTCAGTCCTGTGAATACAATCTTGCGAATCATGGCTTATTTTTCTAATGTGATGCTGCGACCGTCCGAGTAGATGACCTGCGTGCGCCCCTCGGCATCGGGGCTGGTGATGCACCACTCGTTGAGGACGTGGTGGAGTAGGGGGGTGAAGTGGGACGCGCGCACCTCGTCGGCTCGTATCTCGGCGAGACTGGCGGCGTGCTTCTTGTGCTTGGCGTGGTACTCCCACATGCGGTAGTAGAGCTGGCGCAGAGCCCATTGAGTCGCGGCGGCGCGGTCGGGTTGGAAGGCGTCAAAACCCTTGCCCACCATTTTTTCGGAGAATTGGAGATAGCCCCATGTCTCGGGGCGGTGCATATTCACCACCCCCTGTGGCGACCAGACCCAATTGTCCTCGGCACCCGAGCCCTCTTTCTTCGTGATAGGGTGGGGGATCTTTTTGTAGCCATCCTTATCCCATCTGCTCGCCCACTGGACGCGGGAGAAATTGATGCGCCACTGCTGGCCAGCAGCGGGCATCTTCTTGTCCGCTTCGCAGAGTGAGTCGAGCGGCATCGCGATCTCCACCGTCCAGCCCTCGTCGCGGTCATCGCCCTTGTTCAGTGTCCCCTTCACATGGATGGCAGAGCGCACGCCGTTGATATTCCAGCAATCGAGCACCTTGTTGCCGCGATCACGGTAGGGCTTGGTCAGCATGAGATCCCACTCCGTGCCCAGAGCATTGATCTCGTACTCCATGTAGTGGTGGGTATCGCCATCGGGATCAATAAACACCTCGAAATCATTGTCATAGAAAATAATAGACTCGCGCTCCGTCAGCGTCGCCCAGACATGGGGATCCTCGATCTCGGCGGCGATGTAGAGGTATTTCTTGTCCCAGAGCAGCTTGGCGCGCGTCTTGTACGTGGGCTGGTGGGGGTGCTGGACACCGCGAATATCGACGAAATACTCAGTCCACGGAGCCTGCTGCCATGCGCGCTCATCGAGCTTGCCGTCGATGCGGAGAGGCTCATCCGTCTGGTAGCAGACGTAGTGGCGGGGGGTGACATTGACAGGCTGTTCGAACGTGATTTTTTCTTCAGCGACGAGGGAAGACATGGTGAGCCCGAGCAGGAGCAGACAGCTGCTTGTGGGGCGTGAAAGGAGGGAGCGCACGTGCATTGATCTATTATAATGAAGTCTGAAGCCTTGTCAAGAGAGCGCTGCTCGCTGTCATGATGCACCGTCGTACACCCAAAAAAGATGCGAAGCATCTTGGATTCTTAAGGTCTAGACCTTAAGCGATCTCCG
>CAYJID010000145.1:0-5779 GCA_964370135.1 uncultured Akkermansia sp. | reverse complement strand
ACTACTGCGACTACCCCACCACCTTCAACGGCGGCTCGGGCTACCCGCACCGCAATCACACCTACTACGCGCTACAATACATCTACTCACCCGAGGCGCAGACTGTGCCCTTCTGGATAGGAGCGCAGACCTGGGCCACGTCCGACCGACGCCACGGTCCCACGGGCACCCCCGGAGAGTGGCTGTATACCAAGGCACAATTCTACGTGAATGGCAAGGCCGTCGCCGCCCCCGAGTGGCAGAATCCCCACGGCAAGCTCGAGCACTACGTCGATGAGAACTACCACTACCGCCAGCCCACAGAGGTGAAGCTCAACAAGGGCTGGAATCAAGTGCTGGTAAAGAGCCCCAGCCTGCCGCAGATACGCCGCTGGATGTTCACCTTTGCCCCCATCGCATGGGATGGCAAGAAAATAGGTCAGAATGTGAAGGAAGCCGCAGGACTCCGCTTTAGCGTAGACGCCCCCTAAGCATCTGCCAGACCAGCTCTACACAGACCATCACAGATAGCAGCGATGCACACCGCATCGCTGCTATCTGTCTCTATGGGGGGAAAACAACTCACTCCCCCAGCAAGGCCACCCACGCCTCCTCGCGGAAGCCGGGGAAGACTCCCTTCTGCGTCACGAGTAGCGGACGCTTCACCAGCATCCCATCACTGGCGAGTAGGGTGAGCTGCTCGTCTTCGCTCATCTCGGGGAGCTTCTTGGCGAGCTGGAGCTCGCGGTACTTCATCCCGCTGGTGTTGAAAAATCGGCGCAGCGGCAGCCCACTCGCCTGCCACCATGTGCGCAGCTCCTCCTGTGTCGGAGGAGTGTCGACGATGGGTCTATCGGTGTAGCTCACGCCACGATCGCGAAGCCAAGCCAGAGCCTTCTTGCAGGTGGTGCACTTCGCGTATTGGAGGACAAGTATATCAGACATGCCCGCATTATAAACTAGAATCAATCTAACATGCAAGTGAATTTTGCCTTTCCCTAATCTTACATCTTGTTACAGATTGTTTTAGTGCCACACCTGAGCAGATCCTGTAGAGGTGGGTTTGTTATTTGCATAATGGCATTTTTTTCTTGAACCTATGGTGTATTATGCTATAGTGTTCTTATCTTTGACTATGAAAAAGAAATTTCTCATTACTTCGATCTTATCCGTATTCTGTGCTGCTGCCTCTATGTTGGCCGCTCAGACGCCAGACGAGTTGACACTGCGCTATGGCTTCGACTTTGAGGGACCAGAGCAAACGTTGGGTGGAATGGGGGGCTACAATGTCACCAATTCTGCTCTCGAGGAAAACCAAGGTGACGGTGTCTTGGCGAACATAGATGGCTATCGTAACTATGCCGCTGATGGTATAGAAGGCTCTCGTTCTGCGCGACAGAATGGAGGCAATATGCAAATCACAGAGATGGGGATGTCCGCGTCGAGCGGCATTACCATTGCGATGGCTTACGATACCAATAATCTCACCAACGCACGCCTTTGGGGCTGCGATCTCTGGGGGCAATCTCGCAGCGTGGTAACAGGTGGCTCTGATTCCAGTCTCATCAATCTCTACTATGGAGCAGGTCTGAGTGTCGATGTGACAGGTGCTGCTGGCTCGTACAATGCGATGGTCATGACGGCAAGCTCTGATGGCGTCAATACGCTCGTCACGCTTTCTATTTATGATTCATCAGGTCTCTTGTTGGACTCGGGAAATGTAAGCCTCGATGGCGTATTGACCATGAACACCTTCCAGCTGGGTGCAAACTCAAAGGACACGGATGTGGACAACGTGCTCATCTACGAGGGAGCTGCTGATATCAATCAATCACAGCTCATCGCCAGCACCCTGCTCACCACGGGCAATATCTCTGACGATAGCCCTCTGCAGTATATTATACCCGAGCCAGGTACGGCGAGCCTGAGCCTCGTCGCTTTCGTGAGCCTGCTCGCTCGACGCCGTCGTAAGGCGCACTGATCTGCAAGAATCAAATCATTACAAGAGCCCTACTCTCGTTTATCGCGGGAGAGGGTTCTTTTTTGCGTCTGTCACGCGCGTCGCTCACGCCGCCATCATGCTGCGCGGGCGGCGGCGGCGCGCCATCAGTCCCGTCAGCGCGATGAGGCTGAGTGTGACTGTGCTCGGCTCGGGGTAGATGAAGTGGATGCGCAGCCCTCCATCCTCGAGCGTGCTGACCACGTAGTGCTCGCCACGCACGAGCAGATTGCCACTGAGGTAGAACTCCACCTCGTAGCCGTCGGTATCATGCACGATGGGGCCTGCGCTATCATCGCTCACGATGAGGTCAAAGTAGTCGTCGCGCGTCGCGCGGTCTATCTCCAAGCGCACGAGGTCAAAGTCGAGCTGCGTCCCTGCCGCCATGACGAGCTGCTCGCCGTCATGTGTGAGCAGATCCGTGCCATTGATCTCATACATGTCGTAGGCGGAGTAGAGCAGTGTCTTCACATCCACGGAGGCTGCCTCCTGCATCAGCAGGGTGTCATTCACATGGATGGTGTCCCCATAGACCGCCGCTCCATTGCTCATGCGTGTGTCGGTCTGGATGTAGTAGTCACCGCTGCGCGCGGAGTCGGCGTGTCCTGCTTGGTCGAGGTTGATGCCTATCTGGAGATCACCGCCGGTGAACTCGATGTCGCCATGGTTGCTAATGGATGCAGCCTCATTGAGGTAGTCCGCGCGCGTATTCACCAGCGAGGTGCTGCTGATGGTGAGGCTGCTGTTTTTCAGTCCTGCGGTCGTGACGACATCGTCGTCGAGCGAGGGGGTGTCTGCCTGGTGGGTGTAGCTGCCGAGCTGGACGCGCGCGTTGTCCACCATGATGTCCCAGTTCTCCACCTCGTCATTGAGGGAGACATCATAGCCCTGCGTCCGGCCTGAGGTGGAGCTGATGTTGAGCGTACTCATCGTTCGGGCGTAGACGCTATCGTTGATGGTGATTGTCTTGTCCTGCTGGGTGGTGAGGTGCAGTGACGTGTTGACCGCATAGATGGCGTTATAATCCAGCACGCCTCCGCTCACGGAGTAGGTGTTCGAGTCCCATGTCGCGCCTAAGAGGGTGTAGTTGTCACTGATGAGCACATGGCTCTGCTGCGCCTCGATGTAGACGGTCGAGTCCTCGAGGTAGAACGCGCCGCCGCGTGCGTAGACTTGGTTGCGCATGCCTGAGGCGGCGACGTTGTCCTCGATGGTCGAGTCGACGATATGGATGGCTTGGCCGACCTCCTGATCCATGATGGAGAAGAGACCGCCGTAGGCAACTCTCCTCTCCGAGTAGCTGATATTCTCACGCATGTCGCCTTGGATGATGCCTTCTTCATTGCCAAAGTTGCACTCATTGAGCGCGATGGCGCCACCGCGCACGGAGTCCGCCACGGCGTAGGCGGTGTTGCCCTTGAAGTCTGCGTAGATATTGGACAGCTCGGCTTGATATACGCGCAAAGCCCCACCAGCCGACGCGCCTGTCGAGCCACCGATATGCGTGTCACCATCTGCGTGATTCGCGCTAAAGGTGCCATAGATATCGCCTATCTGGCCGTGCTGTCCCACATAAATCGCGCCGCCGTAGCCCGCGATATTGTTGGTGAAGTTCCCGTGGATATCACCGGCGACAGAGGTGGCTGTGGTGGTGAAGAGCCTTTCTGAGCCTATATTGATTGCCCCCCGCGGGCATAGGAGCCAGGTGAGCTGCTTTCCGACAGATAGACGGCATTGTTGTGGAAATCGGCATAGATATCGCCCACGCTACTACCACCTGCCACCACCAAGGCGCCGCCCTCGACATAGAGTCCATTGCCATGGACTGTGTTGTTGCTAAAGGTGATTCTATTGTTCTCATCATAACCTTTGAACTCCAGGTGCGAGCCGGCGACGAAGAGGAGAGCTGCCCCTCCTTCGTAGGTCGCCGTGTTGTCTGTCGAGTTCGCGCTATCGGTGAAACCGGTGAACTCTGCAATGCCGCTGATGGTGACATGCGTCATCTCGTGAGCCGCGTTGGTGCCCCAGATCTGGAATCCGTGATGTGTGTTGCCATCCACGATGGTATTGCCATTGCCCGTGATGGTGATGGTCGGTGGGATATCAGCTCCTGTGTAGTTTTCTATATCTGCCTCCAGCTTGTAATAATCATCAAAGCTGTAGCTCGACTGCACATTGGCAGCGTCTAGGGTACTCGACAGGGGTAAACTCGCGCTGAGGAGACAAAAGTAGCTGGGTATTCTCATGGAATAAAAGGAAGGGGGTAGTTACAGGAATGATAACAGTTAGATGTTTTTTCGTCAAAGGATATTTGTGCCATTTGTAGTTATATTCCTCTCATGCTTAGATAATTAAGATGCGGGATAAAATGATACAATGCAGCATATTCCTAGTCAAATTATCGGCTCACTTCGATTCATACTATGAGCTACTTGGGACGAATACATCGAGGGGGAGCTCAAATAAATCTATATTTGGAGGCATGGCGCACTCAGTACTTGTCAGACGATCAGCTATATCCTATAATCTCGATGTATGACCAAATTACAAACCTTATTCTCTTGGGGTATCGCCCTTGCCATGGGCGGCACCACCTTGGCTGACACCACAGTCGCTCTGCCCCCAGCCCAAAAGGATGGCGGTATGCCTCTCATCGAGACACTCAGCAAGCGTCGTACCGTGCGTGCCATGGACAAGCAGAAGCCTCTCGACATGCAGACGCTGAGCAATCTCCTCTGGGCGGCGAACGGTCTCAGCGATGACAAGGGCCATCGCACCGCTCCCACCGCGGCCAACAAGCTCGAGTATGAGCTCTACGTTGCGACCAATACGGGCGTCTACCACTACGACACCGCGACACACTCGCTCAAGCTCGTCCTCGCGGGTGACGAAGGCATCAAGCAGGCGCGCTCCTTTGGCTCGACCGAGATCCTGCTCGTTGCGAACAAGAAGAAATGGGCGAGCGAGCTGCTCGGTCACTGCGACGCTGGCTTCATCGGGCAGAATATCTACCTCGCCTGCACCGCCTTTGACCTCGGCACGGTCTACCGCGCCTCCTTCCCCAAGAAGAAGCTCAACGAGCTCATCCCTCTGCCCGCCGACTGCGAGATCATCTACACACACTCCGTAGGCTACAAGGCAGAGCCCAAGAAATAAGCTCCTAATCTCCCACCCGCTGACAGCGAGTACATCACGAGACTCCCCCCCTCAGCATATCGAGAGCCGCAACTCCCCCAAGGAATTGCGGCTCTCTCATTTAGAACACATTGCGAATAAAATCATGACACTGACCCTCACTCGGTGCGCCGATATGGTGACACTGACAAAGAAGTCAACAACAGAGTACTCGCTTCGCGACAAGAGCCCTGTCATTAGGGAGCTTCTCTTTTCTCGTGAGGCATCATTGAGTGCTTATCACCTATATTTGCTTATTGAGCATCACGAGATTTTAGGAGTCCCCATTAGATAAGAACGCAGAATCAAACAGGATTCTACAGCAAAGAAAAATAAAATGATTATTTCTCCACAAATGCCTCCCGTTAGATAGTACCCCGCCCCCCCCCTGCGAAGACCGTCTTTCGCCTTGACAGAAAGGGAAAGTGAGCCTATGATAGACATCACAATCGACATCGGTGATTTTTTCGCTTTGGCGCATTGTTCTAAAGGGGGCTTCTAAATTCTCGTCATTCTAAATAAGCAAATATGCAAAATCGCTTCACGAGGCAGCTTTTGAGCGCTTTTAGGCCGCATTTTCCGCGAATTTTCGTCTCAGAGGACACTCTGAGCCATCAATTCGTAAAA
>CAYJID010000144.1:0-5817 GCA_964370135.1 uncultured Akkermansia sp. | reverse complement strand
TTGGATGTGGTTGGATGTGGTTGGATGTGCTTGGGTAAAAAGACGGTTGAGGACGCTTCGCGTTTGCGACGGTGGATAAGTGGCGCGCCTCGCGCGCAGGTGATCGGGGGCGTCAGTGGAGGCTGTGGCAGCCGTGCTGGGTTTGCCTCGCGGGCGTGTGGGGGTGAGCTGCACTGACGCCCGACGGAGGCTTGCGCCTCCTTGCTGCCGTGGGCGCGCTCCTGCGGCGCGCCCGAAGGGGCTAGCCCCTTCACCCCAGTGGGACTCTGTCCCACACCCTGCTGGGCTCTGCCCAGACCCGCAAGGGGCTAGCCCCTTGACCCGAGGAGGGCTCTGCCCTCCACCCGCCGGCGAACGATCGCCGGTGATCGCTTAAGGTCGAGACCTTAAGAATCCATTGAGGTGTCGCGGTTGGGTGGTGCCTCCGTTGCGTTTGTGGCGACTGCTGTGTGTATACGCGACGAGTCGCTTTCTCGATGGGAGAAAGCGACTCGTGTTTGAGGTTTTATGTTGTAGTGTGACGGCTTTGTTTTAGTCGTCCGCGCCGACGCTGATAGCATCGTCAGGTCCGAGGTCGTCTTCGCTGTCGTTGCTGTACGTAGCACGTGGGATGGGCACGGCATCGGGTGATGGCTCAACCGCGATGTTGCGATATTTGCCAAAGCCTGTCCCAGCTGGGATGAGGTGTCCCAAGATAACGTTTTCCTTGAAGCCTTCAAGTGTGTCGATCTTGCCCAGTGTAGCAGCTTCTGTAAGGACGCGTGTGGTGTCCTGGAAGGAGGCTGCCGAGATGAACGAGTCGGTCTTGAGCGAGGCTTTGGTGATACCAAGCAGGATGGGCTCGCTGTCAGCAGGGCGTCCGTTCATACCAACGGTCTCACGGTTGATGCGTGTGAGGGTGGTGTTCTCGATTTCATCACCCCAAAGAAGGCCTGTGTCACCGGGGTCCTTGATGCGTACTTTGCGCAGCATCTGGGAGACGATGATTTCAACGTGTTTGTCGTTGATTTCCACGCCTTGGACACGGTAGACTTGCTGGACTTTGTTGACGAGGTGTTCTTGGAGGGCGTCCTTGCCGCTGATGCGGAGGATTTCATCCGAGGCTTCCGAGCCGTCAGAGAGGGGTTCGCCCGCACGGACGAAGTCTCCATCATGGACGATGATGTGGCGGTCGGTGGGCACGAGGTGCTTCATCGAAAGTACGCCTTCATCGACTTCTTCTGCCTTGCGACGGCGTCCACCGCGTGCAGCGGCTTCGCGTGCTTCGGCGTCACGGTAGATGGTGACGACTTTCTTGCCACGTATCATCATGTCGTCGATGCTGACGATACCGTCCATCTCGGCGAGTGTGCAGCAGTCCTTCGGACGGCGGGCTTCGAAGAGCTCGGCGACGCGGGGGAGACCACCGGTAATGTCGTTGGTCTTTTGCACCTTGCGGGGGGTCTTCGCGAGTTGGGTACCTGCAAAGATTTCCTGTCCTTCGCTAACAGCGAGGTAGGCTCCCGTGGGGATGGAGTAGACGCGGGGCTTGTCGTTCTTTCCCTTGCCTGTGTGGATGATGACGCGGGGTGCGAGGTCTTGACGGTGGTCGATGACCACTGTTGTACCGCGGCTGCCGCCTTCCGCACTTTCTGTACGGCAGGTGATGCCTTCGATCATGTCTTGGTACTCGACGGTACCGCCGACTTCACTGATGACGGGGATGGCGAAGGGGTCCCAGACGGCGATGGTCTGCTTGGCTTCGACTTGGGCTCCGTCTTTCACGCTGAGGATGGCACCGAGGGCGAGCTGGTAGGATTCGAGTTCCTTGCCTTCTTCGTCATAGATCTTGATGCTGCCGTTCTTGCAGAGGACGACCATGTTGCCGCTCTCGTCTTCGACGCAGCGGTCACGGAGGTTCTCATCATAGATGACGCGGCCTGCGGACTTGGTGATGTACTCGGGGCGGTTCGCGGCTGCGGTAGCGGCACCACCGACGTGGAAGGTACGCATGGTGAGCTGCGTTCCAGGCTCACCGATGGATTGGGCGGCGATGACGCCGACGGCTTCACCGACCTTCACACTGTAGCCTGTGGCGAGGTTGAGGCCGTAGCACTTCGCACAGCAGCCACGCGAGAGTTCGCAGGTGAGCACGGAGCGGACGCGGACTTTCTCGATGCCGACACTTTCGATGCGCTTGGCGGCATCATCTCTGATGATGTCGTTCTTGCCAACGATGATTTCCTTGGTGGTGGGGTCTTTGATTTCCTCACAGGCGACGCGTCCGTAGATGCGGGTGGCGAGGGAGGCGACTTCGTCATCACCGTCGTAGATGGCGGTCATGAGGATGCCGTTGTCGGTGCCACAGCATTCATCGCGCACGATGACGTCTTGGGCGACGTCGACGAGCTTACGAGTCATGTAACCAGAGTCTGCTGTCTTGAGCGCGGTATCGGCGAGACCTTTACGAGCACCGTGGGTGGAGATGAAGTATTCCAACACGGAGAGGCCTTCGCGGAAGTTCGACGTGATGGGGCGCTCAATGATACCACCCGAGGGGTTCGCCATCAGACCGCGCATGCCCGAGAGCTGCTTGATCTGTGCCTTGTTACCACGGGCACCGGAGTCGACCATCATGTAGAGGGGGCTGGCGACGGCGGAGCCTTCGTTGTACTCGAGCTTCGTGTAAAGTTCCTTCTGGATGAGGTCGGTGGTGGAGGACCAGATGTTAATGACTTTTTCGTAGCGCTCACCGTTGGTGATGAGACCTTCTTCGTACTGCTCGCTGACCTTGGAGACTTCTTCGTAGGCCTCGGCGATCATGGCGTTCTTGCGCTCAGGCACGACCATGTCGACAATCCCGATGGAACATCCCGAGCGGGTGGCTTCTTTATAGCCGAGCGACTTGAGGGAGTCGAGGGTTTCGACGGTCTTTTCCTGTCCGCAGATTTGGTAGCAGCGCCAGATGATTTCTCCGAGCTGGTTCTTGCCGACGTTGCGGTTGATGTAGCCCATTTCATTGGGCCAGATTTCGTTGAAGCGCACGCGGCCAGCGGTGGTGACGATGGTCTTTTTGTCGACACTCTCGCGGTTGAAGGAGAGGGTGTTGTAGGCTTCGCCTTCTTTGCCGTAGTCGGGGTTCTTCAGACGGATCCACTGGTGGTACTCGATCTTGCGCGCGGCAATGGCGAACTCAACCTCAGAGATGGATTCGAAGAGGGGGAGGTTCTGCGCATTGTCTTGCATTTCCTTGACTTCCTTCGCACGGGTGTGGGTGAGGTAGTAGGCTCCAAGAATAATGTCCTGTGTGGGGGTGCTGATGGGCTTGCCCGAGGCGGGCGAGAAGATGTTGTTGGGCGCGAGCATGAGCAGGCGGGCTTCCAACTGGGCTTCGACGCTGAGCGGGACGTGCACGGCCATCTGGTCACCGTCGAAGTCGGCGTTGTAGCCAGTACAGACGAGGGGGTGCAGACGGATAGCGGAGCCTTCGATGAGGACGGGCTCGAATGCCTGAATGGAGAGGCGGTGCAGCGTTGGCGCACGGTTGAGGAAGACGGGGTGTCCCTTCGTGACTTCTTCGAGGATGTCCCAGACAATAGCCTCTTTTCGGTCTATCATCTTCTTGGCGGAGCGCACGGTGTGGACGTAGCCGAGTTCTTTCAGACGATGGATGATGAAGGGCTCAAAGAGGGCGAGTGCCATTTTCTTAGGCAGACCGCACTGGTTCATCTTGAGGTGAGGTCCGATGACGATGACGGAGCGTCCCGAGTAGTCAACGCGCTTGCCGAGCAGGTTCTGACGGAAGCGGCCGCCCTTGCCCTTGAGCATGTCGGAGAGCGACTTGAGGGGGCGGTTGCCCGCACCTGTGACGTGGCGGCCGTGGCGGCCGTTGTCAAAGAGGGCGTCGACGGCTTCTTGGAGCATGCGCATTTCGTTGCGCTTGATGACCTCGGGGGTCTGGAGTGCTGCGAGCTCGCGGAGGCGGTTGTTGCGGTTGATGACGCGACGGTAGAGGTCGTTCAAGTCACTGGTGGCAAAGCGTCCACCGGGGAGCGGGACGAGGGGGCGCAGGTCGGGGGGGATGACGGGCAGCTTCGTGAGCACCATCCACTCGGGCTTGGTCTCGCTGTCGCGGAAGCCCTGCGCGAGCTGGAGGCGCTTCGCGATCTTGCGCTTGTTCTGCTTGGAGTTCGTCTTGTCGATGTCTTGGCGCAGCTTGTCGATGAGGGCGTCCATGTCGATGGTGGCGAGCAGACGCTGGAGGGCGTCGGCACCCATGCCAGCGTCGGGGGCGTCGTCGCCGTAGTCGTCAAGCAGGTTCTCGTACTCTTCCTCAGTGATGATCTGGCCGCGGTCAAAGCCAGCGATGCCCTTCGCATCAATGACGATGTAGTCTTCGTAGTAGATGACGCGCTCGAGGTCGCGGGCGGTCAGGTCGAGCATGAGGCCGATGCGGCTGGGCATGCACTTGTAGAACCAGATGTGGGTGACGGGGACGGCGAGCTCGATGTGTCCCATGCGCTCGCGGCGCACGCGGGAGCTGGTGACCTCGACGCCGCAGCGGTCACAGATCATGCCCTTGTTCTTCGCGCGCTTGTAGCGTCCGCAGGAGCACTCCATGTCGCGGGTGGGTCCAAAGATGCGCTCGCAGAAGAGGCCGCCTTTCTCAGGCTTGAAGGTACGGTAGTTGATGGTCTCAGGGTTCTTGACCTCGCCACTCGACCAGCTCTTGATGTCCTCGGGACTGGCGACGGTGATGCAAACCTGATCGAAATTTTTGGGGGTATCGGTGGTGTTATCGATAAAAGACATATCAGTAAAAAGGTGTTTTTCGTTGTCTCGCTCAGCCTCCTCTTGGGGAGAAGGCTGAGCCGGTCAGGTTCATTAGAGTTCGGAGTCGTCTTCGCGGTTGTCGCTTGCGGAGGTGACGAAGTCGCCGTCTTCCTCATCAAAGTCGTCGTCGAAGAGTCCCTCGGCCATGAATTCGTCCTCGGCGAGTTCCTCGCCTTCGGCCAACAGGGTGAAGAAGTCGTCAGCCGTCTGGATGTCGGTGCCACGATCGCGACGATCGGTGGGCTCGACGTTGAGGCAGAGTGCTTGCATTTCCTTGATCAGAACGTTGAAGGACTCGGGCGTGCCGGCCTCCAGTGAGCTATCGCCCTTGACGATCTTCTCATAGATGCGTGTGCGTCCCTGCACGTCGTCGGACTTGACGGTGAGCAGTTCTTGGAGGGTGTAGGCAGCACCATAGGCTTCCATCGCCCACACTTCCATCTCCCCGAAGCGCTGGCCACCGTGCTGGGCCTTGCCGCCGAGGGGCTGCTGGGTGACGAGCGAGTAGGTACCTACCGCACGGGCGTGGACCTTGTCTGCTACAAGGTGATTGAGCTTGAGCATGTAGGTGTAGCCGACAACCACAGGGTAGTGGAAGTACTCACCAGTGAGGCCGTCGAGGAGGCGGCTCTTGCCAGCGGTCGATCCGTCCTTGCCGTCACCTACCCAGGTGAAGCCGTCGACCTGCTTGGCCTGACTCATGAAGTCCCAGATCTTCTCTTCCTCAATACCGTCGAACACGGGGGTGGCGACCTTGAAACCGAGTGCCATGGCGGCGACGCCAAGGTGGGCCTCAAGAACCTGTCCTACGTTCATTCGGGAAGGAACGCCGAGGGGGTTGAGGATGATGTCAACGGGGGTACCGTCTTCGAGGTAGGGCATGTCTTCGATAGGAAGCACGCGGGAGCAGACACCCTTGTTACCGTGGCGACCGGCCATCTTGTCACCTACACCGAGCTTGCGCTTGGTGGCGATGTAGACCTTCACCTCGGTGACGACACCGGG
>CAYJID010000143.1:0-5855 GCA_964370135.1 uncultured Akkermansia sp. | reverse complement strand
GCAGGTCGAGGAAGTCGAGGTAGCATAATAAATAGTTGCTCTCCTTGCTGCTGGGTGGGCGATCGAGGTTATACGCGCTCAGCGAGTGCGTGTCGCCAGTACAAGCCGCATAGACTCTGTAGGCGAGATCGCTAGGCGTGGGGAAAGCAGCTCGTGTCACATTGTCATTTGCCACTCCCTCTGAGCCCCAGTGTAGGGGGGATACGGTGGCTCCGCTCGACG
Organism: uncultured Akkermansia sp.; assembly: GCA_964370135.1. GTDB lineage: Bacteria > Verrucomicrobiota > Verrucomicrobiia > Verrucomicrobiales > Akkermansiaceae > Akkermansia. The sequence goes on along the minus strand of CAYJID010000143.1, from coordinate 5,633 downwards.
GTGGAGGTGAGCTTTGCCATGTGCCAATCACCGACACGTCTTCTGATTGGGCGGGGGCGCTTATACTGCTGATGCAGGTGAGAAGAATAGAGAATGTATTCATGATTGATAGACGACCTTATCGCTATGAATATCACAACACCTTGTGGATGACAAGCATGAACTGCGTGCGCTGATGGAGAAGGGGTGGGTAGGGGACTCTAATTGATCCAGGCGAGCTGTTTCAGCCGCTGGAGCAGCTCTGGGGAGAATAGCCGCTCGCGTCGTCGATTCCTACCTCGCGGATCAGACAGGGCTGAAGAAATCACAAAGTTAGGTTTGACACTCCATCATGTCTAGCAGTATGATAGAGAATCATAACTCTCAAATAATCATCCTCATGAAGCTACGTATTTCATTCAAACTTCTCCCCCTCCTCGCGCTATACGGGACACTAGGCTGCGGCTCGCGCAGCGTCGCCGCAGGCGTCGGTGAGAGCCTAGAGCAGCTCACCCTCCCCACCCTCACGGGGCTCAACCTGGTGGACAGCGCGCTCTACCCCGAGCCCTCTGCCTACCAGCTCGTCAAGGTGAGCGAGGCCAATCCTGCTGAGTACCTCAGTATCACGAAGTACCTCCTTGATCCCGATACAGGCGGCTATTCTGCCGTGGAGTTCAACGTGGACTTTGCGCAGCCACTTGGCGACGCCAAGCCGTCGGATGACAACTACACCTACTTCCAATGGCAGCAGGATAATGAGTCGAAAAGGTGGCATCTCGCTAAGACGCGTGATTCCTCGAGCGCGGATTTCCACGCCTACTCGAGCTCAAATAAGCCTGTCTTTGATGCGCCTGCAGGGACAGATATCAGTAACAGCTTCTTGGCTATTTCTGTACATTCGTCATCTGATAGCAAGGATACATATTCCCAAGGCGGTGCGATATTCAACGACGAAATCAGTCTAGGCAAGATCGCAGGTGATTTCATTGCAAATAGAGCAAGCTCTTCTGGCACTTATTCTGAATTTGACCCTAGTGACGGCTCTAATATCATCTATTCCTATGCGCAAGGCGGGGCGATCTATAATAGCGGCAGTATCGAGAGTATCACGGGGAGCTTTGTGGGAAATTACGCGGAGAGCACAAGTAGTGAGACCGTGTATATCACATTCAGGGCACAGGGGGGGGCTATTTACAACTCGGAGAGTGCTCGTGTAGATTCTATCACGGGGGATTTTATAGCAAACATTGCCTCAGCCTCTGCGGATTTAGAGATCGCCACGCATGGCGGGGCTATTTACAACAGCGTGGGTAGCAGCATAGGCAAGATCACAGGTGATTTCATCGCCAACAGCGCGTCCTCCTTCACCAGTTACACCAAGGCTGAAGCATACGGTGGAGCGATTTATAACGATGAGGGCAGCAGCGTAGGTGATATTCAGGGGGATTTCATCGCCAACACTGCCGTGACTATCGGCGATGAATGCGCTGTGGTCATAGCATACGGTGGGGCAATTTATAACCATGATGGCAGCAGCGTAGGTGACATCCAGGGGGACTTTGTCGCCAACGCAGCATCTGCCACGACCATTAGCTACGGGGATGTTTACGCGAGGGGAGGAGCGATGATGAGTCTCTACAGCACGGTGGGTAGCATCAGTGGGGATTTTATAGCCAACACGGCCACGGCGTTGGCCTCCACCGAGCTAGCCGGCTATGCCTATGCTCGCGGCGGTGCCATATGGAACCTAGGTGGGACGGTGAAGAGCATTTCTGGTGACTTCATGACGAACTCAGCCATGAGCTATATCACGGATCGTACTTGGACTGAAAGTGAGCTTTTATCAGGCTATGGAGCTCATGCTTATGGTGGAGCAATTAATAATAGTGTTGGTACGATCGCTTTACTTGCTCTGGATCGTAGCATGCAGTTCACTGGAAACTATACCTCGGTGACCAATGGCGTGGAGAAGAACTTCCAAGCCATTTATAATAGCTACGACGCACAAGGAATCGACCTCAGCCGTACCCCTGAAGACTCCAGCATCCATTTCAATGCCTATGGCAGCAACAGCATCGTGATGAATGACGGTATCGATGGGCATAGCGATGCGGTCGCCAAGCAAATCCTCCATATCAATAGTGGTCTGGATGGAGAGGGGGCTCAGATAGCTCCTGAGCGCTTCGATTATGCCACCGTGGCATTCAACAGCAAGGTGGAGAATCAGACCGTCATCGTCTACGCGGGGCAGCTCGCGCTAGGTGAGTTCGCAGGCGCGACGCTGCAAGATGCCGCAGGCAAGGATCTCGTCGTGGAGCAGACGCAGGCCCATCTCAGTAATGTCGTGCTGGACATCCGCGAAGGCGGCACGCTCACGGCATTCAACGCCAGCGCGCTAGGTAGCACCAATACCATCACCAACAGCGGCATGCTGAGCATCGCCGAGGGGACATTGGGCAATACGATCACGCAGGCTGGCGGCACCCTGCGCACAGCAGGCGCACTCAGCCTGAGCGAGGGCATCAGCATCAGCGTCACGGGTGAGGGCAATGTGATCGAGGGCAGCACCGCTGCGAGCCGTGTGAGCGGGGGGAGTATCACTCTGATGGACAAGAGCGAACTGCGTATCGAGTCTATCTCTCTGACCAGCATCCAAGTCCAAACGGAGGGGAGCGCCAAGCTCACACTCCATGACGTCACACTCGCCTACGATCGCGTGAGCTCCAGCAGCACGATGAGCCTGACGCGCGCGTCAGATGCGCAGGTCTACACGCTCACAGGCGTCGAGCTGGGGGCGGCGACATTCACAGGCAGTCTCACGCTGGATGTGGACATGATGGATGAGCAGCTCGCCGCCTTCAATGAGGCTCTGTCCAGCGGGACGGCGGTCACGCTACATGTCGACGGGCTCGCTGACACCACCTTGGCCGAAGGTCTCCGTGTGAGCCTCTCTATCAATGGGGAGAGCTACGACGCACAGCATATGGGCGCAGGAGTAGATGGACTGGTCTTTAGCATCATCCCTGAGCCTAGCAGCGCGACGCTGAGTCTGCTCGCACTCGCGGGGCTGCTTGCGCGTAGGAGGAGGCGTAGTTATTAAGGGGGGGGCTATTTTCTCGCGAGGTAAGATTTTGAGATGATTTTAGAGCTGGATTTTTCACGAATTGATGGCTCAGAGTGTCCTCTGAGACGAAAATTCGGGGAAAAGTCAGCCTAAAAGCACTCAAAAGCTGCCTCGTGAAGCGTTTTTCTTTATTTACTTATTTAGAATGACGAAAATTTAGAAGTCTCCTTAATGGATAACGCGTTATTTAGTTATAGATAATGTAATAAAATAGAGTGAACACGTTCTCTTAGCAAGCATCCGTTTCCCTGTCGGGCGGCTGCTTGCTCGGCTGTGATACGACAGCAGCCCTGAGCAGGTAGAGCATCGCGTGCAGGGGCTTGCCCTGCTCCGCATGGATGTAGGCTATATTCTCATAGGTGACGGCGAGCTTGCCACTATCGGATCGAGGCAAGCTCGCGCGTACGCGTAGCGATCGGTGGAAATAGTGTAGAGCCTCGGCATGTCTAGCCTGTGAGGCGTAGACATAGGCGATGCTCTCATAGCAAGCCGCCATCGCGGGGCTAGGGGGCTCGTGTGCGCGCTGCCGCATCGCGAGCGATTGCTCATAGAGCGCGAGTGCCCGCTGGTGATCGCCGCGCAGGTAGTGCCTGCGCCCCGCGTCATGCTTGAGCTGCGCGAGATCACAGCTCAGGCATGCGGGCGCGAGCAGCAGCGTGAGCAGCAACGAGCCGCGCATGCGGGCAGCACCAGTAGTCTCGCTATTCCCACCCCGTGGGCAGCTCTCCTTTGATCCAAAAGAAATCATAGGTGGAGAGTTTGCCGTCTTGTTCTGTGTAGCTAAAGAGGATAGCCTTGATGCGAGGCTGCTCATTTTCGGCGTTCTGCTCTGCTGCATCTTCATCCTGTTCATAGAAATTGACGCCCACGATTGTTTTGTTATCCTTGTGGTACCAGACGGACCCCCTCTCCCATATCGAGTGCAGTCGGAAGACCGCTAAAAACACGAGATGCTGACGGTCAAGGATAGCAGGCTTCGTGCTCATGTAGTGAGCCATAGTCTCCATCGTGGTGGGGATGCGAGCCGCGAGGAGAAATTCATTGATATTTTGATCATTTACATCTGTGCCCTTTCTGACCAAGACGTTCTGGGGACAGTCCTTGTTGAGCTCGCGTAGCTGCATGTATTGTGCATACTGCTCATCGCTCATGTCGCGGAATTGGACGGGAGTCTGCTCACGCATGTGGGCTACAAACTCGTAGTATTTGGAGGCTTTCTCGGCTATCTTGGGAGCATGCGTCGCTAGAGGTAGCAGAGGGAGTAGGGAGGCGATGAGAGATAGAATAATCATAACTTATTATACACTAGCATAGCTAAGCTGAGCTGTCAAGCGGGTCAGGATAATGCGATTGTATTTGTCATAATAAGAATTAAAAAATAACAATTTCATCCGAATTAAATCAAAAAGAATCAGTTACTTTTGTTTTTTGAATGAGTCTATTGTTATGTTAGGTAGCAAACTTTCCTCTTGATTTTATTCTCTGAAATGATAGCATGACCTCAAGCCTTCCTCATGGAAGTTTAACCTAACTAACACATTATTCCTACATAGACAATGAAAACATTATTTGCCCTCGTCGCCGCTAGCATGATCAGCCTGAGCTCCGCCGCCCCCACCGCTGCATGCAAGTGCTCTCCCTGCAAGTGTGATCCCTGTGCCTGTGCTGCAACACCCGCTGCTGGCGGCTGCTGCAAGGCCAAAAAAGCCAACACCATGGGCGGCTGCAAGGCTAAAAAAGCCAGTGGCTCCTGTGGCAAAAAGGCCGCTGGCTCCTGTGGAAAAAAGGCCGCTGGTTCCTGCTGCAAAAAGGCGGCCTAAGGCATGAGTAGAAGGGGCGCTGCTCCCTTTGCTTTCTTTTTATCATCTGCGCGGATGCTGCTCACAGGAGCTGGCGTCCGCGTATTTTTTTGTACGCACGCAGCGACAAAGGGAAACGCGCCTCCCTCTGGTGGGGGAGGCGCGCGTTCTCATCTGATGGGTTAAAATCTGAGGGCTGCTGTGCGGACTAGCGGCGAGCGAGGACACGGACGGGAGCCTTCTTCACGACGACCTGCTTGGCGACGGCGGGCTTCTTCACCACTTGCTTCTGGACGACTACCTTTTTGACGACGACTTGCTTCTTGACCACCTGCTTCTTGACCACCTGCTTCTTGACCACCTGCTTCTTGACCACGGGAGCCTTCTTCACGACGACTTGCTTGACGACGGCGGGCTTGGCTGGAGCGTGGTGGGCGGCGGCGGGGAGGGCTGCTGCGGCGGCGAGGACGAGGGCGGCGAGGAGGGAAGACTTGTTCATATTCTGTTGTTTTCTATTGATTTGTTGGGTTTGTTGGGTTTGTTTTGTTGTTACCTTGAAGAACGCAGAGGAGGGGGCAGAATCTACAATATTTGTTTGAGTGCGTCTCTCGCAGCGTCTCTCCGCTTGATGATAGGTTATTCTTTTGCTATACTCCGGAGCAGTCAATTTCACGCATTTTTTGGCACTCCGTCAGAATCGTATCGTGACCACAGTCGCTTCATACCAAGGC